>JAFQYM010000020.1 GCA_017406465.1 Kiritimatiellia bacterium | reverse complement strand
GCGAATGAAGATACCTCGCGCAAATGTCAGCCGCATAGAGAACGGCCAGAATGTCACATTTGAAACCTTTGCAAGATACCTCAGAGGGTGTGGTTTTGATTTCTCGCTTAAGATATTTCCGTTGCGGCGGCGCTGCGGTATGACGCCTGTTGCCGTTGGATAATCATTGAGGGTGCTGGACGCGCTTTGGATTACACTTCGTGTCTCGCCCGCCGAGTCGTGACGCTCCGCGCTAATCACGAGCTGCGGCGAATCCGCCGCGGCTCCGCATTTTCTACACGTTCTACATGTTCTACACGGCTATAACCACCGCTCTCCAACTCCAACTATTTTTCTAAAGCTGTCCATCTTCGCGCAAAATTTTGGTATAATATTTCACAACTTGGAAAGGAACCTTGTATGAAAACGAAAATCTGTAGCATCTTTGGTCTTGCGGCTTTTGTCATCGCGCCGCTGTTCGCATGGGCAGATGACTTGCCGCGTCCCGATCCTACCGTCGCCGAGTTCGCGCGCGGCGTGAAGTTCACCGTCGCCGGCTACAACGGCGGTTCGGAAGTCCAGACAAACTTCCCCGTCCTTGTGCGCCTTTCCACGGCGATCAGCGGCTTCAAGTATTCCGACTTCTATGCTGACGGCAGCGACCTCTCGCTCGTGGACATTGGCTTTGTCGATGCCGAGACCAACGGTATCCCGTACGAAATCGACACGTGGAACCCGTCTGGCGAGTCGCTCGTGTGGGTCAACCTCCCGCGCATGACGAACGGCACGGAGTTCGCGATGTGGTACCGCTCCTCCAAGACCGGCAAGGTGCTCAACTCCGACAACGTCTGGGCCGACTACACCGGCGTCTGGCACCTGAACGAGTCGGGTTCCGCCGGCACGGCGGTCAAGGACTCCTCCACCAACGCCCTTGATTGCGCGGCGCAGGGCAAGTCCACGGCGGATGCCGCAGGTAAGATCGGCGGATCGTGGCAAATCAGCGACGTGTACGACCGCAAGGCTGCCGGACTCGTCGTTGATGCAAGTGTAGCCGCCAATAACGCGAAACTGAATGCGCTTGGTTCCACGTTTCATGTCTCATTTTGGTTCAAAACGACATCGACGGGCAATTCCGCCAAGTGGTGCGTGCTCCTCGGACGTCGTGGTTCCGGGTCTGATGCTGGGTGGGCGCTTCAGTTGCATGACACCTGGAACCAACTTCGCGTCTACGGCAATGGCGGAGAAAAAAATGCATACAGCCAAATTGGCTCCATGTCTGGACTGGCGGCTGCCAATGTTTGGGCAAAGGTCGATGTCGTGTGGTATGCAGACGCGAACGGCAAGGGTAGGGCGACAACGTTCTATAATGGCGGTCAGATTGGCGACAAAGCCTTGTGGAAGGATGAGAATGCCGTTTCCCAGGTCGACAATCTCAACTTTGTCATTGGCAATTTTGCAAACCTAACTTCGGATCGCGCCCTTTACGGTGTGATGGACGAGGTTCGCCTGGGTTCGGGCAAGGTGAGTGCCGCCCGCGTCAGGGCGGATTACGACACGGTGAACACTGCCGCGTTTCTGACGGCCGGATCGGTCGTGGAGGTCGCGGTCGTCGAGCGCCCGGTCGCGAACCTGCAGATTGTTGACACGGGCGCGAGCCACGTCCAGTTCGGCAACGCGATTTCCTCGCTCGGTTCCTCCGCGGCGAACGAATGCGCCTTTAACGTGAAGGTCTGGAAGACGGCGGAAGGCGAGCCGGCCGACTACACGGCGCTCGCGACGGGTTTGCCGGTTGGCGCTTTGTCTGGGCTTGTCAAGGGACTGACGCCTGCGACGGCCTACTCCTACAAGATCAAGGTCACGAACGACGAGGGCGTCGATTCGGACGAGGTGACGGGCGCCTTCACGACGAGCGGCGTCGGCGTCGGCGGCACGGGCGGCGACATGACGCGCGTCGGCGACGACTGGATACACTACTTCCGCGTCGGGTTCGACGAACAGGGCGCGATTACGAACGACTATGTCTTCACGCCACCGTCCTACGCGAACAGCGTCCGTGCGCTCGTGGTCGGCGGCGGCGGCCCGGGCGGCTACTATGCCGGCGGCGGCGGCGGCGCAGGCGGCTACTACTACAATGCGGCGCTCGGCGTGACGCCAGGAACCGGATACTCCGTCCACGTCGGTGCGGGCGGCGTCGCCGCCACGTCGGCGACCGCCTACGGCTCGAACGGCGGTAATTCGTCAATTAAAGGTGGAAGCATTGATATAGAGATGATCGGCGGCGGCGCGGGCGGCAACGGCAAGCTTAATGACCAGACCGCGACGTTTGCCGGCCAGAGCGGCGGCAGTGGCGGCGGCACGGCGTGGTCGGGTTATGCGACCGGTTCGGGCACCGCGGATCAGGGTCATGACGGCGGCGATGTTCCATCTGGAACATGGCAGCAGAACCTAGGCGCCGGCGGCGGTGGCGCGGCGGCCGTTGGAGGCTCCATTGAATTTAGTGATAAAGAAGCGACAAAGGGATCGGGCGTCGGCGGCAACGGACGTTCCTGTGACATCACGGGCGAGTCGCTCCACTACGCCGGCGGCGGCAGCGGCGGCGCGAAAGCGGTCATCACCAGCACCGGAACCGGCACCGCCGGCGCAGCCGGCAACGGCGGCGGCGGCAAGGGCGGCCAGTACGACAAGACGGAAGGCAGCCAGTATGCCTCGGCCGGCGTGGACGGCTTCGGCGGCGGCGGCGGCGGCGGTTCGACATATTCCGAAGATAGCTACCAGGGTGGCGACGGTGGCGACGGCATCGTGATCATCCGCTATGCCTCGCAGGGCGAGCCCTCCACAGTCCCGGAGCCGATCATCTCGCTCCAGTCGGCTACATGCAACGACGCCGCTTTCACGGGCGACATCGCCTTCCGCGTCGCCTGGGCCGGATATGGCCACGACGAAGTCGCGCAAGTCAAGGCCGTCTGGGGCTACGCGAAGACCGCACTCACGCACACGGACGTCATCGCGACGGACGCGATCGGGCTCGGAACCGGCTCGTTCCCCCTCAAAGCCGACAAGCGCACCGTTTATGTCAAGCTGCTTGCGGTCAACGCGGACGGCGAAGAGGCGTATTCCTCCGAGATGCTTTCCTTCTACGTTAACGAAAACGAGAACGCGGAAGAGGAGGTGCTGCCAAACGCGAGCGACGTTCTCGTTTCGCGCGTCGATGGCGCATACGCCACGGTGACTGGTCTTGTCACTTCGGCAGGCGCCTCGCGCTCCGTTCCGTCGAACTGCGTCGTCCGCGTCAGCTGGGGCACTTCGGCCGCCTCGCTGAACCACAGCGCGCAGGCGACCTTCGAGGTCGGCGCATTCGCGCTGAACATGGACGGACTCTCCCCGAATACGACCTACTACTGGGAGGTCGAGCTGCAGGACGACGACGGAAATGTCGTCGTCGCCGCGACGGGAGCTTCCTTCACGACCATAGGCCAGTCGGTCTCGGGCGATGTCACGGCCGTCGCCGACCAGAGGACTTTCACAGTTACGGCGCCGCTCAACACACTTGGCGCCGGGACGACATACGTCCTGGTCCGGTGGAGCGAGGACAACGGCAAGACATGGGGTGACTTCGTTACGGCCGGGACACGCACGGCGCTAGACGCGCCTGACGACGTGACATTGCAGTACAGCCACCCGTCGTGGGTGAACCTCAAGTACGAGTGCGTCGTATCAAACGAATGCGTCACATCGGCGGGCGTACCCAACGGCACGGCGTGGTCGGTTAAGCAGACTGGCACCATCAATCTTGTTGACAAGGCCATCTACACCTGGCAGGCCGTGGATGGCGATTGGAATGGCAACTGGACCAACGTGGCACACTGGGCTAGTGACAAGCCTGACAACCTCGGTTATCCGCGGACAACCACCGCAACTGCGTCCTTTAGGAACTGTACGTTGGCAAACCCCGTCGTCGTCACGATCGACGGGAAATATTCGGTGGGGGCTTTTGTGCCGAACGCCGTGGATGGCGCGTCCGACATCACCTTCCGCGGCGCGGGCCGGGCGTCCAGCGGCATTACAGCCCAGACTCCCGTCCAATATAACGACAATGCGAATCATGTCTGCTCCGACACGCAGATCAAGTTCGAGGAAATGGCGGTTACGTTCAACAATGACTGGCAGATCATGCGTCACGCCCAAGATGACGGCGGCCCGGTCGCCTATTCCAACATCCTCGTGCGCTTCTCGAACGTCGCGCTCAATGTAAACAACAACAAGCAGTTGAAGATCTGTGCGCCGTATTCGCGGATGGAGTTCACGGACGGCACAACCGCCACGGCGGGCGAGGTGACCGTGTCCGGAACCGACTCCGTCCTTCTTGTCGACAATTCCACCGTCACGGCGAACACCTATCTGCGACTTGGGGTGCAGTGCCTCCCGAACGATGGCGAGGCCATTGTCTTCCGTGGCGAGGCCCCGAAGCTCACCGCCAAGACCTGGTTTAGCCCGTATAAACTTACCGGGCAGCCGGCGGGGGTCGTCTTCGAGGTGCCGGTCGGCGGCTACGCCGAGGTCCCCTTCGTCTTCAACCACGGCACGAACACCTTCGGGGAGCCGGACAAAGCCGATGGAACGCAGGCCACGCACACCTTCGCGGTATCGCCGAACTCCCCGGCGCTCAAGGTCAGTGGCACAATCGAGAACAATGTCCTCATCCAGACGACGGCGGGGTTCTACGAGACCGTGCTGAGCGACAACAGCACTTTCACGGTTCCCGAGCGCGACGGCTCCCCGACCGGCGCGTTCAAGTGGGGTGTCGGTGGCGCGCCGCTCGCGGAGGAGGCGGAACTCTCCACGGCGCGGCAGCTTCTGCTCAATCTTACAGGTCATGCTCAGGGCGTCTTGTTCCTGATCTACTGATCGGCGGTCGGCGGAGAACTGCGCCAATCACGAGCCGCGGCGAATCTGCCGCGGCTCCTCATTTTCTACACGTTCTACATGTTCTACACGGCTATAACCTCCCCACTTCCCAACCCCACCCCGCGATTTCGTCCGCACCGTAATCTTATAGGGTTTACGTTTGGTTCCCTATTGACAGGGCTGTGAAATATATGATACAATTCGTGTTGTGAAAACAATTAGACAGACGAAGATTTACATGAAATGGTATGCGAGGCTAAAGGATCGCAAGGCGAGACTGAGAATAGCCGTGCGTATCAGGCGTATGCAGTGCGGGAATGTCGGCGATGCGAAATCGGTTGGCGATGGCGTGTTTGAATTGCGATTTGATTTTGGTCCAGGTTATCGAATATATTACACGGAGAGGAATGGTGAAATCGTGATCTTGTTGGCAGGGGGCGACAAGTCGACGCAGAAGACGGATATCGAGATCGCAAAGAAATTAGCGGCAAGCATTTGAATGGAGGTAGGCATGAAACCGAAACTATATAATTGGAACATTGAATCGGAGCTTAAGACTCCCGAGGACCGTGCTGCTTACATTGAGGCGGCTATGGAAGAGCATGATCCTGAATTTATGGTAACTGCACTTGGCGATGTTGCCAGGGCGGAGGGCATGAGCAAGGTTGCTCGCAGGGCAAAAGTCACGCGTGAGAATCTTTACAAGGCGTTCGCCCATGGTGGGAATCCTACGATCTCGACAATGATGCGGGTGCTGAATGCGCTTGGGCTCACGCTTCGCGTTTCGCCTGCCGTTTCCTGACGCCTTACGCCAGTCTCTCGCTCGGAGCCGCAGCAAATCTGCCGCGGCTCTGCATTTTCTACACGTTCTACATGTTCTACACGGCTATAACCTCCCCTCTCCCACTCCAACTCTTCACTCCAACTATTTTTTCTGCGGTTGGCTGTTTGCCAAAGTAAACGAAACTTAGAAAGGCTAAACGAAAGTTTAGCCGGAAGTTGGGGCTTGTCGTTTTGTTAAGGTTGGCAATCTGGCGTTGTCGGCTTCGTCCGGGCGGCTCGTCCTGCCGAACGCGCGAACTC
>JAFQYM010000019.1 GCA_017406465.1 Kiritimatiellia bacterium | reverse complement strand
GTCGGTTGAAACGGGCAGTGCACAATCCGCTGTGCCCATGCTTCCTGATGCCTACAAAGAGGAGCACATGCGAATGGAAAACGGCGAATTGGTCGTTGACTCGCCGTTCGACCTGCGCATCGGCTCGCCGGAAGCCGCCAAGTTGCTCGGCGCGAAACTGCATTCCTCCACTTATGATGGAACGAAACAGCATTACTTCGCCATCGCTCGCCTTTCGAAACCGTATTTCGGATGCCAGACGCTAAGCCTGAATTTCTACGGAGAAGAAAAAGCCCTTGGAAGCGTCCATCTGAGCAATCTCAAACTGCCACTGGACGACTGCCGGAAAAATGTGCTCGACATCGCCGCTGATATCAGCCAACGATTTGGCGTCAAGATGGAACCGGCGACGGGCGAGACGCCCGAGGAAGCTCTCAAGCGGCACGAGCGCTGGCGTTCGTCAACTGACAATTCACGATACAGGATTTCGTTCATTGACTGCCATACGCGGATGGACAACGGACAAAAAACCGTTTCTTATGAGGTCGAAGGTATGGTCGACAGTCAGACAAAGGAACTCAGCGCTGAATTGTCAATTAGGGCGGAGGATAAATGAGCGAGCTGGACGAGTTGAGGAATGAAGTCGACGCGGCGGATGACGCGATTCTCGCCGCGCTCAGGCGGCGCTTCGACGTTACCGACCGCATCCGTGCGCTGAAGGCCCGGGAAGGCCTGCCACGCGTCGACGCGGAGCGCGAGCGCGAGATTCTCGCACGCGTAGCGGCGGCGGTTCCTCCGGCGAAGCGCGACACCGTCTGCGGCGTGTGGGAGCGAATCCTGTCGGGTACGCGCGGCGAGATCGAGACGATCGCCCGTGGTGTATGCGTGAAGGACGGCAAGGTTCTCTTGTGCAGGGGAAAAGGGCTTGGCACGACCTATCTCCCAGGCGGACACATCGAGTTTGGCGAGACAGGCGCGGAGGCGCTTGTCCGCGAGATCAAGGAGGAGACAGGGCTCGACTCGACGGCTGGGAAGTTTCTCGGCGTCGTTGAAAGCTCGTTCCTCCAGCACGGCGAAAAGCACTGCGAGATAAACCTCGTCTACGAGCTCTCGATCGCGAACGGCGATGTCACGGCGCAGGAAGACTGGATCGGGTTCGAATGGTGCCCGCTCACCAACCTTGACGCCGCCAACTTGCTGCCAGTCGACATTCGCCGCCTGATTCCGGAGAACGGCTGATGGGCTGGGTAGGAGGAACAATCGGCTTTTTGGTGGGCTCCCGATTCGGTGCGCTCTCCGCCATTCTCGGCGCGGTAATCGGAAACAAGATCGGCAACTTCTTCGGCGAAGGAGCCAGAAACATCGCTGGCGGAGGCGCGAGGACGCAAAGGTCGTATGGCAATGCGAGGGGCCGCGCCTCGTCTCGCGCCGGTTCTTCGCGTGAGCGCGAGATCGTCTTCCTTACTGCCGTCGGTGCGATGCTGGCGAAGCTCGCCAAGGCAGACGGACATGTGGACGAGTCGGAGATAGCGGCCGCGGAGCAGGCCTTCGAGCGCCTCGAGCTCACCCCCGGCAATCGCGAAATCTGCATACGGGCGTTCCGTGCTGCGAAGACCGACTACCACACGATCTTCGACTACGCCGAGTCGTTCGCCGCCGTCGCGCGCGGCGTCGTAATGCGCGAGCTGATGTACGACATTCTCTGGGATGTCGCCTGTGCCAACGGCGAGGTGTCCGCAAGCGAGCGCCGCATCCTCGAGATGATCGTCACGCAGCTGCGCATACGTCCGTCCCTCTTCGCCGAGCAGTGCCGTCGTCGTCTGAACTCGCGCCAGTCTTCGCGCCGGAGCTATTCGTACGAACCGTCGCCATACGAAATCCTCGGCTGCGACTCGAGCGCGTCCGACGACGAGCTGCGCCGCGCCTATCGCGCGCAGGCGAAGAAGCACCATCCCGACCTCCTTCGCGCCCAGGGCCTCCCCGAAGAAATGGTCGCGCGCGCGACCGAGCAGATGGCTCGCATCAACAATGCGTGGGAAGAAATCAAGCGCTCCCGCGGCATTTAGGCCTTATTTCTTTCCCGCGACGAAGGCGGCGAGCTCGGCGATCTTGCGGTCGGGAGTCTTGCCCCTGAGGTCGCGGACAAACGCGACGTCGCGCGAGCCGACCTTGTAGAACACCGCGCGGCGGTCCTTCACGTCGATGTTGCTGATCTTTGCCGCGGCACATGCAACGCGGAGTTTCGCAAGCGCGACGAGCCGCTTCGCCGCCGGCGGCAGAGGGCCGAACCTGTCGCGCAGCTCCGCGGCAAGCGCGGCGACCACTTTCTCGTCCGCCGCCTCGGCGAAGCGCTTCATGAAGCTCATGCGCTGGACGTCTTCCTCGACATACGAGTAGGGGAGCGCGGCCGCGCTTGCGTCGTCCTCGCTCGCGGGCGAGTAGTCGATGAAGTCGAGGTGCAGCTTGACCTCGACGATGTCCTGCACCTTCTCCCCCTTCATCATCGCGATCGTGCGCTGCAGCAGCTGACAGTACAGCCCGAAGCCGACTGCCGCGATGTGGCCCGACTGCTGCGAGCCGAGGAGATTGCCCGCGCCGCGGAGCTCGAGGTCTCGGACGGCGAGGTTGAACCCCGAGCCGAGCGCGCCGTGCCGCTGGAGCGCGGCGAGGCGTTCGCGTGCGTCCGAGTCAACGAGGCCTTCCGAGGGCAGGAGGAAGTACGCGTGCCCCTCGCGCGACGAGCGCCCGACGCGGCCGCGCAGCTGGTAGAGGTCCGCGAGCCCGAACATCTCGGCGTGGTCGACTATTATCGTGTTCGCCCTCGGAATGTCTATGCCGGATTCAACAATCGTCGTCGAAAGCAGGATGTCGAACTTCCCGCGCTCGAAGTCGCGCATCTTCCGCGCGAGCGTCTTCGCGTCCATCTGCCCGTGGGCGACTACGATGCGCGCGCCCGGGCATATCTGCGCGAGGTGCTTCTCCGTCTTCCCGATCGTGGACACGCGGTTGTGGAGGAAGAACACCTGTCCGCCGCGGGCGATCTCCGCCTCTATCGCGGATCGCACGACATCGGGCAGGTCGCGCACGACCTTCGTCTCGACCGCGACGCGCTCGCGCGGCGGCGTGCGGATGAGCGAGAGGTCGCGCGCCCCCGTCATCGACAGGTACAGCGTCCTTGGAATCGGCGTCGCCGAGAGCGTCAGCACGTCGGCGGTCGCGCGGAGCCGCTTCAGGAACTCCTTGTGCCTCACGCCGAAGCGCTGCTCTTCGTCGATGATTATGAGCCCGAGGTCGCGGAACGCGATCTTCGACGAGAGTATCGCGTGCGTTCCGATGACGATGTCGCAGGCACCGGTCGCAAGCCGCTGGAATGTCCCCTTGTGCGTCGCCGTGGACTGGAAGCGCGAGACGGACTCGATTCGTATGGGCGTTCCGTCGAAGCGCGAGGTGAAGGTCTCGAAGTGCTGTTCCGCAAGGACCGTGGTCGGCGCGAGAACCGCCGTCTGCCTGCCGTTCATCGCGGCTATGAAGGCGGCCCGCATCGCGACTTCCGTCTTGCCGTAGCCCGCGTCGCCGCAGATGAGGCGGTCCATCGGCTTCTGTGCCGCGAGATCCTTCTTTACGGCGGCTATCGCGGCGGCCTGGTCGGGAGTTTCCTCGTAGGGGAACGCGGCCTCGAACGCGTCTATTCCGTCGCACTCCACATCGTAGGCGAATCCCGGCACGAGCTCGCGCCGCGCCTGCGTCTCGAGGAGCGCCGCGGCGAGGTCGGTGACCGCCTTCTGCGCGTCGGCCTTGTCCTTCGCCCAGCGCTTGCCGTCGAGCCGGTGCAGTCGGACCGCCTCGCCCTTTACGCCGACATAGCGCGAGAGGAGATGTGCGTGGGCTGCCGGCACATGTAGCTTCGCGCCGTCGGCATACTCTATCGTGAAGACCTCGGAGCGCTTGCCGTTCACGAGGATTTCTGACGATCCGACGAACCGTCCAACGCCGTAGTCGACGTGAACCACGTATTCGCCCGGCTCGAGTTCGTCGAAGTCGTTGAGGCGCGCGCCTCTCGCGAGCGCGGCGTTTCGGAGGTGGGTCTTCCTCTTCGCGAACACGCGGTCGGACTTGGCGACCACGAGGAGGGACCTCCCGTCCGCGCCGTCCTTCGCTGCCGGCGCGGAGAGTTCGAAGCCGCCGGAGAGGTCGTCGATTGCGAGGACGAGGTCGCCGCGCTTCTTCGCGGCTGCGAGATGGCGTTCGAGCCGGCCGCGGGCGGCGTCGAAGAGCTCGGGATGGTGCGCTTCGTCTGCGCCGAGTTCGGCGAAGCCGGGGAGGGGCGTCGTCTGGAACTTCCCCGTGGGAACGCCGCGCGGCGCGGGGTCGCCTGTGTAGACGAAAGTGAACTGGTAGGGGCGCATCTCCGATGCGATCGTGCGTGGAACAGGGAGCGAGTAGTCGTTGTGCTCAAGCGCGAGGACTGCTGAGCCGTCGGGGAGTAGGTCGAGAAGCGAGCATTGCTTGCCGGGCTCTTCGTCCTTGCCGCCGGCGGGCAGCAGCGCGGCCTTTTCGACGCGCTCTATCGACATCTGCGTGGCGGCGTCGAAGGTGCGGATGCTCTCGAGGTCGTCGCCGAAGAACTCGGCTCTTATCGGGAATTCCTCTCCCGGGCTCCACGCATCGACAATGCCGCCGCGCACGGAGAAATCGCCGACTTGTTCGACCATTGGAACGCGATTGTAGCCAAAAGTGGCGAGTTTCTCGCAAATTTCACCAAACTTTATGGGGTCTGTCCCCAATTTTTCGGGGTCTGTCCCCAGAGAAATGACGGGGGGAGCGCCAGTCGGAACAGGGGAAGCGAGGGCCGGCGATGAGACGACAAGAACGCAGGGGTAAGGTGAGAGTGGCCAGGCGCGAAGGGCGGCGAGCGTCTTTAGCCGTGTGCCGAGTGCGCCGACGTCTCCGGCGAGAGGCGGGGGGAATTCGAGGACGCGAACCTCGCGTGCCGAGGGGACTGCCGCGGAAAGAACTCGGAGATCATCGGACAGTCGGTCGGCGTCGGGGAGACCTGGAGTTGCCGCGAGGACGAGCCGCGAATCCTTTGAGAGCGCGAGTGCGAGAAAGGCGTCGGCCGCGCCGGTAAGAGACGAAATGGCCACCGCCCCGCCTTCCTTCAGGGAGGGGGGCGCAAAGCGCGATGCGAAAAGCTCGAGCGCGTCTTTCATTCAGCCGCAGGAAATTATACCATACTTATTGGAATTTGGGGCGTCGGCGATTACATGGTGGCAAGCGGTAGCGCGGGAGCGGAGGGGCGGGACGCCCGCCACCTCGACAAGCGCGGCCGCTCCCACAACGGATCGCGACAAGCGTGGCGAGTATGTGTTGGCCTGTGGTTCAGAACGCGGTGCTGGCGCGCATGAATTCCGGAAGGTTGCGGTGGATGATGCCGTTACGCTGCTGGATGGGATCGTTGCGCGTGAGGATGTATTTGGGGTAGTTGTCGCGAATCTTCTCAAGCGGGGCGTATTCTCGGTCTTCGGTCTTGCGGTCGTTCATCATCGTCATGCACGCCTGCACGTAGGCGTAGCCGGTATCGCCCCTGCGGAGGATGAAGTCGCATTCAAGCGTTCCGATGCGCCCTATGCTTGCCGCATAGCCGTGAGAACGGGCGTAGGTGTAGATTACGTTTTCAAGCGCCGGCCCGTAGTTGATCCGGTTGTCGGTATTGGTGGCGAAGTAGAAGCCGAGGTCGGACAGGTAGTATTTCTGTTCTCCCCTGATGGATCTGCGGGACTTGAGGTCGAACCGGCTGCATTCATACAGGATCTTTGCGTCCTTCAGAATGCCGATGTACCGGTTCAGCGTTTCGCGCTTGATGTGCGTTTCCGCCTTTTCAAGGTCATCAAGGAGGTTGTCGAGACCTGTCGTCGCGCCGAAGTTGTTGACAAGGTATGTCTGAACTTTCTGGAACACGGAAAGATTGCGGATCTTTATGCGGCGGCGGATGTCTTTTTTGAATATCTCGGCAACGACGCTTTCAATGTATGTCCTGCGGTCGTCGGCGGAATCGTACTGAACAGCTTTCGGGAATCCGCCGTCACGAAGATACTGGTCGAACTCATCGACAAGATTGGCGGATATGCTCTTTCCGAGAAATTCCTTCATGCCAAGGAACTCGTCGAAGGTGAGCGGGAACATTTCGAATTCAATGTATCGTCCCGTCAGCTTCGTGACAAGCTCTCCGCTCAGGAGATAGGAATTCGAACCGGTGATGAAGATGGAGTGTCGGCCTTCGACGCGGAAAGCATTGATTACTTCTTCGAAGTTCTTTACATTCTGGATTTCATCGATGAAGAGATATGTCGTTCCAGAGGACGGTGTCTTTTCGTCGATGAGCCGTTCAAGGCGGTCGGGGGTCTTGATGGCTCGGTATGGGCGGCGGTCAAGATCAATATAGACAATGTGCGCATCGTCCGCTCCGCGTTCCCGCATTTCGTCGGCAATTGTTTCCATAAGACAGGATTTTCCGCAGCGCCTGACGCCGGTAATTACCTTTATGAGGCCAGTGTCCTCATAAAATCCGCGAATCTTGCGGAGGTAGTTTTCTCTCTTGTAGTAGTTCATGGAGGGCAGTATAGCAAATCCGCCGCGAAATGGCAAGTTAAGGGGGTGAAATTAGAAAAGCTATTGAAAAATACCCCCTTAACTCGCAGATTCGCGCCTCGGCGGCCAATGGAGACTTTGAAGTTGCGTGTCAGTGCACAAAAGTTACGAAAAGAAACGCGTTCCAAAATTTCACTGCTCCATCATGAGCAGTTTTGTGGTATTGTGGCCCGGTCTTTCGTCCATTGCGTGACCGCAAGACGTTTCTTTCTACCATGACGGTTATGAATGGAACTCTTGCGTTTGACATTGCTGGAGGGCGTAACGACAGGAAGTGTGTTGACATCGACCCTGAGACAATCTTCGAAGAGGGAGTAACGGTAAAGTCTCCGTATTAAAGACAATTTCACCCCGCAGATGCGGTTCTTTAAGGTTCCATGCTAAGCCGTCATCGCGGATTTTTGGTATACTGTTCGCATGGAGGCAGAGGAGGGGAGAGTCAGGGCGATTGTCTCGCTCGGGTCCAACATCGAGCCGCGCGTGGAGTACCTTTCCCGCGCGGTCGACGCGCTTGCCGCGTTCCCGGAGACGAAACTTGTCGCGGCGAGCGGCGTTGTCGAGACGGAGCCGGTCGACGTTCCGCCCGAATTCGCCGCCATGAAGTTCATGAACCAGGTCGCGGTGTTCGAGACGGCGCTTTCGGCGCGGGAGTTCTCCAAGAGGATGCACGCGGTGGAGGATTCGCTCGGGAGGATTCGCACCGTTCGCAACGGGCCGCGCACAATCGACATAGACCTCGTTGACTTCGGCGGCATGGTGTCGGACGATCCCGAACTGACGCTTCCCCATCCGCGTGCGCGGATGCGCGATTTCGTAATGGGTCCGCTTGCAGAGCTGGGGCTTGCGGATTGTCTCGATTGTCCCGGCGGCAGCGGCGCGGTGAACACGCCGAGAAAGGAGAGATGAGATGGAGGTCAATGTAAACGGCGGTAATTTCGAGGAAGAGGTGCTTCGCTCCGAAGTGCCCGTCCTCGTCGATTTCTGGGCCGAGTGGTGCGGGCCTTGCATGATGCTCGGGCCTGTCGTCGCGGAGGTCGCGAAGGAGAAGGAAGGTGCACTAAAGGTCTGCAAGGTGAACGTCGACGAGAGCCCCGACCTCGCGGCGAAGTTCGGAATCATGTCTATCCCAGCGCTTCTTCTCTTCAAGGGCGGCGAGCTCGCCGCGCAGAAGATCGGATACATGGGCAAGGACGAGGTCCTCGCGTTCGTGTCCTGACCCTGCCGCGCTTTTGGTATAATAGGCGTCATGGAAGAGATCGACTTCGAGGCAGACACATTTGAGGACATCGTGGCGAAGGACGACCGCTATAACGGCCGCGCCTATGCGCTTTTGATGGATGTCGTCCACTATCTCACAAAGGACGGCGCTCATGCCAATGCGGAAGACATAATGGACGAGTTCCGCGAGACTGCGCTCGACCAGTTCGGGCCTCTCGCCTACCGCGTCCTGACGGAGTGGGGGCTCAAGTCGTGCGAGGACATTGGCGAGATGATGTTCAACCTCGCGGAATCGCACCGCATAGGCAAGGACGAGAACGACATGCACGAGAGCTTTATCGGCGGCTACGACTTCGAGGAGGCGTTCCTCGGCCCGTACCAGACGTGACGCGTGGGACCAGGAGAAAGAGACATGTTTGAGAACACCGTATTCGGGCGGCTCGACCAGAAGCTGCAGCACGCTATAAAGGACGCGGGCTACACGACGCCGACGCCGATTCAGGAAAAGGCGATCCCATATCTTCTCGATGGGCGCGACCTGATCGGCTGCGCACAGACCGGGACTGGCAAGACGGCGGCGTTCATGCTGCCGATACTGAACCACCTCGTCCGCGTGCGGCGGCCGCGGCATATCGGTCACCCGCGCGCGCTCGTCCTCTCGCCGACGCGCGAGCTCGCCGTGCAGACCGCCGAGAACGTGAAGCGGTATTCGAAGTACGCGCAGCTGCCGTTTGCGTGTCTCATCGGCGGCGTCAGCCAGTATGGGCAGGTCAAGGACATCAAGAAGGGCGCGGAGACTGTCGTCGCTTGCCCGGGGCGGCTCATAGACCTGATGAACCAGGGAATACTCTATCTCGACCAGGTTGAATGCTTCGTTCTCGACGAAGCAGACCGCATGCTCGACATGGGCTTCCTCCCGGACATCAGGCGCATAATCTCGAAACTCCCGAAGTCGCGCCAGTCGCTTTTCTTCTCCGCGACGATGCCGCCGCCTGTCCTCAAGCTCGCTGGCGAACTCGTCCACGATCCCGCGTCCGTCACGATCTCGCCGGAGACGCCGACGGTCGAGAAGATCAACCAGAAGGTGATGTTCGTCGCGAAGAGCCAGAAGGACGCGCTTCTCGCGCATCTCCTCGAGCAGCATCCCGAGTGGAACAGGGTTATCGTCTTCACGAAGATGCGCCACGGCGCGGACCGCGTCGTGAAGAAACTTTCGCGGACCGGTGTCGCCTGCGCCGCAATCCACTCCGACAAGACGCAGGGCCAGCGCACGCGCGCGCTCGAGGGGTTCCGCCGCGGCGACGTGCGCGTACTTGTCGCGACCGACATCGCCTCGCGCGGCATCGACGTTCCCGACGTCTCGTGCGTCGTCAACATGGAGCTGCCGCTCGAGACCGAGTCGTATGTCCACCGCATCGGCCGGACGGCGCGCGCTGGCGAGTCGGGCGCTGCAATCTCGTTCGTGACGCATGAGGAACGCGGCCAGCTCAAGGCGATTGAGCGCCTCATAAGGAAATCGATTCCCGTTGACCGCGACCATCCATTCGAGGCGCAGCCGGACCTGCCGCCTCCTGCGTGGGTCGCGCCAATGCGCGGCGGGCAGAACAACAAGGGCGGCGCCCATGGGCCGCACGGCAAGCGCCGTCGCAAATCGTTTATCGGTCGCCGCCAGGTTGACTTCGGGCAGAAGAGAGGTGGACATAAATGAAGGCGATAATTCCAGCTGCGGGGCTTGGCACGCGCTTCCTTCCTGTGACGCGCGTCGTTCCGAAGGAGATGCTTCCTATTGGCGCAAAACCGGCGCTTGAACTAATTGTCGACGAGGCGCGTGCGGCGGGCGCGAGCGAGGTGGTGATCGTCATCTCCGAGGGCAAGGAGCTGATACGGAGATACTTCGAGGGACAGGGCGACATCCGCTTCGTCTACCAGAAGGAACAGAAGGGGCTTGGCCACGCGGTACTGCAGGCGGAGATCGACGACGATGTTCTCATCCTTCTTGGCGACGCGCTTGTTGTCGGATGCTGCGCCGCGAAGGAGATGGTGGAGGTGTCGAAGGCGCACGGCGGCGCGGCGGTAATCGGCTGCGAGCGAGTGCCGAAGGAGAAGGTTTCGCGCTACGGGATAATGAAGCTTGAAGGCGACCGCATTGTGGATATGGTCGAGAAGCCCGCGATCGAGGAGGCTCCGAGCGACATCGCGGTCGCGGGACGCTATCTGCTTCCTGCCGCGATCTTCGGCTACCTGAAGACGCAGACGCCTGGGAAGGGCGGCGAGATACAGCTCACCGACGCAATCAGGCGAATGCTCTCCGAGCGCGAGGCCTACGCCTACGTCTATCCCGGAAAGCGCCAGGACATCGGCAACCCCGACGGCTATTTTGCAGCACTGGAGGCATATCGTGGAATCAATCAAAACTAGGAGCTTCGCGAGGGCGGGTTTTTTGGGGAATCCGTCGGACGGATATTTCGGGAAGACGGTGTCGTTCGCGTTCTCGAACTTCGGCGTGGAGCTTGCGCTCACGGAGTCGGCGCGGCTCAGGTTTGTTCCTGGCGAGGTTGACGATGCGACGTTCGACTCGCCCGAGCAGCTTGTGCGCGACCTTCGGCTCTACGGCTACTATGGCGGCATACGGCTCCTCAAGGCCGTCACGAAGCGATTCTACGAGTACTGCTGCAGGAGCGGCGTGACGTTGCCGAAGCGCAACTTCACGGCGGAGTACAAGATCAACATCCCGCGCCTTGTCGGGCTCTCGGGATCGTCCGCGATATGCTCGGCGATGCTCAAGGCGCTGATGAAGTTCTACGAAGTCGAGATTCCGCTCGAAGTCGCGCCGACGATTTGCCTCGAGGCCGAGAAGGAGGAGCTTCGCATCAACTGCGGCTTCCAGGACCGCGTAATCCAGATGTACAACGGCGTCGTCTTCATGGACTTCGAAAAGTCGTTCGTCGAGGCGAACAATCGCGGAAGGTACGAGCGCATCGACCCCGCGCTAATGCCGAAGCTCTATGTCTCCTACGACGCGGCGCGCGCGGAGGAGTCGGGCGAGGCGCACAAGGAAGTGAAGCGTCTCTTCGAGGCGAAGAACTCCGATGTCCTCGCGGCGATGACGGAGTTCGCGGACATCGCGCAGCAGGGGCGCGACGCGCTTCTCGCGGGCCATCCCGAGAAGATCCCCGCTCTCGTGAACGCCAATTTCGATCTCCGCGACCGCATCTTCAATGTCGCAGAGGAGAACCGCCGCATGGTGATGACGGCGAGGAAGAGCGGCGCGAGCGCGAAGTTCGCGGGCTCTGGCGGCGCGATCGTCGGAACATACGAGGACGATGCGCAGTTTGCCGCGCTTGAGCGCGACCTCGCCGCAATCGGCTGCAAGACGCTGAAGCCGTCGATAGCGACGACCGCAGACGAGGCGGCGCCGCTCGCGTCGCTTGCCAACTGGCGCAATTCGTAGTATGGAATGTCTTTCGGAGACGCCTGACGGCGTGGTAATAAGCGTCCGGGCACAGCCGCGCTCGTCGAGGGCGGGGATTGACTCGCTCATGGGCGATGCCGTCAAGGTGCGAATACGCTGCGCCCCTGTGGACGGAAAGGCCAACAAGGAACTTATCGAGACGCTTGCCGACGAATTCGCTCTTGCGAAGTCTGCCGTCGTCTTCAAGAGCGGCGAGACTTCGAAGCAAAAGCGCATACTTCTCCGCGGCATATCCGCCGCGCAGGTGGAAGAGCGGCTGAAGGCCGCACTTGCAGGAAAATAAAATTACATCTCGGCGAGTTTATTGAGGATGGCGTATCAGGCGGACGTTCGCTCACCATTCGGAAGCCGCAACGCCGATTCAACCATTCCCCCAACCATCCAACAACCACGACACAACTATCCTTCGTGTCGAATCCAAGAACGATCTCGACACAACCATCCCACATCCACGATCCTTGAATCGACAACATCGAGCTGCATGGCCTTGGCTCGTCCATCAACTGCCTCGGCCGTCGCGTCACTTCCTTCACCACCCGTGACGCGAAGGAGATCGCCAAGCTGCCGGCAATGGTGCCCTGAGCGCAGCCGGGGAACTGCGAGCTAATCAGGCGACTTTGGGGGCTCTGGTTTTGGTATAATGTGCGGGCAATGAAGAAGCTGGAGTCCGAGAAGATTGCAGAGGCGCTTAAGGGCGAGCTTGAGGCCGGCCGCTGGAAGGCGGGCGGGAAGCTCCTTTCCGCACAGCTTGCGCGATGCCTCAAAGACGCCATACGGTGCGGCATCTTCGAGCCGGGCGCGGTGCTGCCGGGGTCGATCGAGCTGTCGGTCGTCGCGAAGGTCGGCGAGAAGACCGCGCGTCGCGCACTCGCGGAACTCGCAAAGGAGGGATGGACTGTCCCGAAAAGGCATGTCGGTTCGGTCGTCGTCGAAAGGGGGCTTCCGACGCTGTTCATGAAGCGCATCCTCTTCTTTGTCCAGGACCCATACTACTGCTATTACATAGACCAGCTCGTCTCGTGTGTGCGCGACTGTCTGCTGAAGGGGCGCGGAGAAGTCTCCATCGCGTCTGCGTGCGGATGCCGCGGAAAGCGCAAGTACCTTCAGCTGGAGGAGTTCCTGAAGGAGCGGTGGGACCTTGTGATAGTCGTCGGCAACACGTCGGAAGCCGCTGGAATCGCGACCGCCTCTGGCTGGCCGTTCATCGGCATTGCGGACGGCCGGAAATGCCGCGCGATCACATCGGACAACTGCATCGGGCAGGTCGACATCATGACAGGAAACGCCCTTGGCGAATTCGCCCGCGCCTGTGCAAAGAAGGGCGTTCGCAGGGTTCTTCAGGTGCTGGGGCTTCCCAATGCCTACGACGCGACTGACATGCTGAAGATGCTTGGAGTCGAGGTCAAGACGCTTGAGGTCGAGAACCTTGGCTCGCCTGAATCCATGTCCAAGGGCGGATTCGCCGCGATCCAGGAGTGGTTTGCCTCCAAGCGCGGCGCATGGCGACCGGACGTCGTCTTCTTTACGGACGACTATGTGGCCCAGGGCGGGCTCATCGCCCTTAATAGCCTCGGCCTTCGCATCCCCGAGGACGTCGCCGTCGTCAGCCACGCCAACAAGGGCCACGGCCCTGTCTGGGAGAAGCCGTTGACGCGCCTTGAGATGGATCCTGTCGCGCATGGCAAGGCGCTCGCCCGCGAAATCGCCGCGTATCTTCGCGGCGGGACGTTCCCCTCTCGGGTCGTCCTCGGCTCAAAGTGGGTCGAAGGCAAGACGTTTTAGGCTTGACTGCGCACAAGCGACAGAAATCAATCGCGCTATACCTCGGCGTTGTGGTGCTTGTGGTGCTTGTTGCCGCACCCACGAATTTGGTATAATATGACTCGTAGATGGCAGAAAGGAGATAGATGCCATGCCAACGCTGATGACAAAAGACGATGTGATGCGTACAGCAGTGAATCTTGGCCGTGCCGGTCAAGTGTGGTCTGCGTTTTGCGATTCGTCATCCTGCCCGCCAGGCATTCAATTGCCCGATAGCGGCGCATACCAGTTGATTTTTCTCCGTGTTTCCGATGCTGCGCCGCAGATGGCGAAAAAGGCTGGAGTCAAGATAGGTCTTATGGACGGGAAATGGAAGCTTCCGACTTGGGAAGAGGACAAAGCGATGGATCGCGAGATTGAGGCTGATTTCGAAGCATCGTTGGAGAGCCCATTGTGAGGGTGTTGCTTGATACTCATGTCTTATTGTGGATGATTGGCGAGAGTCAGTCTTTGTCGGACTCGGCCCTGCGTGTTCTTGCCGATGAGATGAATGAGTTGTTTTTCAGTTCGATCAGCATTGCCGAAGTTGCCATCAAACATCAGAAGAACGCTGTGTTGATGCCGCTTTCGCCGGATGATGTCCGGTTTGCTGCAAAAGAGTGCGGTGTTCAGGAACTTGAATTCAATTCTGGGCATGCCGTTGTCCTTGGAACTTTGCCGTTGTTGCACCGCGACCCATTTGATCGAATGCTGATTGCACAGGCAAAGGCCGAAGGAATGAAAATCGTGTCGCATGATCGCCAATTCCCACAATACGGCGATTTCGTCATTGATGTATGACACAATTGTAATTCGTGATTCTCCAATTCCGACAGTAGTAAAACCGCTGCCTCCTCGCGGCTCGTCCTCGGCTCCAAGTGGGTCGTCGGCAATACGTTCTAGGCCATTAACGTCCCTATAACGTCCTTTTTTGAACTTTCCTCTTGCGCGGCATTGCGGAAGGGTGGTAAAATTGTCGCGCAATTGGGGCTGTGCATGGTGCACGGTCTCGCTACGGAGCAAAAGGGTGAACAACAAGAGTCTATACTTCTCTGTTGCCATTGTCGTCGGACTTTCGCTTGCGTGTCCGGCCAGGTCGTTTGATGTTGCCGTCTGGCGCGGGGAGACGACGGCGATACTCGTCCCTGACTATGCGCAACTCGGTGAAGCGCCGTCGGGAATCGGCATGCGGTTTGGTGTCTTGAGGCCAGTGAAATATGCGCCTGATCTTGAGAGTCTTCAGCGGCTCGAATGCATGGATCGCGTGGAGTGGGGGTCGAAGGCCGGGCGTCCACACGTGGTTGAGGTGTCCGTTCCGTCCGAGACGAAGCCGGGATTGTACACCTGTGGCGCGATGAATCTGCATGTGGTCGATCGCGTCCTCCCGCCTTCAAGGGAGTGGTGGTACTTTCTTGACCTGTGGCAGCATCCGTGGGCTGTGGCGCGCTACTTCAACGTTAAGCCATTCTCGAAGGAGCACTATGCGGCAATGCGTCCCGTCTACGAGACATTGGCGACGGCGGGTCAGAAGACGCTCACCATTACGCTCGTCGACAGGCCATGGAACCATCAGTGCTACGACGCCTACAGCTCGATGATCGGGCGCAGAAAGGGTGCGGACGGTAAATGGTCATTCGACTATTCAATTTTCGACCAGTATGTCAAGTTCGGCCGGTCGTGCGGACTTGGACCGGACATTGCCTGCTACTCAATGTGTCCATGGGGCTATATGGTGGACTGGAAAGAATGGAAAGCGGAAAGCGAAGAGTCCAAAACGGGCGAATGGGTTGAACGGCGGGAGAAACTGCCGCCTGGCACTCCGGAATTTGAGGATTACTGGGGGCCGTTCCTCGTCGACTTCTCAAAGCACCTAAAGGAGATGGGCTGGCTTAACGACGTCTACATCGCAATGGACGAGCGCTCCTTGGAGGACGTCAAGACGATTGGCGACTTCATACGCAGCCAAGTTCCCGAGATGAAGATCGCAATGGCGGGCAACAGCCTTCCTTCGAAATACGGCACGAAAATCGACAACTTCTGCATGATCCTCGGCGCGGGAATCACAGATGAATATCTCGCCGAGGCGGTGGCGCGGCGCAAGAAGGGGATGAAGACCACGTACTACGTCTGCTGCGGGCCTCCCTATCCGAACACGTTCATGCGTTCAGGCCCTGGCGAAGCGTTTTGGCTCGGTGTGTATCCGGCTATGTGCGGGCTCGACGGATTCCTGCGCTGGGCGTGGAACAGCTGGCCGCAGGATCCCGTGGTCGATGCGGATTGCCAGCCGTGGACGGCGGGCGACGCATTCCTCGTCTACCCAGACGGCTCGCCTTCCTGGCGTTTCCTGGAGCTGCGGAACGGAATTGTCGCCGCCGAGAAGGTTCGCATCCTCAAGGAGCAGGGCCTCTTTGCCGATGACCTCGCGGCGCTTGCGGCGAAGTTCAAGCCAGTTGAGGCATCGCAGGGCAAGTGCGACTTCCCGGCCATGCGTCGAGAGGTGCTTTCCATCGTAAACAAGAGACAGTAACCAACTTCATTCATATAAACATAAACAGAAAGGAAATGGAAAAAGATGAGCGCAAAAACGACAGGGGGATTAGTTCTTCTATCGGGGGTGGCACTTGTCGCAACTTCGGCAAGCGCGGCCTATACTACTAACGTCACGACCGTTGTTGAAGGGCGCACCTGGCGGCTAAAGCTTGATACGAGCGCCAAGACTTGCCAGCTTGGATACGGAGCTGATAATGCCGCTTCTCGTGCACTCCAAGGTTCTGATTCCGATTCTGGTGTAAAGGTTCCGCAGAAAATCCCCTCTACATTTGTGGTGGACGGCGAAACATACATCGTCAGGGCAATCGCAACGGCAGGCTTTACGAATGCACGAACTGTCGGTGCCACAGTGTTTCCAGAAGAAATAACAAGCATTGCGAATTATGCGTTTTCGTGGAGTCAATTATCGTATATCTGTTTCAAAGGGCCGGTTTCTGTGTCGCAAGGTGTCACGCAGACATTTCAGACGATTACTCCCGGAGCCGATGGGAACGGCGCATTCTACGGCGCCGGATATCGAACTTTCTTATTTGTGGGGCCGAACGTCAAGATAGGCACGTATTCAGCGGCTAACCTTCTTAAAAACAACTATAGCAACGAAAGATCCGGCGGCGTGACGGTTCTTCTGCCGCGCAGAAGCGACAACACCTCATATGCGAGCGTCACAGCGTCCAATATCAGTGCCAAGCCGGAGCGAGTGAAGCTGTTCTTCTACGGCCCGGCGGAGGAGTTCGACATTCTGATGCATGAAACGTCCGTGACGATGATTCCGACGACTGCGAATGCGCTCACGAATGTGCTCAACTGGGCGAGCACGTTCAAGACAAAGTTCGGTCTCGACACGAAGATATCCGTCACGAACGCCATCGAGGTGGGGGAAGGTCTCATCACGGCGTCGAAGATGCAGTATGCGACGTTCAACTCGCTTATGTTCAAGGCCAAGACGCAGTCGCAGCTTGACAGTATCTTTTCCGTAGTGCCGGCTAGCGTTCCGATCTCCATCGATCCTCAGGACGCGAGGGAGACGCTGATGATTCCGCAGGGACGTGAAGTGTACGTGCGTCTTTCTGGGGAGGGCAGGAACGGCCAGTACACTCCGAAGATTAATGGATTTACGATAATTGTCCAGTGATGTAGGCAGATCATGAAAGAAGTTTTGTTGTCCCTTGCGTGCGGCGTCATGCTCACGGCTGGCGCCGAAGGGCTTGTGCTTGCCGAGCGCGGCGCACCGCCGGCGTATACGATTGTAGTGCCGGAGAAGGCGTCGCCATCGCAGAGATACGCTGCCGAAGAGCTGCGCGACTTCACTGAGCAGATGACCGGCGTGAAGCTGCCGATTGCGACGGACGCAAAGCCGCTCCCCGCGAAGGCGATTCTGCTGGGCGAGACCAAGTACACGGACGTCAAGGCGGATGTCGGCACGGACGGGTTCCGCCTCGTGGCGCGCCCGCCGCATCTGCTCGTCATTGGTTCGCGCGAACGCGGCACTCTGTACGGAGTGTACGAGCTTCTTGAGCGCTTCGGAGGATGTCGCTGGTACTCGTCGTGGTGCTCGAAGATTCCGCGCCTTGACCGCTTTGCCGTGCCAAAGACGCTGGACGACACGCAGACACCGGCCTTCGCACTGCGTGAGCCGTTCTGGTGGGATGCGATGGAGTACGGTGCGTTCGCGGCGCGCCTTCGCGCAAACCATCGCACGTGGCGTCGGAATGAGGCAAAGTATGGTAGTGATTCGCTCCGCTTTGGAGGCGGTCTCGGTAGTTGCCACACGTTCGACATCCTTCTGCCAGTTGCCAAGTACTTTGATTCGCATCCCGAATACTTCAGCCTCGTGAACGGACGTCGGCTGAAGTGGCCCACGCAGCTCTGCCTCACGAACCCCGACGTGCTGCGGATCGTCACATCCAACGTCCTCGGGCGCATACGAAGCGACCCGGGGGCGAAGTTCTATGGCGTGAGCCAGAACGACAACCGGAACTACTGCCGGTGCCCCAAGTGCGCGGCGGTGGACGCGGAGGAGGAAAGCCACTCCGGCACGATGGTGCGGTTCGTGAACGCGGTGGCCGAGGCGGTGGAGAAGGAGTTCCCGGACGTGATCATCGAGACGCTTGCCTACCAGTATACGCGCAAGCCTCCGAAGAAGACGCGACTGAGGCGTAACGTGATGCCGTGCCTCTGCTCTCTTGAGTGCGATTATTCGCAGCCGATGGACGTCAGCCCGCACAAGGAAACCATTTCGTTCTGCGAGGACGTCCGCGGCTGGTCAAGGCAGTGTGACTCCGGACTTTATGTCTGGGACTACGAACACGACTACGACTACTACCAGATGCCGTTCCCGAACGTGTATGCGTTGTGTGGCAATGTGAGGTTTTTCCAGGAAAATGGCGTGAAGCACCTTTTCGTGCAGGGAACATATCAGGGGCGGCATGGTGACTTCGCCGAACTGAAGGCCTGGCTGGTCTCCAAGTGGATGTGGAATCCCGACCTGCCGATGGAGCAACTTCTCGACGACTTCTTCGCGGGCTACTACGGCAAGGGTGCGCCGTTCGTGCGCCGTTATTTTGAGGCCGTTCATCGTCTTCAGCTTATGTATTCGGTTTTGGGAAGCCGTCCGCTGCACTGCAACGCCGCCGACGTGCCGATACCTGACGTAGTGCTTGGCTATGCCTCCGACTGCTGGAAACAGGCGATTGAAGCCGTAAAGGACGACCCAGATGCCTCCTACAACGTGCGTATGGGGGCGTTGTCGGTCGATTTTCTGCGGCTGGAGCGTATGCGCCGCAAGTGGGACAAGTTGCTTTGCCTTGCCAAGAAATCGTCTGCGGCAGAACATCAGGCAGAAATGAAGTCGCTTGCAAAGTCGATTCTGGATCGCATTGCCGAAGCCGGGAAGGTGTCTCTGTCAGAGGGACCAGGGAAGGAAGCTCGCTTTATGCAGGCTTGGCGCGAGCTGGTCGAGCGCAAAACCGGGGCGATTTCGCCGGCGGCCTCCGGGGAGGTAGAGGATCGCTACATCATCATCGACAAAATGGGGAAATACGCAGATGACCCAAAGGCAGCGGACGGCAGGGCCGTGAAGCTCAATAGTTCCCTTACAGATAATTGGAATGCCAGATTCCTCATGCACAGGATTGAGTTCGAGCCGGGAGTGAAATACACGCTTCGCGTCCGCGCGCGAGTGGACAAGCTGCGGGACGGCGAGGCGTTCTGGGCGGGAGTATACGATCCAGTCGCAAAATGCTGTCGAGGGAAAGGCGCACAGCCGAGAACGGACAAGATTTCGGATGACTACGATTGGTACGAAGTCTGCACTTGGGAGCCCAAAGAAGGCGATATCTTCTGGATCGGCCCCGGCCGGTGTGGGAAGGACGGCAAGCCCGCCATCAAGGCGGTTTGGATCGACAAGCTTGAACTTTCGCGTGTTGATAGAGGAAAATAAAGTGACAAAGATGAGATTGACATGGGTGACCTTCGCGGCGGCAGGAATGTCGCTGACTGTCAATGCGGCGCAGCCGGCCGCAGCCGCATTCGTGACGGTTGATATAACGAATGTCGTGCGGGAAGTAAAGCCGATGCATGCCGTGAACAACGGACCGACAGTAAAGAAGCCTGGCGGCGACCAGAAGTGCGGCAACTTTGAGGACTACAAGGCGGCGAGGATTCCGTTCGCCCGGACGCACGATTCTGTCAACTGCGTCGCGGGCGGTGCGCACACGTGCGACATCAGCGCCATTTTCCCGGACTTCGACGCCGACGAGACCGACCCGAAGAACTACGACTTCGTGTTCACCGACCACTACCTTGACAACATCCGCCGCGCGGGGACGGAGGTGTTTTTCCGCCTCGGGCAGACAATCGAGCACGGACCGAAGAAGTACGGCGCCCTGCCGCCGAAGGACTTCGCGAAGTGGGCGCGAATCTGTGAGCATGTGATTCGCCACTACAATGAAGGCTGGGGCTGGGGACTCGACAAGGCGCACACCACGGTCAACATCGCTTGGTCGAACCAGTTCAACATCGTCTACTGGGAAATCTGGAACGAGCCAGACCTCGATCCCGTTGACGTCGGGCTTCCAAAGAATCCCCGCTGCTGGGGCGGTACCGTCACGAACTTCTTCAATCTCTATGAGACGGCGGCGAAGCACCTGAAGGGGAAGTTCCCGAATCTCAAGATAGGAGGACCCGCGATTTGCGGACGCATGGACTGGGGCGAGCGGTTCCTCCGCTACTGCCGCGACAACGATGTGCCCCTTGACTTCTTCTCGTGGCACATCTACGCGACCGAGCCATGGCGTATCGCCGACAGAGCGGGTGCGACACGGAATCTGATGGACAAGTACGGCTTCCAGAAGTCAGAGTCGATACTGAACGAGTGGAACTACGTCAAGGGCTGGGTGGATGACTGGCCGTATTCGCTTGAGGTGGAGTCGGGGCGCTACAACCAAAAGGGCGCGGCGTTCGTAATGGCAACGATGGTAGACTGCCAGTCGAAGCCGGTGGACATGCTGATGTTCTACGATGCGAAGGCCAACACGGGAATGAATAACATGTTCTCCAAGCCGACGTACCAGCCGCTGAAGGGGTACTATCCGTTCTACGCATGGTCGAAGCTCGTTGACTGTGGGACGCAGGTCGCATGTACCGTCCGCGAAGGGCGCGGGAAGGCGTCCGACGCGAATACGGGGACGGTATTCAAAAGCGAGAACGGCAAGCCCGCCGGGAGCTTCCGCGCAGTCGCCGCGAAAGGCGAGGACGGCTCAGGCGCACTTATCGTCGCCCGCTATTCCGACGACAACAACGTCACGGACACGGCGGAGGTGAAGGTCTCTGTTCCCGGCGTTTCGCTCTCTAAGGCGCGTTGCCACCTCACCGATTCCGTCCGCACCTACACAGAGGTTCCGCTTGATTTCCAATGCGACGGCACGGCAGTCGTCCGCATGCAGCCCAACTCGTTTGCCGTCGTGGAGTGGTGATGAAAACAATTTGCGGAACAATCTTTGCTGTGGCGGTGTCCACGGCTCTTGAGGTCGCCGCCGCAGGGACGCCGTGCGGTATTGCGTTTGAGCGCATTTGGCAGGGTCGCATGGTGTTCGAAGGCGAACTGCCGTTCCCTGATGGCGTGACGTTTCTTCCCGCCGCGCACTATAGCGCCGAGATCGCGTCACTCCCCGCCGCAATGCATGTTGTCGACGAGCGGGGTGCGGTGCTTGCCGCGTTCTCCGCACCAGACGACATAAAGCCGCCATACACGATGCACCTCGGCTTTGGCGGCATGGCGAAGGTCGCGGTGGTTACGACGAAGGACGGCGAGACTCGTCTTTCTCGGCTCGACGCGCTTCCCGAAGGTTTTGATCCGCGCAGGGTGGAGTATTCCAAGACGCTCTCGGTTCGTCCGTCCGGCGGTGCGGGACCTGTTCGCTCTGCGCTTTCGGCTGGCGTCGGACAAGCGGATGTCCGTTTCGTCTCTCGCGGACGGGAAGGTTCGCCGTACATTGAAGACGGGCGCATGTTCTTCACGTTCAGCGAGCGCTTCTACGGTTCGGCCTGCGGCGTCGCGAGCATGGAGGTCGCGCATCCCGAGCGTGGAGTCCGCTTCGAGGGGACGATTCTCTTCGACTACGGCGACGGACTCCTTCGCAACGACCTTGCGCCGCACTTGTTCTACGACGAGGATGCGGGGGAATGGCGCGGCTGGGCTTGCAATTTCTCGACGGGTGCGGATTCCGGCACGTCCGGCCGCGCTCCCGGAGGAGTGAACGCGGTCTGGTCGAAGGAACCGCCTCTTCATGGACTCTGCGTAATGAAGGCGAAGCCACTTGGACTTTCTGGAATGAACGAGGATCCCTGCGGAATCTGGGACGGCGAGGTCGGCAGATGGCGACTCCTCGTCTCGCACTTCACGCCGAAGGGCATTCGTGCGCAGATGCTCGAGTCCGAGAGATGGGATGGCGGCTTCGTTCCTGTCGCCGGACCGATTTCTGAGGATTCGACGGGAACGACCATCGCAACATGCGGCGGGACGCGCTACTGTTTTTCGGGCAGCGGAGACAGGCAGTACTACGTCTATTCCTATCCGGCGCTCGAAAAGATCGGTACGCTCAAGATGACGCCGACGCCGTGGGGCGAGGCGAAGGGGTGGCCGCACGGACGCGGCTGGCCCGCGTTCGTCGAGCTGCCCGAAGGCGCTCCATGCCGCAACATCCTCCTTACGATGGATCGCGTGAACTTCCCCGGCATGCCCGACCCCAACTGGACATACGGAAGTCTGAGCATTTATACGCAAGGCAGCGGCGCGGCGAGGTGGATTTCCGGCGACACGCGCTTGCCTGAAAAGCCGGCACCAGTACTTTTCAAGGAGTTTGCGCTTGGCGTGAAGCCGACGAACGCCGTGCTCACGGTCGCTGTCGCTGGCTGGTGCGAGGTCTATGTGAATGGCGAGAAAGTAGGGCAAGACGTCCTTTCGCCCGTGACATGCCAGCCGGACAAGCGCCTGTCGTCCGTCGCGCACGATGTCGCGCCATTTCTCAAGAAGGGTGAGAATGTCGTGGAGGTTCTGCTCGGCAACGGCTGGTTCAACTGCTTTACGAAGGACGTGTGGGGCTTTTCTTCCGCGCCGTGGCTTGGTGCGCCAAAGATATGCGGCGAGCTTGTTGCAGACGGAAAAGTGCTTTTGGCTACGGACGGCAGCTGGACGGCTTGCGATTCGCCGATAGTGTTCAATGCGCTCAGAAACGGCGAATACTACGATGCAAGGCGTGAGGGCAGTCGTGCAAACGTTCGCGCCGTCAAGGTCGAGGATGCTCTATCAGTGTCCGTTTCCCCGGAAGACGCCGCGCCTTGCCGAGCTTTCGATCCGATTCCGCCGGTGCGTTCGTTCCCAGCCGGAAACGGCGGCAGAATCTACGACTTTGGCTCCAACCGCACGGGATGGTGCGAGATCGAAGTCGCGGGCGATGTGGGCTCAAAGGTGTTGATTGACTATGACGAGTGCATTACGCCGACCAATACGCTTCTTGGTGACATCGGTATCTTCATCAGGCGTAACAATGATCCCCGTCCGGCGCAGCACGATGAATACACGCTTGCCGGGAAGGAAGGAGGGGAGAGGTGGCATCCTCGCTTTACATACCACGGCTTCCGCTATGCGCAAGTGCGTACGGAAGGGAAAGTGGAGCTTAAATCAATCAAGAGCGTGTTCGTGCATTCCGACTTCGACTCCGTCGGTTCTTTCAAGATATCCGATCTGTTTTTCGGGAAACTCCAGGATGCGACGTGCCGCAGCTATCTTTCGAATTTCACAGGGATTCCCACCGACTGTCCGCACCGCGAGAAGAACGGCTGGACGGGAGACGCACAGCTCGCGATGGAGACCGGGCTATGGAACTTCGACGCGAAGGCGGGATATGTCCATTTCCTTCGGATGATGCTTGATGCGCAGAAGCCGGACGGGCAGGTTCCGTGCATTCTGCCCTGCACGGAGAAGTTTGGATATGGCTGGGGTTCAGGACCGGCATGGGACGCCATTCTTTTTGAGATTCCGTGGCAGATGTATCGTTTCTACGGAGATGATGCCACTGCCCGTGAGGCATATCCCGCAATGAAGAAGTATCTTGATTTCATCAACGGAAAAGCGCGTAAAGACGGACTTGTAAAACATGGGCTTGGCGACTGGTGTGCGCCACAAGGAACAAAGGTCGCGCCGGTACTTCTCACTGACAGCGCGTATGTCTACGAGTTCAACAGACGCGTCGCGTTTTGGGCGGATCGGTTTGGCGAACCGTCGGTTGCGACGAAGTGCCGTGAAAAGGCGGCAAAGGTCAAGGCGTCTTTCAACAGGGAGTTCTACAAGGGCGGCGGCGTCTATGCCGAAGGCGAGCTTACGTCTCTCGCCGCGCCGCTCTACTTCAAGGGGCTTTGCGCGGACGGGGACGAAAGAAAGGTCGCCGAGGAGCTGCTGCGCCGCGTCCGCGAGAACGGGCACAAGGCAATGTTCGGCATCCTTGGCGCGAAGTGGATTCCGCGCGTCCTCGCGGACTATGGCTACATAGATGACGCCTGGCGCATATTCACGCAGCCAGACGCCCCTGGGTGGGCGGTCTGGATGAAGGACAACGACACTTTGCTCGAGTCGTTCGACGACACGGCGGGAGGAACGCCTGTCTCGCACAACCACATCATGTTCGGCGACCTTTCCGCGTGGGCGTTCGAGTATCTCGCGGGAATCAAGATAGACGAGCCGGGCTTTGCGAAATGTCACGCCGAACCATATTTGCCGAACGGCGTTGATTCATTTGACATCTCGTACCAGTCAAAGAACAGTTTAGTTCGTGTCCGTGCTTGGCGAGAAGATGGAAAGCCAAGGTATTATGTTGACATTGCTTCGGACTACATTGGATTCTCCAAGGACAGCTCCCGCGAAGTGGATGCGTTCTTTGACAATACGAACAAGTAGATTGATAAAAAGACAAAAAGGAGAGACTCATGACCGGTAGATGGCTTGGGGCGGCGTGTACCGCCGCGCTTGCACTGTGTTCGATGGCTGGAACCGGAAGTCGCCCGGGGCGCGAGACGCTGACGGCTTCGGGACCGTGGGAAATGGCGCAGAAGACCGCGCCCGGGAAGTGGATGCCGGCTGTCGTACCGGGGACTGTGCTTTCCACGCTCGTCAAGAACGGCGTCGTGCCGGATCCGTACTGGGGACTTAACAACAAGATCGAGGAGGGGAAGATCCCTGATGTCGGACTTGGCGCGCGCGACTTCTACACGGCGACATACCGCACGAAGGTGACGATTCCCGAAAACTGGGCGAGGAAGACCATCTGGCTTCGCCCCGAGGGAATCAACTACCACGGCGAGATCAAGCTGAACGGAGAGGTTGTCGCGACGACGTGCGGGACGTTCGCGCGCAACGCCGTGGACGTATCGGAGTTCATCAAGCCCGGCGTCAACGAGCTCGAGGTGGAGGTGCGTCCTGTGGATCATCCGGGGAGGCCATTCCAGAAGCCCTGGGGTGCGCCCGGCGAGTGGTTCAACGGCGGCGACGGCGAGATCGGGCGGGACGTGACCGTTCTCATGGGTGCCGGCTGGGACTTCATGTTCTCCGACGGAATCCGCGATCGGCACGCCGGCATCTGGAAGGACATCTTCTTTATCGCGACCGACAAGATTCGCATCGACGCGCCTTTCGTGCGCACGAAGCTGAACGAGGCGATGGACGAGGCGGAGCTGACGATAGAGGTCGATCTCGTGAACGCAGGCTATAACTGGGGGTCGAGCTACTCGGGCGTCATAGAGGCTGAGATCCCAGGGACGGACGTGCGGCTTTCCAAGCGCGTCAAGTTCTATCGCGGCGAGCGCCGCACCGAAGTCCTCAAGGCGACGCTGAAGAACCCCAGGCTCTGGTGGCCGCGCAACAAGGGCCCCCAGGACCTCTACACGCTAAACGTGCGCGTGGTATTGGATTCGCGCAAGGAGTACGACCGTTCGTCCAACAGCCATTTCGACGTCCCCAAGTCCGTCTCGGACTCCGCGACAATCCGGTTCGGCGTGCGCGAGTTCACGTCCGACCAGTCCGGCAAGGACGGGGCGCGGCAGTTCTACGTGAACCGCCGGAAGATCTTCATTCGCGGAACCAACTGGATTCCCGAGGGCATGCTCCGGCAGAACGACGCGCGCATGGAGAAGGAGATGCGGCTCACCGCCGAAAGCGGCGTCAATCTCGTGCGCCTGTGGGCGGGCGGCATCACCGAGTCCGACCGGTTCTACGACCTCTGCGACGAATACGGCCTTCTCGTCTGGCAGGAGTTCTGGATGACGGGCGATACGCGCCATCCAGACAATCCCGGGCTGTACCTCGACTGCGTGGCACAGCAGGTAAAGCGCATCCGCCATCACGCCTCAATCGCCCACTGGGTCTGCTCGAACGAATCGACCGATGTGCAGGGCATTGAGGAACTTGTCAAGAAGCTGACCGGCACGACGAGCTGGATGCAGAATTCGGAGTGCGACGGCGTTCACGACGGTTCGCCCTACTTCCCCGTCAATCCGATGGGATACTACGACGACACGGCGTCCGGCAAGCGCGGACGGCGCGTCTGGGGCTTTTCGCCGGAGTACGGGACGTGTGCGCTTCCGGCGGCCGATCAGTGCCGCAAGTTCATGCCGGAAGACCTCCTCTGGCCGATGAACGTGGAGGCGTGGAAATACCGCGAGGGCGGCGGCTTCGACCAGATGACGGAGTACCACAACCAGGCGGTGAACGAATACGGCGAGTCGAAGACGTTCGACGAATATTGCCGCAAGTCGCAGGCCGTCGACGCGCTCGCACACCGCGCGCTCTGGGAGGCCTGGAACCTTGTGCGCAATGATGCGACGGGGCTTCTTTTCTGGTACAACAACACGCCGATACCGCAGCTCGGGTCCCACGCATGGGACTACGACCTCGACCAGACGGCGAGCTTCTTCGCGCAGAAGAGCGCACTTGAACCGCTGCATGTCCAGTACGAATATCTCTCGAACCGCGTGAGCGTCGTAAGCGATGTTTACGGAAGCCGCGATCTCACGGTTGCCGCAGAGGTCTATGATTTCGAGTCCCGCAAGGTGTGGGAGAAGACGGCGGCGGTGAAAGTCGACGGCGAGGGCTGCACGGACGTGTTCAAGATTCCCTTTGCGGAATTGGCGAAGGGGCAAGACCTTTCGCGTCCGCATTTCATCAAGTTGCGGCTCGTCGAAAACGGCAAGGAAATCGCGTCAACGTTCTACTGGCGTTCGGGCTCGGAATACAAAGGGCCGGGTACGGTGACGGGTCCGTGCGTCGCGGGATTCGCCGCGCTCTCCGATCTGCCGAAGACGACTCTGGAAGCCGTCGATGTCGCAGATGGAGTGCGCGTGACGAACACCGGCGGCAGGATTGCGTTCATGGTCGAGGTGCAATGCTTCGACGACACCGGACGTCGCATCGTGCCAGTCAACTATTCGGACAACTTCTTCTCGCTTCTCCCCGGCGAGACGCGCCTTGTGCGGTTCGAGCGTCCGCAGAACCTGAAGCTCGTTCGCACGACGTGCTGGAACGATCAGCAACGGGAAGATCGGGTGGGGGACAGACCCCGCGAAACGCGCGTTTTACAGAGCTTTCCGCGATCTCAACCCTCTGAATGACCTCGGAATCGGGTAGAAGCCCCGCGGAGCGGCTGTTTCCGGGCGGACGCCGCAACGCGGCGGCACGAAAGGAAAGAGAAAGGCAAGGCATGAAAGAGATTACACGAAAAAAATTCATTGGCGGCCCGTCCTCGAAGTCGGTCAAGCGGGTGTGCCGCGAAGTCCACGAATTGACGCATTCGCGCAATGTGTTGTTGCCTGTCGAAACAGTCGTCGAAAGAGTGAACAGACTGCTGAAGGGGTGGGGTGCGTTCTACTCCGTCGGCTATCCGTCAAGGGTCTTCCGCAAGATGAACCACTATGTGCTGAAGCGCATGGCGCGGTTCCTCAACAGGAAGAGCCAGCGGTACTACCGACTAAAGTTCGCAGACACGTACTACGGCGAGATGACGCACTACGGCCTCTGCCGCCTCGCGTGGGCGGACGAGAGGAGGACGCGGGATTGACAGGAAAATGCGTATAATATGCGCTTGACAATCAAAAAAGGGAAAGAGTCCATGGCAACAAGAAAAGCACTCGATGGAAAGCCGTATGCGGGAAATCCGCACGTACGGTTTGACGAGTGGGAAGTCGCATCATGCACCGCAGAAGCTTCGCTTCGGAGGAGACCTTGCCGAAGGCAACCCGAAGGGTGCGCAAGCAGGTGCGCGGCAAAGCCGAGGCGTGGGTCTCTACTCTACAAGGCTTGGAACTTTAGTTGCAACAAATGCGCCGTTGCAGTCGCGGCGGTTGCGTTTGCGTGGGGCGAGGCGACAGCAGACGGCGTGGTGTCGTTCAAGGACGCGGCGACAATCAAAAGCTGGGATGCGTGGGACGACCACAAGAAGCCCGAGCCCCCGAAGGAAAAGCCGTGCGTGACGTGGAAGAAGCTCAACACGCTCGACCCGGGCCTCAAGGAGATCGGCCGTCTCGCCGTGCGCGGCGCGAAGGACATCAAGTCGTCCAAGTGGTCCGTCGGCTGCGAGACGATGGACCGCGACTACGCCGACTGGAACGCCTACAAGCACCTGCTCGGTCCGCTCGGCGCGAAGCACGGCCGCCTCTTTTCAGGCTGGGCGAAGACGGAGCAGGAGAAGGGCGTCTACGACTTCGCGTGGCTCGACGTGCAGGTGCGCGAGATGGCCGCGATGGGCGTCAAGCCGTGGATATGCCTTTCCTACGGGAACCCGGTGTGGGGGAGCGACTTCCGCCTGGGGATGCGCGTCAGGCAGGTGACGGACAATCCGGAGTCGTTCGCGGCTTGGCTTCGCTACTGCACGGCGTGCGTGGAGCGCTACAAGGACGTGGTGGACGAGTGGGAGATATGGAACGAGCCGTTCAACCAGGGGCCGGAGTACGCGGAGATGTTCTACCGCACGGCGAAGGCGGTCCGCGCCGTACAGCCGACGGCGAAGTGCTTCTGCACCGCCGTCTCTTTCCCAGACGACTATACGTGTGTTCTCGAGAAACTGAAGAAGGAGAACGCCCTCGACCTCGGCTCGTACTTCATATACCACCCGTACGACGCCAATCCTGACGATTCGTACGCATCGCGCGCGGAGCCGCTGCGCAGACTGGTGAAGTCCTACAGCGGCGCTTTCGACATCATGCAGGGCGAGGTCGGGTGCCCCTCGCAGCTGGAGTTCGCGCATGCGCTCAGCAACATCGAGTGGACGGAGTACGCGCAGGCGAAATGGAACCTCCGCCGCGCGATCGGCGACGCGGCGCGGTCGATTCCGTCGAGTGTGTTCACGATGATCGACCTCCAGTACACGTTCATGCTGCAGAGCTTCGGGCTTGTCCGGTCGAACACGCTCAAGGAGTTCGTCTACCGCCGTCCGAGCTGGTACGCCATGCGAAACGTATATGCGCTCTTCGACGACGACACATTGCCGCAGAAACATCTGTCGGTGCCGATGGCCGGACGGCGGCTGGCGTGCAATCTCTTCACGCGGTACGGTGTGCCGCTTCGAGTCTACTGGTTCGCTGACCGACGGCCGGATTCCGATCTTGGTTTTACCCGCGTCGACCTGGACATCCCCGGGAAATTCAGTCGCCCCGTGTGGGTCGAGCTCGTCACCGGCCGCGTGTTCGAGATCCCGGACGAGAACATCGTCTGGACGAAAGGCGGCATGACGCTGAAGGACGTCCCGATGTGGGATTCTCCGATCCTTATCGCCCCGCGCGGCGGAATCCCGCTTGTGCGCGACTGGCATAAGATGTCCCCTTACGATATCGTCGACACGTTCTATCGCCCCGGGCAGTTCGAGAACCGCATGAAGGCACTGCCGCCGCGCGATTCCGAACCATGGATGAAGATGAAGACCTCAGAGTTTCTTCCGTGCATCGATAGATTCGGACAGTTCAAGTGGCGCGACTGGCCGGGGAAGACGACCGACGAGGCGGATTTGAAGAAGGCGGCGGCAGAAGAGGCTTCGGACCTCCAGACGCATCCGGGTCCAGCAGACCGCGACGCCTTTGGCGGTTGGACGAAGGGACCCAGACTCGAGGCGACTGGGCGATTTCGCACGCACAAGGACGAAAAGGGGAAATGGTGGCTCGTCGACCCCGAAGGCCGTCTGTTCTGGAGCTTTGGCCCTGTTCGAGTCTCTGCGTCCTCTGCGATGACGCCGATGAACGGCGACAACGGTACGCCGCAGACCGGTGTCCCCGCCAATCCCCGAGATTGTCTCTTTGAGGATCTTTCGCTGGAGAAGTTCTGGTCGACGCGCGACGATCTTCTCTGGCCGTTCTTTCTCGCCCGCGGAGAGACGCGCGTGTACGACTTCTCGAGCGCCAATCTGTTCCGCAAGTACGGTGCGGACTACTACAAGACGTTCGCGCAGCTTTGCCATCGACGCATCAGGAGCTGGGGCATGAACACGATCGCGAATTCAAGCGATCTGCGGATATGTCTCATGGAAGGGATGGAGAGCCCCGAACGGACTCCGTATGCCGAGCGCATTGAATGCCAGTCCCGTCCGATAGCCGGCAGCCACGGCATGTGGTGGAAGTTTCGCGATCCATGGGACCCGTCGTTTGCCTCCGGCGTCACTGCGGCGCTGGAAGCGCACGGACGCGAGGCGCACGACCCGTGGTGCATCGGATTCTTCGTGGACAACGAAATCAACTGGGGAGGAGCGGACGACCTGGCGCGGTGGACGATCCAGTCCCCGGCAGATCAGCCTGCAAAGGGGAAATTCGCCGGCTGGCTCCTCAAGAAGTACGGCTCCGTCGCGGCGCTCAACGCGAAGTGGGGGAGTTCGTATGCGGACAAGGCCGATTTCCTCGGATCGGTCGCTCTTCCCGGCGAGGCCGCGAACGACGACCTGTATGCGTTCTCCAACATCGTAATCGACGAATACTTCCGCCGGACGCGCGAGGCGGTGAAGGCGTTCGACCCGAATCTCCTCTACCTCGGGTGCCGGTTCGCTGGCGGGGCGCGCATCGAGGTTGTGCGCGCATGCGCAAAGCACTGTGATGTCGTGTCCTACAACATCTACAGGTGGAAGCTCGACGATTGGCGTCTGCCGGCGGGGATAGACGCGCCGGTGATGATCGGGGAATTCCACTTCGGCGCGACGGACCGGGGTCCGTTCGGGACGGGCGTTTGCCAGGCGAAGGATCAGAATGACCGGGCGGCGAAGATGAAGGCATACGTCCAGTCTGCGCTCGGCAATCCGCAGATCGTCGGCGTCCACTGGCATCAGTTCAGCGACCAGGCGACCACCGGTCGTTTCGATGGGGAGTATCTTCAGGTCGGCTTGACCGATATCTGCGATACTCCGTATCCGGAGATGCGGACGGCGCTGCGTGAAGTGGGGTGTGCAATGTACGATCTGCGCGAAAGTCGCAACCCGGTGGTCGGAAACGCCGACCGCTTCCTCAGTTGCGAATGTCAGCCAACGTGTGTCAGCAAGTCAGGCGGCTTGCCTCGTTGGTCTCGCGAAGAGGGGTTTTGCAATTACCTCGGAGGTATGGAATGAACATTGCAACAAGACTCGCAAAAAGAGGGACAAAATGACAGACAGACGAAGTTTTCTGACCGGAGCCGTTGCGGCGGCGGGAATCCTGGGATGCACATGTCCGGCATTCGGACGCAAGGTCGGGGTTTCGGGGGGAACGCGGGGACGCATTCTCTTCGGGGCGTGCCGTTCGAAAGTCGAGGACGTAAAGAGCATGCGCGACCTTGGATACGACTTCTGGAAGTGGAGCGCCGGCGCCGCGTTCAATCCCGCCAAGGACTACGCATGGTGGCAGAGGCAGAAGGAGGAGATCGCGAAGCGTCCGCTTCCGCTCAGGAGCTGCAACCAATTCACCCCCGGGAAGTTCCGGCTGACGGGTCCGAAGGCCGATCACGCCCCTGCGCTCGACTACGCCGAGAAGATTCTGCGTCGCGCCGACGAGATCGGCGTGAAGACGGTCGTGTTCGGGTCCGGCGACGCTTGCACCGTGAGCGACGCCCTGACAGGCGCATCAATCGGCTCAGGGCCGGCGATTTCCGTGCCGTTCAAGGTGGGGGAGACTCGTGTATTTAAGGCGGGGCATGTGGAATGAAGAAGCCCTTGAGAGCTCTTTTCTACGGCCAGACGCATGAACATGCGCCCGGCAAGCTCGAGACGCTGAAGAAGATGCGCGACGAGTACGAGATCGTCGCGATAGTAGACGACTTCCCGCGCAGGTCGCCGATGTACCGGGACCAGAAGTGGGACACGGCGGACTATCCGATCGTCAGCGAGTCGGAGGCGTGGAAGATACCCGGCATCGACGTCGGGTTTGTCGAGGTCACCAACTGCGACCTCATGGAGATCGCCGCAAAGTTCGCCGAACGCGGCATCCCCATGCACTGCGACAAGCCCTGCGGAGAGGACTTCGATAAGTACCGGAGGGTCGTAGAGACGTGCCGCGCGAAAAACATCCCGATGCAGATCGGCTACATGTACCGGACCAATCCGGCGTTGAAGTTCGTCTGGGACTTCGTCCGCGCCGGACATCTCGGAGAAATCGGCTTCATCGAGGCGGACATGAACCACGCCTACAACCACGACAACTACGCTGAGTACATGCAGACGTTCAAGGGCGGCATCCTCTATTCGCTCGGCTGCCATCTCGTCGACATGGTCGAGCCGATGGTGAAGGGCGATCCCGTCAAGGTGACACGTGTCCTTAAGAGCGCCTTTGGCTATCCGGCGGGTGGCAGGACGGACGGATTGGCGCTGATGGAGTTCCCGGAGACGAACGTCGTCGTTCGCACGGCTTGCGAGATGCCGGGCGGCATCCTTTCGCGCCGGTTGCGCGTGGACGGCACGAACGGGACGGTCGACCTTTGTCCCATCGAGCGCTTTGACGGAGAGGAGCTGACGCTTGTCCTGACTCTGCGAGAGGCGGCGGGAGGGTGCCCCGCCGGACGGCAGGTGCTCCGTTTCGGTGTGCAGACCGACCGCTACGAGGGGCAACTTCGCGAACTCGCTGCCGTTGTCCGCGGCGAGAGGCCGAACGGCCAGGACTACGACCGCGACCTGCGCGTACATGAACTGACCTTGAAGATGGTGGGGATCGAATGAAACGCAAGAGCATCATGTTTACAAGGCCTGGCAGGGCAGAGCTGGTCGAAGAGGAGCTGGCCGCGCCAAATGCCGGCGAGGTCTGTGCTCGCCTTGTGCGCAGCTGCATTTCGACCGGCACGGCAAGGGCAAACATCACCGGCGTTCCCGATGCGGGCGTCGGAATCTTCGCGAAGGGCGATGGAACGACCTGGCCGCGACGGTGCGGATACAGCTCCAGCGGCGTCGTCGAGGCGCTGGGCGAAGGCGTGACGGGGCTTGCCGTCGGCGACCGTGTGGCGCTCAGCTGGTCGGTTCATGCGTCGCATGTCGTCTTGCCGGCCGCGCAGGTCTATCGGATTCCCGTGAATGTATCCTTTGAATCGGCTGCATGGACGCATATCGCGACATTCCCGATGGCGGCGATCCGCAAGTGTCGGCTGGAGTTGGGCGAAGGGGCGCTCGTGATGGGGCAGGGTGTGCTTGGCCAGCTTGCGGTGAAGCTTCTGCGTGCAGCCGGGGCAACGCCGGTTATCGCAGCGGATCCTGTGGCTGGAATCGTTGGGGACAGGCCCCGCGAAACGCGTGTAAATGGGGCTTTTCGCGGGGTTGAGCGTCTAAGATAAGGAAGAATACAAAGGGTACATCATGAAGAACTTGTGTCACTTGCTGTCCGCCGCGGCGGACAGCACGGGCTTTCGGGCTACGACTGGCTCTGGATGCTCGACTTCGCCGACAAGTCGTTGTGCAATACAAAATGTTTACATCGAAATATTATGCAATCACCTCAAAGTAAATAGGATAGCATAGTGCATCACAAGAAAAAGGAGTGTGACATCATGGGAAGATTCAACGGCAAGGTTGTTCTCGTCACAGGCGGGAACAGGAACACGGGGCTTGACCTCGTGGAGAAGTTCGCGCGCGAAGGTGCGAAGGTCTTCATGTGCGGATCGAGCGAGGCTTCCACCGCCAGGGGCGCGGCTGAACTCAAGGCGCGGGGGATTGACGGCATCATCTCGCAGGCGTGCGACATCTCGGACGCTGTGCAGGTCAAGTCTCTCTTCGACACGATAGAGCGCGAGGCTGGTCGGCTCGACATCCTCGTCAACAATGCGGCAAATCAGGGTCTTGGACATGGCGGTCCGCTGGAGATGGACCCCGCGAAGTTCCACGAGGTGTTCAACGTCAATGTCATCGGCGGTTTCCAGGTGACTCAGATGGCGTGTAACCGCTTTTTCATGAAGCAGGAATCGCGCGGCACGGTCGTCTTTCTTTCGTCCAACACCGCCATGCGCGCGATTCGCCACCGCACGGCCTACTGCTCCTCGAAGGGCGCGATCAACTCGATGGTGCGCTCGCTCGCGCTCGACCTCGCGCCGCTTGGCATACGCGTGAACTGCTGTGCGCCAGGATATATCTACACGGAGCGCTGGGATACGCTCGACCCAGCGAAGGCAGCGCGTCGTCGTCTCAACTGCCCCTTGCGCAAGGAGGCGAGCGGGATGGATATCGCAAACGTTGTCGCATTCCTCGCGTCGGACGAATCTGCGAATATGACGGGCGAAATCGTCACGTGCGACGCAGGCTGCTCATGCCAGCACATGCCGGAGGATGTGGATGTTTAAAGTTTAGAGTTTGAAGTTTGATGTTTGAAGTCTGAAGTTATGGGAAAGTCATACAAGTGGCTGCTGATTGGGATGCTCAGCTGTGCGTTCTTCTTCCATCAGGCGGACAGGGCGCTCTTCGGGCTTCTCACGATTCCGATACAGAAGGAGATCGGTCTTACAGACGTCCAGATAGGCTGGATAAACACGACTCTTTCTTGGACCCTCGCGGCGATGACGGTCGTCGCGGGATTCCTGGGGGACCGTTTTTCGCGCAAGTGGATAATCACGCTCTCGCTGATTGCGTGGTCGCTTATGACGATCTGCATGGGCTTCATCGGCGGCTTCGTCGGAGCACTCTTCTTCCGCTCAATTGCTACGGGCGTAGGCGAGAGCTTCTACGCTCCGAGCGCCTACGCTCTTATAGCGGTCCACCACAAGGAGACGCGGTCTGTGGCGCTTTCCATTCATCAGGCCGCGCTCTATGTGGGGCTTATGGTCTCGGGGCTTATGGTCGCATGGGCACTTGGCTTCCTCGGCACGTGGCGCAATGTCTTCATCGCTTTCGGCGCGGCTGGCTGTGCGCTCGGTGTGTTTTTTATCTGGGGTTTGAAGGATAAATCGAGCAATCCTGTGAATCCTGTAAATCCTGTCAAAAACAAAACGGCTCTCTCAGCAGGACTCCGCGCCTATTTCTGCAATCCGTCTGCCCTGTGCGCGACAGCGGGGTTTGTCGCGATAGTGTTCGTGAACAATGCCTATCTCTTCTGGGCCCCGAAGTTCGCGGCTGAGAAGTTTGCGCTTGACGTTGGCGAGGCCGGGAAGGGCGTGATGCTTTGGCATCACCTGTTCGCGTTCGGTGCGATTCTTCTTGGCGGCGTCATTACCGACAGATTCGTCAAGCGCATGCCGCGTTTCCGTCTAGGGTTTCAGGTTCTTGCGCTTCTCTGCGGTGCACCGATGTTGGCGTGGATAGGCCTTGCGCCGTCGTTTGTGGGGCTGCTTGTCGCAGCGAGCACCTACGGTGTGTTCCGTGGCTTCTTCGAGGTGAATACTCACGCATCGCTATTCGATGTCGTCTCCCCCGAGCATCGCTCCACGGCGGTGGGGCTGCTCAACATGATTGCGTTCTTCTTCGGCGGGCTTTCGGGCGTGGCGATGGGCGCACTCTCGCAGAAGTGGGGCGTTCGGGGCCTTGAGATCGGCTTTGGCGTAATGGCGGCTGCATACGCCGTCGGCGCGCTCTTGATGGCCTACAGCTTCTTCTTCACATTCCGCAAAAATCGTGTGGTGGAGAAATGAAAACAACATGGACAACTGTGCTCTCTGCGTCTCTGCGCCTCTGCGTTAAAAGACTTCAAACATCAAACTTCAAACTCCCATGAAAATCAAATCAATCAAGACATTCGTCATAGACTGCTTCCGCACGAACTGGGTGTTCGTGAAGGTGGAGACTGACGATGGGATCCACGGCGTCGGTGAGGGGACGCTTGAATACAAGGAGAACGCTCTTCTTGGCGCGATAGCCGACCTGGAGCACGCACTCGTGGGAAAGGATCCGTTCGACACCGAGTGGATTTTCCACGAGAACTACCGTGACGCGTACTGGCGCGGCGGACCTGTGCTGATGTCGGCGCTGTCGGCAATTGACATGGCGCTCTGGGACATTAAGGGCAAGGCGCTTGGGCTTCCGGTCTGGAAGCTCATCGGCGGCAAGTGCCGCGAGGGCGTTCCTTGCTACGCCAACTGTTGGTTTGCGGGCGCGAAGGAGCCCGAGGAGTTCGCGGCGAAGGCGACTGCGGCGGTTGAGGCTGGCTTCAAGGGGCTCAAGTGGGATCCATTCGGAAAGAACTACCGGCAGCTTCCGCCTGATGACTTCAAGAAGGCGATGAAGTGCGTCGCTGCGGTCAAGGCGGCGACGGAGGGCAAGGCGGAAATCCTCATCGAGTGCCATGGACGCTTCGACGTGCCGACAGCGCTACGGATATGCAACGCGCTCGAGGAGTATTCGCCGTATTGGGTCGAGGAACCGGTCATTCCCGACACGATGCGTGCGCTTGCGGACGTGCGCTCGCGCGTGCGCGTTCCAATCGCCTGCGGCGAACGGCTTTACACTACGCAGCAGATACTTGACGCGGTAGAGCTTCGCTGCTGCGACTACCTTCAGCCGGACTCGTCGCATGCGGGTGGCATTACGGGGATGAAGCAGATCGCCGCCATCTGCGATGCGCACCATGTTCCGTTCTGCGCGCACAATCCGTCCGGCCCCGTCGCAAACGCAGTCACTCTCGCCTTGGGCGTTTCTACGCCAGGCTATTGCATCCACGAGACGCTTTTCGACGACGTGCCGTGGCGCAAGGACGTCATCGGCGAGGATGTGCGCTTTGCTGGCGGACTGATGTATCCTTCTGATCGCCCGGGGCTCGGCATCGAACTCAACGAAGAGGCGGCCAAGGCGCATCCGAAGCAAGATCATTGGTTGCGGCACTATGTCGGGACATTGACAAATATACGCCCGCCGGACAGCGTAAGGTACTATCATGTATAATTGTGGAAATGTGAACTGACGAGGGACACACCCCGCGCAACGCGCGTTTTACAGATATAATGGGAACAATTCTTTTTCAAGCCATACCAGGCTTGCGGAGAGGGATTGTTCTTTGACAACCGAGAGTGTAGGATAGACGACTTGCAAACATGCCAACACGCGCGCTTGCGTTTTGAGGCGCATCGCG
>JAFQYM010000088.1 GCA_017406465.1 Kiritimatiellia bacterium | reverse complement strand
CTTCGCCTCTGCGAGCGCAAACGGGTTGCGCTGCGCAGCGATCCACACCGGCGCCGTCATGCTCGGCATCTTGGTGTTGTAGGTGCAGTAGTCGCCGGTTATCTGGCACGCATCCCACCCGGCAGTCGTGTCGATCATGAGTTCCGCTACCCAGACATTGGTTCCGCCCTTAAGCGCGCCCTTAGTGATCTTCTGCGTCTTCTTGAGCGTCACAGCGTACACGCAGTTCGACTCGCTGTCGAATCCCGCGCCGGAAAGCGTGACGCCGCCGATCTTCGCCGTGATCTTGCCGGCGGTCGTCACCTTGACCGACAGCGCGCAGCTCTTGCCGTCCACGTCCACGGTGTCCTTGAACACCTTGTACTTCGCCTTCTTGCTGGTGTAGAACACCTTCGCGCCGATGGTCTTGCACGTCGAGCCCCAGAGATTCTGCCGCGCCTCAATCTCGGTAGCGCCCTCGTCGTGGTGGGGCGAGCCGTCCTCGGCGAGCCGCACCTCCTCCATCCTCACCACGCCGCGCACCGGGAACTCCGGATCTGGTGAGACCGCCAGCGCGAACGTGCGCGTGACCGACTTCGTGACGGTCTTCTTGCCGGACTTCGCCTTCCAGCTGTACTTCGCCGTGACGGTCGCCGTGTAGTTGGTGACATCCGGATCGTAGCCGGTGTAGCTGGCCGCCGTGAGCGTCCAGTTTGTGCCGCCTTCGTAGAACTTGCCGCTGATCTTGCCGACCGACGACACCGTGATCGTGGCGAGGCCTCATTGCCATCATTCAATTCAGGCGCATCATCGTTCGTTACTTTCGTTTTCGTTTCTGCGATACCTCAATGGACTGAAGACGATGCATGGAGTTCGATCTCGCACGATGCTTCTGGCGTTTCTCCGAAATGCCTCCAGACCAACGAACATTCATCCTCCAAAAGTTCCGAGGATCCGTCTTGGACGGCAAACACCAACAAGCCAGCGATCAAATCCGAACTCGACTTCCACAGAATCGGCAGAACGGCGCGGCTGCAACGAGCCTGCTCATCGTCCCAGTCAACCGGCGTCAAAACCGCAGATCCGGAGAATCGGACGCCGTTCGGCGTAACGCCCGAATAATTGAACATGCCGTTCTTGACGGCGCTCTGCGTCATCCGCAACGTCAGTGCCCCGTTGCCGATGGCCAATTCTGGATTTCCAGAAATGGCATTTCCAGCCGTCAGACTCACATCAAACATGCCCATGAAATCCGTCGCCGGGTTCTCCGAACTCCATGTGGCCATAGGATTAATACATTCAAGGATAGAATCAGGAAAAGCGGAGTCGTACATCTCGAGGTAGATGTCTCCATCCGCATAGGCGGCAACCGACAATGCGTATGATTCATTCCCGCCGATTCCTGTCAAAGTGGCGTACAGTGTGCCATCACCCCACATCTCGCCGCGTTCCCATGACGGCGACGCAAGCGTTACCGCAGTGTTGTTGCCACAGGCCGTACGGTATTTCGCGCTTGCCCTGCCGTTGCGCGGCAATATGAGCGTCAGCGTTCCGGCCAGATGTTCGCCATCTGCTGAGATTACCGGAATGTCCGTGAAACTTCGCGTTGTTGCCACCGATGGATTCAGTGGCTCGGTGCCGTCATCACCGCCGCCGCAGACCGTCGGATCGATGACGTTAGTCTCCACAACAGTCGTCAAGCCGCCCGTCTCGCCATCAAACAAGCGGAATGCCGCCTTGAACGAACCGGCCGCAGTTGGAACGCCGCTTATCAGCAGACCGCCGTATCTACTGAATTCCCATGTGAGACCCGGCGCAAGAGATCCGGCGATCATTTTTACGGATGACGAAGTCAATGGTGTGCTTGCCTCGATTGGGATGCGCAAATCTTCAATCTTCACATAGCGCATGGCATCCATAGGGTAACAATCGTACTCAAACCCAAAGGAATCTTGCGGAAGGACATTGACGGTGAGGACGCTCCGTTCTCCATCGATGAGCGATTCGCTTTCCGACAAAAGTGTCAGCGTTGCCGTCCCAGGTTCATCCGGCAACGTCCAATACACAACATAGCCACAGTCATCGCGATCCCTCCATGTCAATCCCGTTTTGTCGAGCACCCCGTCGGATGCCGCAAGCGATGCCGCAAGCTCTCCAGATGCGCCGCCCTCACGACTGACTAAAACTTTAACGGTCGAACCGGCAAACGCATATACCATCATATCGTCGGCAATTGCAGGAGCGGTTTGCGTAATCGCAATCCGCCCCGGATTCGGCTCGTCGTCGTCCTGTAAGGTCAGACGGAAGCGCGTTGCTCCTGTGTTCGGCAAAGAATCGCCGTAAATGTTCAAACCAAAATAAAGAATCTGGTCGCCGTCAGCGTATGGGTTGTCGTAAATGTCTATCGGGACTGTTTTGACACCGATTTCTCCCTCTTCCCAAACAAGCTCGGCATCCCACAAATCAAACAGGTCTTCAAATAAAGGAGAAGAATATTCGTCGAATATTACTTGAGCTTCAACCCTTCCCGATGAACCACCCGTGCGGGCAATTCTCAGATTATACGTTCCGTTGCACTCTTCAACCGAATCGCTTTCGATTTCAAAGCCGATTGTTCCCGGATGCCACAACTGGAATGAGACATCCTGCGACAAAAGTTGCAGATTGAATGTGCCCGTTCGAGTTGCCGCGTAGAAATGCTCTCTTTCGACAGGGAAAAGGACGGCCCAGTTGCTGACGTTCTCGCAATCTATGCCGGTAATGCAGTACGTTTCGCCTTGGACAAGCTGGATGATCATCCGAGAATCTTCCACGTGTATAGATTGGGCGATTTCCGTCGGCTTTGCAACCAACCCTTCTTTGGCATCTGAATTTTCCAGCATTCCTTCCAGTATGGCAATGGCGTATGCATCAAATTCTGTCGGCCCGCCGAAAGAATAGGCATCGAAGCGGGAAGAAACCGCGCCGTCGTCCCGGAGGAGCAGAAGCGTCGGCACGACGATCCGCGATCGCGTCTCGCCGGGAATCATGAAACCACCGTCATCGGTATCGTGCGTCACAAGATGCGCGTTGCGCGCCGCGACCGCCGCCGCGTCCTCCGGCGAAATGCCGTGCCGCGAAAGATACCCGGCACCGCTCTGGACACGCAACGTCTCGTTGGAATATCCGGGCGTTCCGTTTGCCGTCACGTACCGGTCGGCCGTTCTGTACGTTTCATACGACAGAAGCGACACGCCGCCGCTTCGCTCGGGATTGTCCGGAATGTCCAACGCAACCAGCGCGATCTTGTTGCTTGCGGCCCAATCCTTGAACAGTTGATCGGAGAAGAAGTTCACTTCCGCCGCCAGACAATCGGGGCACCAGAGCGCCCCCTCAGCCAACACCAATGTATAGGCACGCTCCGTTTCGTTCGTCGCATTGAAATCCTTGGCCTTCTCCAGAGCCACGTCAAGGTCCATCGTCCATTCGCCCCACGCGAGCGTGTCAGCCGTCCGTTCGCCGATCCACAGCGGATTGCGCGTGGAATTGGGAACGGGATTGACTACGGCAATGTGGCTTTCGGCAACGGGATCGCCATATCCGTCCAGCAACATCAAGAGCAATCTGTCACCTGCACGCGTCAACACGGACGTATCGAGCGTGAAGGTCTTGGACGTCTCGCCGACCGACCACTCCACGACGTTCGTGACTTGCGTTCCATCGGGATAGACGGCAACGACCGTATTCTTCGCCGCAAACGCCGCCGCACCCTCATTGCGCGTCAAGGGAACCGTCACGCGTTCCGTCACGCCGGCTTCGACCTCAAGTCTGGAAAACTCCGTTTCGCCAAAATCGAACTCACCCCCAGCGTATTTTTCCTTCGGTCTTCCGCCACTGACCGAAACATAGCCGTATTCGGCCGCTCCGTTCACGGCGGACATTTCCGCAAACACCGTCTCGCCCTTCGCATCCAGACTTACGGCAAATTCAAGCGGATAGGTCTTTGACCCGTATTTCAGGGAGGTCTTTCCAAGGTACGCAACCGAACCGTCGAAATACGTCTCGCGCGACGCATAAGAAGCCGCCGTAAACGAATACTGCTTCTTCGCGACGACGAACTTGCCGGACACCTTGCCCGTCTGCCCGATCGTCAGCACGGCCGTCGCCGCCTTGCCACCGAGCGTTCCTTTCATGTTGAACGTGCCCTTTGCCCAGTCATCAAGAGGTTTTACTTCATCGTCAAATTCCTCCGCAGCGCTGACGAGCGCCGGCTTGGCGACGCTTGCCGCCGTTATCCTGACCGTAGCATTGCCCGCAACCGTCGGCACGCCGGAGATGACGCCCGTGGTCACATCGAGGGAAAGTCCCTTCGGCAGACTTTCGGCCTTGAATTTCACGGGACGGCACGCCTCGTCGATCTCCACAAGGCCCTTAAACGCCACACCCACGCGCAACTCATCGCCCCATTCCGCGATCCAAGGCTGTTCGGGACGCTCGGTGAAACTGCTCTTCGCGCGGAACACCGCCGTGTAGCCCGCGTTCGCCGCACCGACCTTGACGGACAGCGACGGTCGATAACCAACGATTTCGCCGTCGCGCATCCAATACGCGAACAAACTCTTGGAATCCGGCTTCGCCGTCAACGTCACCGTGCTGCCGTAGTTGTACCTGCCCGTCCCCTTGACCGTTCCGCCGCCAGATTTCGGCGTCGATACAGTGTACTTATTGGTCGTCCAACGGGCGTAATACGTGACGTCATTCTTCACCGCCGTCTTGGCCGTCACCTTCGCGCCTTTCGTCTTGGCGGTCCACCATCCGGCGAACGTGTATCCCTCGCGCTCCGGCACCGGCGGCGTTCCCACCGCAGTGCCCAGCGCCACGGAACGCCTCGATGTCGCGGCGCCGTCAACCGTCCCGCCGTTCGCATTGAACGTCACCGACGCGAGATACGTGATCTTCAAACTCTTTGAACACCCCTTGAACGCGGTCGAAGCGACGCGGCTCCTCACCGAAAGCGGCATCGTAACCTGCTGCAGGTCGGCGCAGTACCCGAACGCATACGCACCAATGCCCTTGACGGTCGCAGGAATCGTCACCGAAACAAGGCCTGGGGAATAAGCCTCGGGAAGATATGGATCGCCGCAATGAGATCCAGAAATTCCGTTTCCTGCGGAATCCCCTCCGAACGCGTAGGCGGCGATTCCGCGCGCCCCCGTCAAATCCAGCGAACCGTCCCATTCCACGTCACCATGCGGCAGATTGCCGCCGACAACCCAGCCATCGACAGTCGCCGCGCCTGGTATCGTATCGTAATCGCATAAACCGTTCGTCTCCGGTACCCATGCCTCTTCTTCGGTTTCATCATCCCATTCCCAATATCCGTCGTCACCTGCACAGCAGTCCGCAAACGCATCTTTCCCAACGCTCGTCACGCTGTCGGGAATCGAAACCTCGGAAAGACTGGAGCAGCCCTTGAACGATTCCTGGCTTATCGTTGTGACGCCGTGTTTCATCGCCACGCGTTTCAGAGCCCGATTTCCGGCGAACGCCTGCATGCCGACGACTCGCACGGTGCCGGGGATGACAAGTGTTTTCAGAGTACCGCCGCCAAATGATCCGCCGCAGCTGCAGATCGTGCCATTAAACGCCTGGTCGGCGATGCCACGTGCGCCTGTAAGATCCAAAACGCCGTCCCAGTCCTCGTTGAATCCGTTACCGATGCCGATGACAAACCCGTTGACGAGTTTAAGTCCGGGAATCGCCTCATAGTTGCATACGCGGTCTGGAAATGATTGCCTCCCCATTGAGACGACGCTGGACGGGAATTTGACGGTCTTCAGCTTCTCGCAGTTGTAGAAAGCATAAGCCTCGATGCGCGTGACACCGGACGGAACGGAAACGCTCGTCAGCGCGTTCGGAACCAAGACAAGTTTCTTCCCGTTCTTTGAAAGCAGAAGGCCCTTCGATGCCTTGAAATACTTGTTTTTTGCCGCCACCTTGAACGACTTGAGTCTCGGAAGATATTCAAAACCCTCGTGGTCGAATTCCGTCATGCTTGCGGGAATTGTCACGCTCGTCACTTTAGAGCAGCCGCGAAACGCGCACCAGGATATCCACTTCGTGCCCTGGGGGATTGTGACATTCACAAGAGCCGGCGGCACGGCAGCAAGTCCCCAACCTTCGTTGTCCCAATCATCCCATTCTAACAGCATGCCGCCTTTGGACTTGTACCGTTTGTTTCCGGAAGCAACCGTGAACAATTTCAAATTTGGACATCCGATGATGTTGTCGTCATCAACCCAGCAGTAAAACGCCTCGTTCGCACCCTCGTCGCCGATGTGCCTTACTGTTTTCGGCAGCGACACCTTTGTCAGTCTCGTGCATCCGGCAAACGCCGCATAGCCTATCGTCTGCACGCCGTTCGGCACGGCGACGCTCGTCACGTTCCGCGAGACGGTTATCAGCCGCTTGCCGTTCTTCGTCAGCAGCATGCCCCCCGTGTACTTGAACGCGGTGTTGCCTTTTGCGACGGAAATCGTCTTGAGACGATAGCATCCGTCAAATGCATTTTCGCCGATGATCTTTACACTCGCCGGAATCGTGAGGCTCGCAAGAGTGTCACAATCCCCGAACGCATAGTCGCGCACCGCCCTCACGCCCTGGAGATTGACGGATTTTGGCGGATTCCTTTCATCATACCCGACGACCCAGTCGCCAAGCTTCTTTACTCCCGGAATGGATACCGTATCGATAAGATTCGAACAGGCCTTGACCACGTCCCACCCAAGACTTGTCACGGTTGACGGAATCGAAATGGACGACCGCCCCGGCGGCACGGCGACGAGTTCCTTGCCGTCTTTCGACAGGACGAGTCCATTGACGACCTGGTATTTCGCATGCGTCGCCGCAATCGATATACTGGAAAGCGCGGTGCATCCGTCGAAGAACGACTGGCTGATGCTCCGGTCTGTTTCCGCGCCGAGCGTCAGCGATGTCAGCAGCTTCGTCGTGCCGCCCAATGTTTCCGAAAGCCTGTACGGGCAGCATTTGTTCAAAGTCAATCGCCGAATGCCACACATCGCGAACGCACCGGAATAAATGTCATTGACGGATGACGGAATCTCCACGCTCTGCAGCGATTGGCATCCGAAGAAGGCTTCGCTACCAATCCGTTCCAGTCCCTCGGACAGCTTCACTTCATCGAGATTGACGCAGGAATAGAAGGCATCGGAACCGATTTCTCGGATATACCACGGAATCGTCACACGGCGAAGATAGGAATTTCCTTTGAAGACATCACTGCCTATCCGCTTCACCTCGTAACCGCCGAGCATGTAGGGGATCGTCACGTCGCTCGCCGTCCCCTCCATGCCCGTAATTGTCGCGCCGTAGGAGTAGGACGTGTAGTACGTCCACGTCACGCCATTGACGGACTCGGTCTCCGCCCACCCCGCTACGCTCATTAATGCGAGTGCCCCGGCGAACAGTCTTGCGACAGTGTCATTGTTCATGAGGCCCCCTTCACGCCTTTTCGATGATCTCACAATAACTTCTCCCGTGAACTGACATGACTGTCATTTCTTCCACACCTTGCCAGCGGCGTTGACGTAGGTGCCGTCCTCGTCGGACTCAATCGCATAGACGATCTCGATGACGAAATTGCCGCTGAAGAAGCGCGCCGTCGCCGTGCGAACGCGAACAGGAACTTCTATGGGATTGTCGTAGTCCTCGTACGTATCCTCGACCTCGGGCGAGACCTCGAGGACCGCCGAAGCGCTTACCTTCGTTTTCGCAATCGTGCCGGCGAGCGCAACCGTTCCGTTCGCCTTCGCCTTTGCCGTCAGCGACGCCTTGCCGCCAGCCATGCACTCGGCACATTCGAGCGCGTAGTCGAAGTCCTCGCCATGCGTCTTTGAAACGACAAACTTCCTCGCACCGTTCCTTCCGCTCGCGACGACCGCCGCCGCCACCGCCTTCGCCTCTGCGAGCGCAAACGGGTTGCGCTGCGCAGCGATCCACACCGGCGCCGTCATGCTCGGCATCTTGGTGTTGTAGGTGCAGTAGTCGCCGGTTATCTGGCACGCATCCCACCCGGCAGTCGTGT
>JAFQYM010000018.1 GCA_017406465.1 Kiritimatiellia bacterium | reverse complement strand
TCGCCTCTTTGACCGCCACGCCATCTAAGGCCACGCTCACAGAATCGCCATTGTTCCACACCGTTGAATAGGCAATCGTCTCGACCGCCCGCGCGGTGCGCGGCCCGTCCATCGTGTCAAGCCGGAACTCCGCCGACTCGCCAGCACGTCCGACCATCGCGGCAAAAACCGCAAGTGCCATCACTGTTGTCTTTATTGTTTTCATTGTTTGGTTTCTTCCTTCACTTTCTATGCACTCCGCCATATCTCACGCAGAGACGCAATACATATTTGTGGCTACGTGAAAGCCGCGACCGCGCTCGAAACAGGCGCGCGGCTCGTATCCTACGACAGCCATTTCGACCATGTCGGCGGCCTTATCCGACTCGCGCCGTAACCTGCGTGCCCTGCGACAAGTCGCATGTGGCATACGCGGCTTTTCAGCTGGCTTTGTAAAACAGCACTCGCGCATCTCGTTCGCTATTTGGCGAGCCCTTGGACAGGACGAACAGACTGCCCGAAGTAGCGGTAGTAGTAGTCCGTGCGGTGATTGCCAGAATTGAAGTCCAACTCGTAGGCGTAGTCGTAGTCCGAGTACGGGACGGACGACCAGTAGCTGCCGTACGAACCGGAACTGTAGAGCGAAGCCCCGCCGCAGTAGCCGGCGGCGGGGAGAAAGATGCTGTTGGAGGCGTAGGCGCCCCTGCCGCGAACGGCATAGCCGTTCACGCCGTTCTGCGTCGTCCACGTCCAATCGCAATTGTTGTTGAGACCGTCAAACTCCTGTTTCGTCGGCATCCGCCAAGCGCCACCCCACTTGACATGCGCCGCATCGTGGCTTGGCGCAAGGACACCGCTACTCGTCACCCAACCGGCGCTTTGCAGTTCAGATACGCGCTTACGGTATGTATAAATGGCGGAATTGCCCGAGCTGAAATTGTAACCTGGCCGATGCCCCGTCGTGTCGCCCCACCAGAAGTAAAGGCCATAATCCCACGGCGCATCCGCGCCGATATTCCTGTCGGCCCAGTACGGGCCACCTGCCCAGAGCTGAACCTTACCCACAGAGACGGCAAGTGCCTCAAGCGTGATACGCACGGTCATGCGCTCAATGACGATCTGCCCCATGTCTTCACGCGCATTCCACAAGAACGAATAGTCGCCGTTGCCGCAAACATCAGACACTTCCTCGCCATTATGCTGAATCGAAAAGTTTGAGACCGTGTATTCCCTGCCCGTTTCTTTATTGACGGCAACCACTGCAAACTCGTATCCGCCCGCATCCGCTTCTATCCCCGACACCTTGCAGGAGATATCCACAAGCCCGTTCCACGGATACCGCTGCTTTGCCGTGATGTCTGTCACCGTCGGCGTGGCAGAAACGAACTCGATGGCCGTAACTGCTATAATCGCCATTGCAATCAACCTTTTCATGCGTCCCTTTCTTTCCTCTCCGCATCTCCGCGTCTCTGTGTGAGATTATGGTGCGGACGAAATCTCATCCTGCGCTTTTGTTCGCCGTTGGCCCGTCCAGTGCATGAAAAGGGGCGCATTCTCCCTCCCATGCACTCTGACAAAGCCCTAGCACAGGCCCGAACTGAATACATGAAGAAAGAATACGCCCAGCTGGGCGCATCGTCACTTACCTGCCGTTCAGTTCTAACTAGTGCTAGTATTTTGTCAGATCGACGTGTAGCGTTGATGCTACATTGTTAAACGCCCGGCGGGAGAGGAAGAAGTGTCGGAGTGGAGGATTGGTGGAGTGGAGGAGTTAATTTGCCGACTCCCTCACTCACCCACTCTCAACTCACCCACTATCCTTTCCGTTTTCCGGACTATGACCCCGCGCCGCGCACGGTCTACCATTGGGGGAACTACAGTTCGCCTCGCGGGATGAGAGTATTATAGCGAAAAAGCCGCGCGAAAATCAAGCACGGCGAAATGAGATTATGGCGCGGACGAAATCGCGACGAATTTGCCGCGCGGGAGCGGAGGGGGTGTTTCGGCGCAATGCGACGCGACGGCGAAAAAGACGGAAGCGACCCGATTTCGACGCGTCGTCATTTTGCCGAGAGGCTTGACGGCACTGGCAAAATGTGAAAGACCGCGAAATCGATGTCGCCACCGCCTTTTTCGCCGGAGCTTTGCCGCGTATCCGCGGCAAAGCTAGCGAGCCCTAAGCCGAAACTCGCCCCTCCGCGGACGTGCTACCGCTATACATCGTTCGGAGCGTCAATGGCAAAGGTCACTTCGCGAGGAGGCCGAAGACCATCATCGTGTTTGCCATGTTGTTTACGATTGGCTCGTCCATCGCAATCGCGAAGTGGACGTCGGCGAATTCGTTGAGCACGGCGAAGCGCTCAGTGCAGCGCGGGTACGCCGTGTCTTTGTACGAGTAGCCGGCGAAGCGCGCGTTCGGCCCCTCGGCCTGCAGCCCGTCTGCGGGAAGCCCCTCCGGACGGTAGCGGCTGTTGTGCAAGGGGCAGCGTATCGTTCTCTCGCCGAGTCCCGTGATCCAGCTGAGCCCCATCGGGTTCGCGCCGAGCGTGTTGTCGCATGTGCGGACAAGCCAGTCGCGCCACTTCCCCTCGCCCGTCAGCACCCAGAGGAACGCCGCGGGAACGGCGTAGTTCTCGTAGGCGCCGGTGCCCCATGTGATCGGCGCGAAAGGATGCTTCAGGAACTTGTACGCCATCGTCGCCGAGCCGCGCTCATACATCTCCGCCTCCTTGCGAATCGCGCCAAGCACCGCGTCCCACACAGCAGCGTCGGCCTTCTCGCGCGGAATGAGGATATACGCGTAGGCGGCGAGCCGCAGGTCGAAAAATCCGTTGCTCATAAGCTCGGTGCCGGGCGTCTCGCGCCACGGCGTCGCATCGAGAAAGTCGGTGTGATACTTCTTTTCCCACGTCGTGTGGTAAAGTTGCGCTGCGGCGTATGCACGAAGCGCAAGGTTATACTCGCCCCACTTCTGGAGACCCTTCACGCCCTTCGTCGGATTCGCAACGGCCCAATCGTAGGCGCGGCGCGCGCGAGCAAGCCACTCGCGCGACTCGTCCTTGCGACCAAGCCCGCCGAGGACGCGCGCTGCCTGCGCGAAGACGCCGGCGGCGAGATACGAGCCCTTCGTGTCCTTCGCCCACGCATAGTCGCCCTTGTCGTCGAGTTCGACGGTCTGGACGAAGTTCGGATCGCCCTGCGATTCCGTGCCGTTCCTGACGCTGCCGTCCTCTTCCTGGAGTCCAGCCCAGACACGCACCGCCCACATCGCCTCGTCGACGATGTCGGGGATCGAGTTGCCGCGCTCGGGAACGGAAAGCTGCCCGTCGTAGAAGTTGCCGGGCTTAAGTTCGTAGGCGTCGAGAAGCGACTGCGCGACGTCGATATGCGAACGCGGATTGTAGTCGCCAGCATCGTGGTGCCCGCCCGAGGCGGCGAGCGTGCGCGGCAGCGTCTCGGGAACGGACGAGTCGAGGATGTCGATCTCGCCGTCTTCAAGCGGACGAGTGAACGCGATGACGTCGCGCACCGAAAGCCCCTCGGCTGCGCCAGTCACGTGCGCGAGGCGAATCGCGTCGACCGGCCCCTTCGAGAGGAACCGTTCGACCTTGTACTTCCAGCCCGTGCGCCACGTTCCGTCGACACGCAGCTCGATCTCGCTCAAGCCCCTTTCGTCCACTGGCTTCACGCGGACGAGGAAGCGATGCCACTTCTTGTCGTTGATACGAGAACCATACGCGTTGCCGAACTTTACGACTCCCCAGCCAACGTTGATACTGACGGTGCGCCCGAACGAAAAGAGCTCGCCATCCCACTTGCTGCCCGCGACCGAGTCGTCGCGCTTCACGGAGAAAGCGACTGTCGCGCCCTTCGCCGCGTCGAACGCAATCGGCGCGACAAGGCCGTTCTTCTCGCCGTCTCCCGTCACAAACTCGTCGCCATTCTTCTTTGTCGCGCCGACAGTCTCGACCCTGAGGTTCGCGCGCGATGCATCGCCCATAATCTTCGTGCGCTTCGCCTTAACCGCTGGCCACGCAGGGTTCGGAACCGTTTCAATGTTCTCGACGAACTTACCCCACTCGTTGCTCTCCCAATGCCCGCAGGTCGTCGTGACGACGCCGTTCGTGTGGCAGGCGATGCGCTTCCATCCGCCCGAGAGCTTTGGATCAAGCGCAATGCCGCACCGCTGGATATACACGCCCTGCGCCTGCGCCTTGAACGCCTTTTCGTAGACGCTCGGCGAAATCTCAAAAGGAAGCGAACGCCCGACTCCCGCGATGGAGAGGACATACCGTCCAGGCGTCTTGAACGCGGTGAAGTCTGCGATGTAGACATTCTCGCCAGAGTAGTTGTTCTTGCCGTCCATCTCAAGACCGTTGTGGACGAACGCGAGACGACCCTCGAACGCCTTCTTTCCTGTCGCCGCGTCGAGAAGCGCGAAGCTTGGGATTTCGCGGAACCTAAGCGCATACGGCGCGAGTGAATCGTATTCGCCACGAGGGGAATCTGCCGCGTTTTCGCGCGCCTGCTCCGCAGCTTTCTCGGCTTCCGCTTCCGCGGCAAGACGCGCGTTCTCGCGGTCTTCTTGCGTGCCCTTCCCTGCCTCGGCGTAGTACGCTTCCTTCGTGTAGTTTTCGACAGCTCCTGCTTTCACATCGGCAGAAACTGCGCCACCATCGGGGAACGACCCGAGCCAGCGACCGACATATGCGATCTTCGGCGCATCGGGAAGATAGCCAACCTGGTTTACTTTGATCGACTGCGAAAGCGACTTCGCGGAATTAAAGACGAACGATGCCGTGCGCTCGCCCGCGCAAACGGCTGGCGCGACCTCGACCGAAATCGCGTCGCCATCGGAAAGCGGACGCGCGAGATCGAGGAAGACGCAGTTCTCGAGAAAGCCCTGGAACGGCCAGCCGGAAGGCAGATAACATTCAAGCCGGGAACGACGACCAAGCGCGGCGACTTTGACTGGCTTGCCGTTCACCGTGACCTTCCAGTTCGCGAGCTTGAGCCCGCCGTCTGGCGAATAGCCGTGGCCGAACTCGCAGAGGATCTTGCCGTCGCCGACAGGCGTGACACGGCGGAAGCCAGTCATCCGCGCGGCAATTTTGTCGCCATCGATTTCCGGCGCACCACCGTGGACGAACGACGCGCCGCAAAGGCCAGCCGTCACCATGGCGCCGCCCTTCTCGCCCTGCGCAACAACGGAATAGCGTACGCCTTTCTTCAGCGGGAACGGAACTTCGAATACGACTTCCGCGCGCGTAAGAGTGGATACAGCGCCCTTCGGCTTGCCCCCTGGCGGAATGTCGAATTCCTTTTTCGGCGGCTTCGCGACGACGATCTTCGTAGGTCTCACGAACTTCTCGTAGGAGTATGCATCGTCGTCGTCGCTTATAATGCGGTAGGCCTCCTGCTTGTCGCGACCAGGGCCAGTCGCCGCACCGAGCACTACCTTGATAGTCACGTCGTTGAGCGACTGCGCGCTTCTCACGCCGTAGACTCGCATCACTTCCGGCTTGAGGTCGGGAACGTCACTCAAGGAGTCGTCATTTGTCGCGGCAAGAGCAACTGTCGCGTACAGGGAAAAAACACTCAACAGCAAAGCGCAGTTAAAGTTTTTCATTCGGTCTCCGTTTTCGCTTAGTTTTAGGAAAGCACTACGGATATTTTACCAAATCATCGCCTTACTCGGCTATGACAACGTACGGCTGGCCGCAAAGAGAGCAGATCGCTCCGGCATGGATGGCGGCTCCGCAATTCGGGCATTTTCTCTCTAAAAGCTCACCACACATCGCGCAATACTTCCCGCCGACGGGGTCGGCTGTTTCGCGGTCGGGAAGGAAAAGCCGAATCTCCTCGACGAAATACTCCTTGTTTGTCGGGCAGTGGGGATTCGGGCAAAAACCGCGGAGAAGAGGGGGAGTGGAGGAGTGGGGGAGTGGGAGAGTGTTAACTTTGGCGGGAGAAGCTGATGGTGAGAGCGAAAGATTGAACTTTTTCGCCAGCTTCTCGATTACCTCGTCATTGAGCTTCGTTCCATCGCCCTGCTCAAACATTGAAAGCGCCGACTGCTTGCAGCCGACTTCAGCCGCAAGCTGCCCCTGGGTCAACCCCGCCTCGCGGCGAGCCGACTTTACGCTTTTGCAGAACTCTGGACTAAGGTTTTTCAACGCGGCGATATTATGGACTTTATTTTATCAACTATCAAGAGGGCTGATATCAACATTATCAACAGTAATATAAACAATGTTCACAATGTTGTTGATATTATTTATCAAATATCAATTCACCTGTTAATAATTGCGTTTGACTATTTCGGCTGGCAGCAAATAGTCTTCCCCATTCTTATGGGAAATGCCAATCTTCTCAAGTTCGGCAATGACAGGTCCGGAAACTATGTTGCCGTTGTCGGCAAACAGCTTTTCAAGATTTGCACGCTTCTTCGCAAGCGTTCCTTCCGGCTCGTTCGCGGCAAGAACGCCCTCTAAAAGCTGAGCTCTTCTAAGACGCCCTTCCGCTTCGGCCTTGTCGCACGCTTCGCGCACGACTTCAAGCACGTGGTCGCGCGTCTCACCGATGAAGCGATCTGGAACGTCGATGTCGCGGTCGAGAAGCGCGACCTTGTTCGAAAGACCGTTGTCTGCGTTCGTCGCGAGCACGTCGCCTACCTTCTCGAGCGCCGCTTTCTGGTCAAGCATCTGCTTCTTTGCGGATTCCGCACGATCGGTAAGTTCCGAGATGTTTTTTTTGAGTTCGACAATGCTCTTTCTCAGTTCGGCGTTTTCGGCGCGAAGCGCGGCAATAGTCTCCGCCTGTTCGGCCTTTTCGGCCGCAAGAGCTTCGACTACCGCCTTCTGGACGTCGATGCTGTCTTCGGCGGCAACCCCTTCATCAGCAGATTCCGCTGTCTCTTCATCAGCAGGTGTCGCGGCGGGCGGCGCCTTTGGCTCGTCATCAAGGAATTCTTCGAAGTTCATTTGACGTTTTGTCCTTTGAGTTCACAGCCGGGATACACGAACAGCCGGCAGTCTATAGGTCCGTTGAAGAACGGTATCCTTGTCCTGTAGTAGAGGTTGACGAGACGCGCGAGGTCGGGGTTGCCTGTGATAAGGCCGCCGGTGTAGCCATTGCACTTCTCGTTCATGAAAGTTCCTATGCGCTCGTATACCGGCGCGAGCTCCTCGAACGTACCGAGGCGAATGCCGTACTCTGGGTTGAAGAACACGACTCCGCGAGGCGACGCGTTAGATTCGGGAACGGGAGTGTCGGCAAAGTCGCACGCCTTGAAAGTGATGTACTGCGCAACTCCCGCGGCTATAGCGTTTGAATGGGCGTTGTCGACGGCCTCGGGCGAAATGTCCGTCGCGATTATCGGCGGAATCCCCTCTTTCTTCTCCGCGGCGGCAGCGTCCATTACAAGTTCCTTCCAAATCTGTTCGGGGCTCGCGCCAACATGCTGGCGCGGAGCGACGCGAGGTGCGCTCTCGCCGGGGATTATGCTGCCATATCCCTTTATCGACTGGAACGCGAAGTGTCCCTTGAGAAAGCCGGGCGCCTTGTTCATCGCTATCATCGCCGCCTCTATTGCGGGCGTTCCGGAACCGCACATCGGAGAGACGAACGGCGTCTTGCCGTTCCACCTTAGGGCCATTATGCAAGCGGCCGCGAGCGTCTCCTGCATAGGCGCGGAGCCAGGAATCATCCTGTAGCCGCGCTTAGACAGCGGCTCGCCCGAAGTGTCGAGGTATATTATCGCCTCGTCCCTTTCCCAGTAGACGAACACTGCGGCTCCCCTGTTCTCGCCGCCTGAATCAGGACGGCGCTGGCACTTCTCGCGCATGCGGTCGGCTATCGCGTCCTTCGTGTAGAGCGAGGGGATGCGCGTGTCGCGTATCGTGTAGTTGTGGACGATCGACGAAACTGAAAAGTATCCATCGGCTTCGATCAGGTTCTCCCAGTCGATTGAGCGCGTAGCTTCGTAGAGGTCCTTTATGTTGCGGCATGTCGTCCTAAGAAGAGGCACGAGAACGCGGTGAGCGGTGCGTAGATGGAGATTGAGCTTCATCACGTCCCTCATCGCTCCGCGGACGACGACGGTGTTCTCGGTGACCTCGATCGGATGGTACCCCATGTCGAGCACCTCGATTTCAGTCCAACGCGAAAGCTCCTTAGCGCACGATATGATTATTGGATAGTCCTTGTCAGTCCACAGCTTCATAGTCCACCCTTTAGACTTTCAACTTCCTTGGCTTCTTAACTTTGAACTTGTAAAATCAGTTTATTCTAAGCGGCATGAGAACATAGAGGAACATGATGCTGCACTTGATGACTGCAGGGCTGTGTCCGTTGTTGAGACCTATAGTGACTTCGTCGTCGTCAATCGCCTTGAGAGGGTCCATGACGTACGTCGGATTGAACATAATCTCTATTTTTTCTCCGGCGTACTTGATCGGAACTTCATCCTTTGCCTCTCCGATGTCGGACGCGGCGGAAGTGACTGTGAGGCGATTTCCCTCGAAGATGAGCTTTGTAGAGTGAGCTTCGTCCATCGTCATGACGCTCGCACGATCGAGGGCGTTCAAGAGAAGCTGGCGGTCAATTGAAATCTGCTCCGCACACTCCTTCGGTATCACCTGACGGTAATTCGGATAAGTGTCGTCCATCAGCTTTGAGTATATCTGGACCTTTTCGAACGAGAAGCATATCTGGCTCTTCTTGACCATGATGGACACTTCTCCTTCGGCCGTAAGCGACCTCTGTAGTTCGGCAACCGCCTTTGAAGGAAGAACAATGTCCTTCTCGGCCGCCTTTGGAAACTCAAGCTCGTTCTCTACGAGCGCAAGACGACGGCCGTCGGTCGCGACCATCGTGAGCTTTTCGTCCTTGAAACTCATTAGCACGCCCTTTAGCGTGCGGCGAGTGTCGTCCTGCGACGCTGCGTACGCCGTCTTCCTCAGCATTTCCCTTATAGTCACCTGGGGAATCGTGTACATGTATGCCTCGCCGTCTTCAGGTATGGAAGGAAACTCTGAACTGGGCATTCCCTGAAGTCTGAAGCGGGCGCTTCCCGCCTTTATCGTCGCTCTCTCCTTGGCATCGCACTCGACTACTATATCGCCCTCGGCTGCCTTTGTCACGGAAGTGAAAAGCAATTTCACCGGAAGTGTAGTCGTTCCCTCTTCCATGACTTCGCACTCTACCTCGGACTTGATCGATATGTCAAGGTCGGTTGTGGTGAGCTTGATCGAGTTTCCCTTGCCTTCGATCATCACATTCTGCAGAATAGGAAGAGACCCTTTTCCGGCGACAATGTTCTGTACGCTCTTGAGCCCTTCAATGAACTGTGACCTGAGAACCTTGAATTTCATTTTTTTTCCTTTCTGTGGTAAGGACCTGTTGCCTTCACACCGAAGATTTTATCATATTACTGTTGTTTTTAAAATAGAGGAAATAATACTTATTAGATTTGTTGACAATGTAGACAAGTGAAGATGATCATTGAAAAACAAGGGTTTTCCTTGCTTCCTTGCTGTTGACATTCTCTTGAATCAAATTTCATTTTCTTTGATATCCCCTTTTTCTGTAGATAGGATTGGCAGTTGTCTACACTTTTTATACCTTTTTTCAACCAACCATGTCTTTCATTGAACAGCCGAGATCTGACAGTATTTCTTCGAGAGAAGCGCGAAGCTCCGGTTCAACGTCAAGACGCTTTGCTATGTTCTTCACGCCATGTATTATAGTGGCATGGCTCTTCTCGAAGTTCTTTGCGATCTCAGGAAGGCTTCTAGTAGTGAACTTGCGTGAGATGTACATTGCAAGCTGGCGAGGTGTCACTATTGACTGTGTGCGTTCCGGGGAAAGTATCTGCGATATAGTGACTGCGTACTTTTTGCAGACGCAGTTTTGAACTTCCTCGACGGTAAGCTTCTTTCTGCTTTTTTCCTTTTCTATGAAGTCCTTCAGTATATAGGAGAGCACTTCGTCGGTCAAGAGCATTGAAGGATCGCGATTTGCAAAGATGTTTACCTTGCCAAGCGCGCCTTCCATTGCGCGCACATGGCTCTTGATGTTTGAGGCGATGAACTTGAGAGTGGAGTCTGAAACCTCAGGAACCATGCCTTCCGACTTCTTCTTTAGAATAGCGAGACGCGTTTCATAGCCAGGTGACTCTATTTCCTGGAGCATTCCGCCTTCAAAGCGAGAGATGAGACGCTCCTCGATTCCTGGAAGATCCTTTGGAGCGACATCTGAAGTTATGACGATTTGCTTGTCGGCGTTAGTAAGAGCATTGAAAGTGTTGAAGAACTCCTCCTGGAAGTTCTGCATGTTCTTTGCAATGAACTGGATATCATCGATCAAGAGGACGTCGATCTTCCTGTAGCGTTCGCGGAAAGTCTGCAAGCTGTTCTGCGTCATAGCATTGACGTACTCGTTGAGGAACGCCTCTGCCGTGAGGTAGCATACGGCTGCCATCGGGTTCTTGCGCTTTACCTCGTTGCCGATCGCCTGCATGATGTGCGTCTTGCCGAGACCAGTGCCGCCGTGAATGAAGAGCGGGTTCAGCGCTTTCTGGCCGGGATTCTTCGCGACGCCCTTCGCGGCCGCGAGGACGTAGCTGTTTGACGGACCCTCTACGAACTCCTCGAAGGTATAGTATTCCTTGAGGGGCATTGTCGAGATGAACGTCTGTATGCGGCCCGTCTTCGTCTTCTCGACGACGGTGTTGGGCTTCGGCACTATTATCGCGGGCTTTGCGTTCTCGTCGAACGAGAATTCGATATTGACGTTTGGCTCCGCGCCGGCGAGGAGAAAGCTCTTCTTCAGATCCTCTGCATATTCTCGTTCAAGTATGTCGGCGGACATCTTGTTGAGCGCGAGGATTCTGAACGTGTCTCCGTCGCGAACTACAGATTGGATCATAGAAAAATTTCTTTCGGCCCGGCTGCGCTTCACGTCTCCCTGCATCATCGTGATGCATATCGTCCGCGCCCGGTCCCATAGTCCCTTCGAGACCATGTCTATTGTTTCGTTGCTCATCTTAAACCTGATTTTCCAAAGTGACGAGAGCAATATAGCAAAAATCCCGCAGAACCGTCATTCGAAAGAAATCTTCTTATGTCTACCACTTATCAACAACAGCTGTTGATAACTTTCGTTTTGCATTGTTGCTATCAAGTATGTAATTAGTGTTTTCCGCGTTTGATGATGACGGCGAGGACTGCGATGTCCGCGGGATTTACGCCAGAAATACGAGCTGCCTGGGCAAGTGTTTCTGGGCGCCACTTCTTTAGCTTCTCTCGACTCTCATACCTGACTGCAACGCACTTGTCATAATCCAACCACTTAGGAATTACAATAGCTTCATCAAGCTTCGCCTTTTCCGCCGCTTTTCTTTCCTGTTCTATATATGGCGCATAATGTCGCATAATTTTTAATTCATTCTCAATCTCCTCTTTAGTGAACCAGCGGGAGATTTGTGATTGTCGCGACTCACTTCGCTCGGGAGTTATGTTACTTGTTGCTTTTGTGCCTGCAGCACTATCAAGATAGTCTTTTACTTTGGAGACAGCTTCCAAGTAATCTGTTGACTGTATACCGACCTTCCTTGCCGCATCCAGCAATCTAAACCTCGCATTATCCTGTCGCAAAATCAATCGTCGTTCAGCCCTGCTTGTGAACATCCTGTATGGCTCATCTGTGCCCTTCGTAACAAGATCGTCAATCAGCACTCCAATGTATGCATCCTGACGGCTAAGAACAAGTGGTGGCTCGCCTTTGACCTTTAGAGCGGCATTTATTCCAGCTATAATCCCCTGCGCAGCGGCTTCTTCGTAACCAGTGGTTCCGTTTATTTGCCCTGCAAAGTACAGTCCCTCGATTCGTTTTGCCTCAAGGGAATGTTTTAGTTCCCTTGAATCAATGCCGTCATACTCAATTGCATACGCATAAGCAAGGAATTCGGCATGCTCAAGACCAGGCACTGATCTGACCATCTTTTCCTGAATATTGCGTGGCAAGCTGCAGGAGAGCCCATTGGGATAAATGACTTCGCCCTTTGAATCTTCTGGTTCAAGCATCACATGGTGCTGCTTTGCATCAGCAAATCTGACTATTTTGTCCTCAATTGACGGACAATAACGCACACCTGTACCCTCAATTACACCTCCATAGAGAGCAGATGAGCTTAGATTCTCCCTTATAATTCTATGTGTTTCTTCCGTTGTATAGGTCATCCAGCATGGCAGTTCACCTAACGATTGTTCCACGTGGAACACTTTATCTTCTACAACTTTCCCAACTGCCTCTGCGTACTCTGCGTCTTCGCGTCTCTGCGTTAATAAAGATTCTTCAGAATGTTCCACGTGGAACAATGGCCGTGGGTTCTCGCCATCCTGGCGCTGACAGGCGGCGAAGTTGCAGCTCGATGCCTTTAGGCGTGGAGGAGTGCCAGTTTTAAGCCGAATAAGTGAAAAACCAAGTTTTGAGAGGCATTCGGACAGCAAATTTACAGCCGGACGGCCATCTCCACCCGATTCCTGGCACTCTTTTCCAATCCAGATCCGTCCTCTCAGGGTAGTTCCGGCAGTCAAAACGACTGCCTTTGCTGCTATTGCACCGTAATGCTCGGTAATTATGCCTGAAAGTGTATAGCTGTTATCGTGTGCTGCGGCTTTGGTGTTGGCCGTGGGGCTTGGGTCGGGGATAGCTGTGGATTCGTAGGGGTTGCGCACAGAGGAAGAGGGCTCGGTACAGAGTCCAATGACGGCGTCTTCAAGAACGGTCAAGTTCGGCTGAGCGGCGATAACTTTTTGCATTCTCTCGGCGTACTCTTGCTTGGCGCATTGAGCACGTGTCGCCTGGACTGCAGGACCACGGCTTGAGTTGAGTGTCTTGGCTTGAAGGGCGGTTGCATCAGCATTTTTTCCCATCTCTCCACCAAGTGCATCGAGCTCATAGACGAGGTGACTCTTTGCGAGACCACCGATCGAGGGATTGCATGGCATCGTTGCAACGCTGTCTATCCTGGCGGTGATGAGAAGGGTAGATATCCCCATCCGTGCCGATGCAAGCGCCGCCTCGGCGCCAGCATGACCGCCGCCAACTACAATAACTTCGCTATCAAACAGCATGTCCATAGACGGTGAAGATTATATCAATTATCAACTATATTGTGAACAGTTTTTTTGATTAAATTATGCGACATATAAAAATCCGATAAATTGCTGTTTTTCGCGGTTATTCAAATAAAAAAGCAAATAAAATGTTTATAACTTTGATGTCAAGGAAAATGTATTAACAGTTATCAAAGACTTATTAACATAAAATTTGAAGAAATTAATTGTAGTTATCTTAGGTAGATGTAGTTAGGGGTCTGTCCCCGAGTTTACGGTCGCGTTGCTGGTCGCAGCTTTGCTATTTTGCTTTAGCCACAAAGAACGCAAAGGGGCGCAAAGTGTTTTGGGGTCTGGGATTACTGGTTTAGCGAGGTTGCATTAATCGATTAAAATTTGATAAAATACACACATTCAAATGAAAGTGCTCTTCCTGTTCATCGACGGCGTGGGCTTGCGCGCCGCTGCAACGGACAACCCTGTCAATCCAGAGGTCTGTCCGGTGCTGTGCCGTCTTGTCTCGAAGCACGGAAAGCCAATTGACGCGCGGCTTGGCGTCAACGGTCCGCCGCAGAGCGCAACCGGCCAGGCGACGATGTTCACCGGCGTAAACTGCGCCGCGGCGATGGGAAAGCACTGCGAGGGATTTCCTGGTCCCAATCTGCGGAAGATCGTCGAGGCGGATAATCTCTTCATCCAGCTGCGCGACAGGGGAAAGCAAGTCTGCTTTTCAGACGCGTATCTCGTAGACTCCGCCGACGAACTCGCCGCGCGCCGCTTCAAGTCGGTGACTACCGTCATGGCGCTTACTACTCCTGAGACGATAAGGACCGTCGACGATCTCCAGAACGGCCAGGCCGTCATGCAGGACTTGACGCGCGAGACGATACAGGACCGCTGGCCCGACATCGCGGTCATCCCGCCGCAGCGCGCAGCCGAGCATCTCGCGGCGATTGCGCGCAGGTACGACTTCACGCTTTTCGAGTTCTTCCAGTCGGACGTCGCCGGTCACTCTATGGACTACGCGCGCGCGTGCGCGGCACTTAGGACGTACGACAGGTTTCTCGCGTCGCTTGTCCGTTTCGCGGAGGCGATGGGCGTGACGCTCGTCCTGACTTCGGACCACGGCAACATCGAGAACATTTCGGAGCGTGGGCACACGCTGAATCCCGTTCCTTTCGTCGCCCTCGGCCCGAAGGAGGAATTTCTGCGGGAGCGCGTCTCGTCGCTCGTCGACGTGACGCCGGCGATACTTTCCGCTTTCGACACATAAAACCAAAACCAAAAAGCAAAGGAGAAAAACCATGGCATGTTCATGCGGCAAGGCAAAATGCAAGTGCGGATCGGAGTTTTGGGCTCCGATAATGGCGCTCGCCGAAATCGAAAGCGGACTCGGCGCGAAGAACGACGTTGTTGCAGTCGCGTGGGAGCGCGAGGACGGGAAGGTCTACCGCTACGACCTTGAGATTCCGAAGCGTCTCAGCCCCGAGGCGACCAAGTTCGTCTCGCATGTCGTCGACCGCATCGCGAAGTTCATCGTGTGGGCCGCGGGCGGCTGGAAGCTCTATCTCGCCGGTCCCGACGCAGTCGTCCAGCCCGTCGCGAAGGCGTACACGAAGAAGGGGTCGCGCAAGTTCGACTACGAGTTCTTCTCCGACCTCTACGGGCGTCCCGTCGAGACGGTCGTTCTCCCCCTCAAGAAGATGCCCGCGCAGAAGGAGACGCTCACGAAGGTGAAGACCGTCGCCGACGGCTGCCGCATCGGCTTCGACCTCGGAGCGAGCGACTTCAAGATCTCCGCGCTCAACAAGGGCAAGGTCGTGTTCTCCAAGGAGTTCCCGTGGGATCCGCGGAACAACGCCGACCCAGAGTACCACTACTCGAAGCTCACCGAAGGGCTCAAGGCCGCCGCGGCGACTCTGCCGCGCGTCGACGCGATCGGCGGCTCCACGGCCGGCACGCTCGTCGGCAAGAAGATGGGCGTCGCCTCGCTCTTCCGCGCCATCAAGGAGAAGAACCCGTCCAAGTATCCGATTGCGCAGGACATGTTCTTCCGCGTCGAGAAGGACTGGGGCGTTCCTTTCGAGATCTACAACGACGGCGACGTCTCGGCCCTCGCCGGTATGATCACGATGGGCAAGAAGGGCATCCTCGGCGTCGCGATGGGATCCTCCGAGGCCGTCGGCTTCATCGACAAGTCTGGCGCGCTCACGGGCCGCATCACCGAGCTCGCGTTCGCCCCTGTCGACTTCAACCCCAAGGCTCCCGCGGACGAGTGGTCCGGTGACGCCGGCGTCGGCTCGATGGCGTTCTCGCAGCAGGCCGTCAACTGGCTCGCCGAGAAGTACGGCTTCAAGTTCCCGAAGACGATGAAGCTCCCCGAGCGCCTCAAGGTCGTGCAGGCCGCGATGGAGAAGGGCGACTCCAAGGCGCTCAAGGTTTACGTGCAGATCGGCCGCTTCCTCGCGCACGCGATTCCGTGGTACAAGGAGTTCTACGACTACTCGAGCATGATGCTGCTCGGCCGCGTCACGAGCGGTCTCGGCGGCGACGTAATCCTCGAGACCGCCCGCGCGATGCTGAAGGACATCTACCCGGCGACGGCCGAGGAGATCGAGCTCATCGTTCCCGACGAGCACTTCCGCCGTCTCGGCCAGTCCGTCGCGGCCGCGCAGATTCCCGTCATCAAGAAGCGCTGAAAGGTCTTCCGAAAATGACTGACGAACAGAAGAAGGTTCTCGAGGCGTCCGGCATCGTTGACGCGACCGACGTGTCGCGCTACGGTTCCGGCCACATCAACGAGACGTACAAGGTCGAGACGGCGTCGGGCGTGCGCTACATCCTGCAGCGCGTCAACACGACGATCTTCGACGTCGATCTCCTCAAGACTAACGTCGTCCGCGTGACGGAGTTCCTGAAGTCCAAGGGAGTGAAGTCGCTCGAGGTCGTCGGCTACGACAACCCGTGGCGAATCTACAAGTTCCTCGAGGGCTATACGTCGCGCGACGTCGTCTCCGAGCCGCACCAGGCGTACGACGTCGGCCGCGCGTTCGCGAAGTTCCAGAACGACCTCGCCGACATTCCGCCGCCGCGTCTCGAGGACATCATCCCGAAGTTCCACGACACGCCGAACCGCCTGAAGCAGCTCGACGATGCCGCCGCGAAGGACGTGAAGGGCCGGCTTCAGTCGGTCGCCGCCGAGATGGCGTTCGTCGACTCGTGGCGCAAGAACGCGAGCCGCATCGTCGACCTCATGGCGTCGGGCGAAATTCCCGAGCGCGTGACCCACAACGACACGAAGATCAACAACGTGATGATCGATGCGAACGGCGAGGCAGTCGTGATCGACCTCGATACGACTATGCCCGGCTCCGCGCTCTTCGACTTCGGCGACATGGTCAGGACTTCGACTGCTGCCGCCGCGGAAGACGAGGCGGATCTCTCGAAGGTGTTCGCGAAGCGCGAGTACTTCGAGGCGCTTGCGAAGGGCTATCTCGAAGGTGCGAAGTTCCTCAACGAAGCCGAGCGCGCGAACCTCGTGTTCTCCGGAAAGCTCGCGACGTTCGAGGTTGGAATCCGCTTCCTCGCCGACTACCTCGCGGGCGACGTGTACTTCCACACCAAGTACGACGACCACAACCTCGTCCGCGCGCGCAACCAGTTCCAGATGGTGCGCTCGCTCGAGGAGCAGACGGCCGACTTTGAGGCGATAGTGAAGGGTCTTTCTTGAAACTGGAGATCCTACCGTCGCTTCTTGCGGCAGACCTCGGACGCCTCGCCGAAGAGACGAGGCGCGCCGAGGCGTCTGGCGCAGACGCCCTGCACATCGACATCATGGATCCGCACTTTGTGCCAAACATGAGCTTCGGTCCGTCGATCGTCGACTTCTGCAGGAAGACCTGCCCAACGTTCTACCGCAACGTCCATCTCATGATGTCGCGCCCAGACCTCTACATCGAGAAGTTCGCCGCCGCCGGCGCGCAGACACTGCAGATTCACGTCGAGGCGGACTGCGATCTCCATGTCGAGCTAAAGCGCATCAAGGCGCTTGGCGTGAAGCCCGCAATCGTGTTGAACCCAGAGACGAATGTCGAAATCCTTCGTCCCTACCTTGGCGAGATCGAAGAAGCGCTCGTGATGACGGTGCATCCCGGCTACGGCGGGCAGAAGTTTATCGCCGAGTGTCTTCCGAAAATCACGTGGCTAAGGGAGCAATGCCCTGATCTCGACATTATGATCGACGGCGGCGGAAACGCCGAGACGATTCCGCTCGCGGCGAAGGCGGGTGCAAACCAGTTCGTCGCCGGCTCCTACCTTTTCGGCAAAAGCGACATGCGCGCAGCAGTTGCCGACTTGAGATCAAGAATTAACCATGTAGAACGTGTAGAGCGTGCAGAAGTTCTACATGATCTACATGATCTACACGGCTAAAATGAGTAAAAGAATTCTATTGGGTGTCACTGGTTCGATCGCCGCGTACAAGGCGGCGGAGCTCGTGCGGCTTTTTGTGAAGAACGGCGACGAAGTGCGCGTCGTGATGACTCCGGCGGCCTGCGAGTTCGTATCGCCGCTCACCTTCCAGACGCTTTCCAGGAATCCCGTCTACGTCGAGGAGTTCAAGCGTCCCGCGGAGTGGCGTCCCGAGCACATATCGCTTGCCGACTGCGACCTCGCCGTTGTCGCTCCCGCAACCGCAAATACAATCGCCAAGCTGCGCTACGGCCTCGCCGACAACCTGCTTACATCGACTCTTCTCGCGACGCGCGCGCCAATCGCAATTGCGCCCGCGATGAACGACGGCATGTGGGAAAACGCGGTCACGCGTGAAAACATCGCCGCGCTCGAGAAGCGAGGCGTCAAGATTGTCGCGCCCGGATACGGAGAGCTCGCATGCGGAACGAGCGGCCTCGGTCGCATGGCCGAGCCAGAAGAGATTTTCAAGGCCGTGGAGTCGATCGCGTGAAATTCGACATTCTTGTTGTTACCGCCTCAAACGAGGCGCAGGCGCGCGGCTACCGTGCGATGGTCGCGCCGCTCGTCGGCTCGCTTGCAGAAAAAATCCTCGTCGTTCCCGATCCGGGCGGCAAGCGCGTCGGCTCGCTCGGCAGCACCGTCGGCGTCCTCAGGAAACTTGGCGACGTCTCGAAGAGGCGAGTCCTCATCTGCCATTCCGGCGGCGACTCGAAGCGCCTCCCCTCGTACGCGGCGATAGGCAAGGCGTTTGTTCCTGTGCCCGATAGCCGCGGCAAGACGGTTTCTCTTTTCGAGCGCATCGTCGCGAACATGGAGCAGCTTCGACTTCCGAAGAGCGGCGTCCTCGTTGTCTGTGGCGACGTCGCGCCAGAGTTTGATTTTGGTTCGTGCGATTTTTCGAAGAGCGGCGTCACCGGCGTCGCCTACTACGATTCCCCCGAAGAGGGCTCGCGTCATGGCGTCTATGTTCCGGGGAACGGGGAACGGGTTCGCGCGTTTCTCCAGAAGCCGTCGCCTTCTGCAGCAAAGGCGGCGGGAGCGGTGTGTCGCGGCAAGGTCGCCGTCGATACGGGAATTCTCTGGATCGATCCCGCGACGGCAAAGAAGATCGTCATCGCCGGATGGAAGGTCGGCGACATCTACGACGAATTCGCGAGAGAACTTCTTAACGGCTTTGCGCCGTTCCATGTGAACGTCGTTCCTCGCTGCTCGTTCTTCCACATCGGCTCGACGCGCGAACTTCTTGCGCGGCTCGGAAAGGGGCGCGAGTGGGTTGAGGGCTGCGCGATATCGCGCGACGAGATGAAACTCGGTGGAAGAAACGTCGTCACTTTTGTTCCAAGGGAATTTGGCCCAATCGACCTTGCCGAGGGCGAGTGCTTGACGTGCCTGCCCGTTGGCGGGAAGTGGATTCCAATTCGCTACCGCGTCGAGGACGATTTCAAGTCTGACGGCAAGTGGGATAAACTAAAGCTTGGTGAGATTATGAAGAAGGTCGACCACAAGAAACTTCTTGCGCTTCGCAAGACGGAGGATTGCATCACAGTGGAGTTGCCGCTTAGAATCGATTTCGCGGGCGGCTGGAGCGACACCCCGCCGATCTGCTACAAGATGGGCGGTGCGGTTTTCAATGCGGCGGTCACGTTGAACGGCGTTAAGCCCGTCAAGGTTCGCGTCCGGCGTCTCGCGGAGAAGGAAGTGCACGTAGAGAGCGTCGACCTTGGGAAGTCGGGCGTCCTCAAGTCGCTTGCGGAGATTCGCGCGCCGAAAGATCCGCACGACTGGTGCGCGCTCGTCAAGAGCGCGCTTACGGTGACGAAATTCGACTTCTCTTGCGGTGGGCTCGACATCAGGATTTCCGCCGACGTCCCGAAGGGCAGCGGCATGGGCACGAGCTCGATTCTCGGCGCGGCGCTTGTCACTGCGCTTGAGCGCGTCGCTGGGCGCAAAGCCGAGTGGAAGCGCGTCGCGTCGCTCACGCTCGCGCTTGAAAAGGAGATGGCGACCGGCGGCGGCTGGCAGGACCAGATCGGCGGCCTCGTTCCTGGCGCACATCTTATCTCGACAACGCCAGGCAAAGGCCAGAATCCTCGCATGTCGTGCGTCTCGCCAAAGTCCGAGGCGGCGTTTGCGAAATTCCTCAAGGAACGCGCACTGCTCTACTTCACGGGAAGAAAGCGCATGGCGCGAAACATCCTGCGCGGCGTAATCGGCTTCTTCGAGGAGAATCCCGATGACATCGCGCGCTCGATCGTGCGCCGTCTGAAGAGCGACGCGGAACGGGCGTTCAGGGCCGTTGAGTCGTGCGACTGGGATTCGTTCTGTTCGGCTGTCAACGACTACTGGCTTTCCAAGAAGGCACTCGATCCAGGGAGCACAAATCCGCTCGTCGAGCTGATCATCGCACGAATGGCGCCGTGGATTTCCGCCGTGAGCTTGTGCGGTGCCGGTGGCGGCGGCTTCATGTTCGTCGTTGCGCGCTCGAAGGACGCGAAGGCGAAGATCAAGTCGGTTCTTGAGAAGCATCCGCCGATCAAGACAGGACGCTTCTTCGACTTCGAGATAGCAAAAGAGTAAACCGTGTAGAACGTGTAGAACATGTAGAAGATTCTACACGGTCTACATGTTCTGCACGGCTTAAAAAAGTTGCGCACATCTTAAATGAAGACGATAGTAGTCATACCGACATACGACGAGAAGGACAACGTCGGGCCGATGGCCGAGGCGGTGCTAAAGAACGACGTCGAGCTTCTTTTTGTCGACGATAATTCGCCTGACGGAACGGGAGCCGTGATCGACGAGCTCGCAGCGAAGGAGCCGCGCATCCACGTTCTTCATAGGGAGAAGAAAGAAGGTCTTGGCCGCGCATACGTCGCTGGCTTCTCAAGGGCGCTCGAACTTGGCGCGGAACTTGTCGTGCAGATGGACTGCGACTTCAGCCATGATCCAAAGGATGTCGCACGTCTAGTTGAGGCCATTTCCACTCCGATCACTTCCAGGCAAGCTGGTAATTCGGACGACCAGAAACGATTCCCTGATCTCGTCATCGGTTCGCGGTATGTTCCTGGCGGCTCGACTCCTGGCTGGCCTTTCAAGCGCCGCCTCATTTCGCGTGCTGGCGGGATCTTTATCCGCACAGTCACGGGGATGCCGGTTAGGGATCCCACTGGCGGCTTCAAGTGCTGGAGAAAGACGACGCTCGAGAAGATCGACTTTACCACTGTCGCGTCTGCTGGATATTCTTTCCAATTGGAGATGAACCACAGGACATGGAAGGCGGGGCTTTTCATCAAGGAGATTCCGATTGCCTTTACCGACCGTGTCGCGGGCTACTCTAAGATCACCGCCGGCATCGCCAAAGAATCCCTCAAGATCGCCTGGCGCCTGCACCGCTAACCTCCCATCGGGCGGAACGAGCGCAGCGAGTGAGTCCGATGGGCATACCAAAACAATATGGCGAATAATCTGAAATTGGCAAGGCAGCATCAAGAGCTGGAACGAGTTAAGCTACTCAGCCATCTCTTCGATCCCGACCCTGAACACCCAGAGAAAATCGCCGATTCCGCCAAGAACTTGCCGCTCCCTCCTGGGCTTAGAAGCCGCGCAGCGGCCGCCGAAGAATTCACCTCCTATCTCAAGAGCGAATTCGGTGAAGTGCGCCGCCTCGCCGCTTCGGCGCTCGGCAAGATGGCCGCGGAAGGGGATTACTACTCGGGAGTCTTCATACCGATGCTCGCCGATCTCGTCAGGGACGTCCATATTGCCGTCACTGCCTGGACGAGCGCGAACTGGAGAACGTCAACTTCGAGTTCGTTGTTGAGGACGCCAAGCGCCGCAGAACAGAGGGCGGCGTCGCGGTGCAGAGCATTGGCGAGAAGAGGATCGCTGAGTTTCTTGAGAGCGAGGGAATTGCGTTCATGTACGACGAGCGCTATAGAATCGCTGGAGATGCCGTTGTCAGGCCTGATTTCTATTTGCCGGAGTTCGACGTCTATATAGAGTATTTCGGGATGAACACTCCCGAGTACATCAGGAACAAGGAGCAGAAGAAGTTCCTATATCAGCGCGCGGGGAAGAAGCTCATCTCCATTTCCTACAAGGACGACGAGCGGCTGATAGAGGTCTTGCGCGAGAAGTTGGCGAGGTACTTTAGATTAAAGGGCGACTCTTCAGCAAGCAACCCTGGTCCCACCCAGCGCTAGTCACATCAACCCTGAGCCCAGCAACAATAGCCACTCCAATTAGTGGCTTACTAAGCCAACTATCTTCTATCGGCGTCATCTATCTATGTGATAATTACCTTTTGTATTGGAGACGAGTCCACTCACTCGCTGCGCTCGTTCCGCGGACTCGTCTGTCTCGTTTTCTCTCCCCTTGGCATCCTTCCTCTCTCTGCCTTATCTTCTTCAGCGGCAGGTTTCCTCTCCATCTGCCATCTTTCACCTTATCTTCTTCAGCGGCAAGTTTCTTCTTCTCAAATGGATGTTGCCTTCACCGTCGGGCGGAACGAGCGCAGCGAGTGAGTCCGACGGAACTCCCAGTCCAACTCCTCTCTGGTTTTTCCCGCCTTCTCCCCCCATCCTCTCCCGCCTACTCCACCCCGTGGCGATTTGGTATAATGTGCGCCATGAAGACAAAGCCGCTTTTCATCGTGATGTCCGCGCCGTCGGGATGCGGAAAGTCAACGCTCATCGACATGCTCCTCCAGGAGTACCACGACATCGTCTACTCCATTTCGTGCACGACGCGCGCTCCGCGCGGCGAAGAGGAAGACGGCCTCGACTACCATTTCAAGACGAAGGAACGCTTCGAAGAGTTGATCCGCGAGAACGCGTTCATCGAGTACGCGAAGGTCCACGACAACTACTACGGTACCCTCAAGGCCCCCATCGAGGAAGTCCTCGCCGAAGGCAACTCGATGATACTCGACATCGACGTCCAGGGCGCGGCAAAGGTGCGCGACTACGTGCGCGCGCTACCCAACAACGACCCTCTCAAGATCGGCTACGTCGACATCTTCCTTCTCCCTCCCGACATGGAAGAGCTTCGCCGTCGGCTCGTCAACCGCGGCACCGACGCGCCCGACGTCATCGAGCGCCGTCTCGCGAACGCCGAAGGGGAGATCGCCCGTGCCGACGAATACATGTTCAAGGTGACGAACGACGATCTTGGCCACGCCTACAAGCGCCTCTGCGATCTCATCGACGCCCTCTCCGGCCGCATGTGATCTATGCCCTTGCCCATGGCGGGTAGGGCGTGCGGAGATCCATCGGATCTCCCGAAACAGGATGGCGGAATTTCGCCGCGAGCGCATGAAGGCAATGCCCCTTCATGTTCTCTACCGCAAACGCGCCGTAGAGTCGGTCGTTCACGATGTGCATCCCCGCGAGCGCGAGCTGCGCGCGGATCTGGTGAGTGACTCCTGTGAAGATCGTGACTTCCAGGAGCGTCTGCTCTTCCGTCTCGGTCGATATGAATTCCATCGGCTTGAAATTCGTTACCGCGTGGAGCGGCTTCAGCCCCTCGCACTGCGCACGCGTAAGCCGGTTGTGGTGAATGTCGATCATCCGGCAGAAGGGCAGCGTCGGGTCGTGGACCAAGTCGTTCTCAAGAGTTCCTCCTGCCGCGACCGTTCCCTCTACGAGCGCGAGGTACGTCTTCTCGACCGTCTGCGCGGCGAACTGGCCGCGAAGGTTCTCGAACGCCTCCGCCGTTCTCGCGACGAGGACGAGCCCAGAGGTGTCGGCGTCGATGCGATGCACCGCGCCTGCGAGAAGGGGTCTGTCCCCAAGCGGAATGCACTCGGGGTGGCGCGCGACGACGCCGTTCATCAGCGTACCGAGCTCTGAACGCTTCAGCGGCTGCACCGGCATGCCGCTCGGCTTGTCGTAGGCGAGAAGGGCGTCGTCTGCGAAGACCTCGCGCAGTCGGACCGACGGATCGGGCGCGACTACGTTGTCGCTCGCTTCCGCGAGTTCGCGCACTTCAACCGTCTCGCCGCCGCGGAGCTTCAGTCCTTTCGCCGCACGCCGTCCGTTGACGAGAACGGCACCCGATTCGACGGCCTCGCGGACAAACGCCCGCGTACTCGTCGGGAAATGCAAAAGAAGGGCGGCGTCCAAACGCACGCCGCCCTCTTTCATCTCTATGCTCTTGTCTCTAATCACTAATTACTGACCCCTGACTCCTGACCCCTACTCATACCTGTCCATCATGGTTGGCGCGACAGGAGCCATGCCTTCCCACGACTTGTTGGACGACCACGGAAGATCGGTGTCTTCCGCGGTATCCGCTATGCACCCGGACAGGAGCCCGAGCGCCGCCGCCGCCGCGAATCCGTAAAAGAGTTTCACGGACGACTGAGCGAGCGAACGAAGCGGAGAGAACATAGTCGACCGTCTCTGCCTCGTCAGTCGGCGAAGATCACGTCGTCTGGCTTGATATCGTCCTGCTTCCACTGGCCGAGGATGTCGCAGATGATGTAGTTCTTCTCGCGGACTTCCTGGCGGAGACGGATGCGGCCGATGAACTCGCCGGCTTCGCCGTGGAAGCCAGGACGCTTCACGCCGAGCTCGATGTTCGGAATCGGGTGGTCGAGGTTGTCGCCCTTGAGCTCCTTCATCGTCTTGGCGTCGAACTCGACGATGGCGAACATGTTCTCGTTGTCCGCTTCTACGATCTTGCCCTTTTCGCCGGCCGGGAGCGACGTGATGTTGTTGGGGTCGCCGGTGTTGCGGTTGCGCTCGTTGATCATCTCCTGAATCAGCTTCTTCAGCTGCTCGACGAGCTTCTGGCTCTTATCAAGCTCTTCTTTCGCCGCGGCCGTCTCGTCCTGGGCCGTCACGACCTCGTCCTTGAGAGAGGTGATCTCCGCGTTGAGCTCGTCGATCTGGGCCTTGATCTTGACGATCTGGTTCTCGAGATCCGCCTTGACTTCCTCGAGCTTGGTGATCTTCTCGTTCTTCTCGACAATCGTCAGCTTGTCCTGGCGAGCGACCGGCTTCAGCTTGTTGAGCTCATCGACCTGTTCGTCGATGATCTTGTGGAGCTTGACGAGCTCTGCGCGGGTAGTGTCAAGTTTCGTCCTCATCTTCGACGCCCCGTCGAGCAGCTGTTCGAGGAGCTCATGCTCCGTGCCCGGGCCCTTCATGAGCGGCTTGACGCCGTCCATAACGACCTTGCCCTCATGGTCGAGGACATAGACGTTGCGAAGCTGTGATCTCGTCGTCTGGTTGTCCCAGCTGAACGTTTCGAGGTTCGCCTGCTCAAGGTACGCGTTGTAGTCCTCGAGGACATTCTCGGTCTCGGGAATGTCGACGATTTTCGCTTCTATGGGCGAGATGTCCTTCTTGGTCTCAGCGGTCATGTCCTTGTTGGGCTCGACCTTTTCGACCGTGCTGGCGATCTTGACGATATAGTCCTCCTGCATCTCGTTGCGGTCAGTAAGAAGCGTGCGCTTCTTATTGAGCTCGATTTCGAACCACAGGGCCGCAGCCGAGAGGATCAAGAACAGATACACGAGGACGTGCAGTGCTTTATTCATATGAGTATATTCCTATACGTGACTGTAAAATGATACACCATTTCCGTTCTAAACGCAACCGTTTTTTGGTAGAATATGCGGCATGAATTTTCAAGTCCTAAAGACGGATACGCGTACGCGGGCGAGGCTGGGGCGGCTTTTTACCCCCCACGGCACCGTCGAAACCCCCGTTTTTATGGACGTTGGCACGCTTGGGACGGTCAAGGCGCTGGAGCCGCGCGACCTCAAGGAGCTGGGGGCGCAGGTCATCCTGGGGAACACCTACCACCTCATGTTGCGCCCCGGCGCGGAGGTCCTCGCGGCCGCCGGCGGGCTTCACCGCTTCATGGGCTGGGACGGGCCGATCCTCACCGATTCGGGTGGCTTCCAGGTCTTTTCGCTCGCCCGGATGCGCAAGATCACCGAGGGGGGATGCCGCTTCAACTCGCACATCGACGGCCATGAGTTCTTCCTCGGTCCGAAGGAGTCGATGGAGATGCAGCGCATCATCGGCTCGGACATCGCGATGGTCTTCGACGAATGCCTGCCCTACCCCTGCGAGCGCGACAGGGCCGAGAAGTCTGTCGAGCAGACCCTGCGCTGGGCGCAGGCCTCGAAGGACGCGCCGCACGCCGACGGCCAGATGGTCTTCGGCATCGTTCAGGGCGGAGTCTACGACGACATCCGCCGCCACTGCGCCGAGGAGCTCGTCAAGATTGGCTTCGACGGCTACGCGATCGGCGGCGTTTCGGTGGGCGAGCCCGAGGAATTCATGTACAAGGCGGTCGACGCGTCGGTGCCCTATCTTCCAGAGGACAAGCCGCGCTACGTGATGGGACTCGGCGTCATGCACCAGATGGCCGAGTGCGTCGCGCGCGGCATCGACATGTTCGACTGCGTGATACCGACGCGCATCGCCCGCCACGGCACCGCGATCACGCGCCACGGCAACGTCGCCATCAAGGCGGCGAAGTGGGCGTTCGACCAGGGGCCCGTCGAAGAAGGGTGCGAGTGCTACTGCTGCCGCAACTTCTCGAGGAGCTACGTCCGCCATCTTCTCGCGTGCGACGAGATCCTCGGGCTCCGTCTTCTCACGATCCACAACGTCTGGGCGCTCAACCGCTTCATGAAGGAGATGCGCGCCGCGATCGACGACGGCACTTTTTTCGATTGGAAAGAACAAGTAAAGAAAGACACAAAAGAAAATGAATAACTGCATTATGCTCTGTGACGCCGCGCCTGCGGCCCCCGCTCCCGCGGCTCCCGCCGCCGCTCCCGCCCAGTCGTCTGGGTTCGGGATGATGGTCCCGATGCTGCTGATCCTCGCGATCTTCTACTTCATGATGATCCGTCCCCAGCAGCGCAAGGAGAAGGAGCGCCGCCAGATGATAGAAGAGTTGCGCGCGGGCGCGAAGATCGTCTTCGCCGGCGGCATCATCGGCACCATCGTCGAGGCGACCGAGAAGACGTTCAAGGTCGAGACCGCGAACGGCACCGAGATGGAGATTCTCCGCAGCTGCGTCCAGGGCGTCGTCACGCCCGAGGGAGCCGCAGAGGCCAAGTAGTCGTCCTCTATGGCTTTCGCCCAGGGCAAGTTTGGCATTGAGTACAACCCGAATCCGATAGACGAGGAGTCATCGGGCGCGGGCTGGCTCGTTGCCGTCATCGCCCTCGCGGCGGTCGCCGTCCTTGCGGCGGCTGGCGTCAGGCGGCTTATTTCGTCGGCTCCCGACGAGCCGTCGCCGATCGATACGCCTGTCGCCGTGCCAACGGCTACGCCTGTCGCGACCAACGCGCCGCCTCGCGTCGAACCGCCCAAGCCGCTGCCGCTTCCGCCGGGCGCGGAGCGCAATCGCCCGCGCGTCGCGCAGAATCTCCTCCTGAAGCTCGAGAAGGCGGAGGCCGCGCACGACGTCGAGCTCGCCGTCTCGACGATCGAGCAGCTTCGCGCGCTTCCTGGTGAGGCGGTCGCGGACCTCGACAATTCGCTCGCTCGGCGGCTTGGCGAGCTCAACATCCGCCGTCTCTTCGTCGGCAAGAACCGCCAGTGGGTCAAGGAGGTCGTCGTCAAACGCGGCGACTCCGCGACGCGCATTGCTTCCGAGAACGGCTCGACGCTCGCCTCGCTCCTGAAGCTCAACGAGCTTCCTTCCGCCGACCGCTTGCGCATCGGGCAGAAGCTCGACGTGATGGATCATCCTCGGTTCACGATCGTCGTTCACCGCGCGGCGAAGTACGCAGACCTCACGCTCAAGGGCAAGTTCTTCAAGCGCTACGACATCATCGCCCCCGTCCGCGCGGAGGAGGGCAACTACGAAACGCCCGCGCGGCTCCGCGCGTTTCTCGCGGAGAAGGGCATTGCGCTTGCGCCCGCCGACAGCGCCGAGCTCGACATGCTCGTTCCCGCGAAGTCTTCTCTGCTCGTCTCCGAGCTTTGATAGCCGATTTATTTAGCCGTGTAGAACATGTAGATCGTGCAGAGTTTCTACCTGTTCTGCATGTTCTACATGGTTACATGTCTCAAAACGAATTCATATTCAATTCATTTTTCTTTCCGCGGAATATGATATGATGACTCCGTGAACAGGAGTCTGTCAATTGCCCATGGGTTCGAATGGCTTGCGCTCTGCGCGTCGCTTGCGCTGGGCGAGTGGTGCGCGTTCAGTGCGTCGATCCTCTCGCCTCTCTGGCCGCTTGCGGCGTTCGCCGCAGTGGTCGCACTCGTCGCCTGGCTTGCGTTCTCGTATCGCGCTACACGCCTCGTCTTGGCGTTTGCCATCGGCTTTGCCGTCGCGCTTTTCGCCGCGCAGTCGAGGAAGGAAATCTTGGACGAGGCGCATGTCCTCGGCTGCGGCAGGCCGTTCGTCCGCGAGTTTCGCGTAGAGAGCGGAGTGCGCGCGACACGCGGCGCAGACGGCGTTCGCTGGGCGTCATTTGCGAGCTCCGTTGGCTCGCTCAAAGTTCGGGTGATCTTTCCGCTCGAGGCGACCGCGCCCTTGCCGCAAGTCGGCGATACATGGGAATGCGCGGGCTGGCTCGAGCGCACGAAGATCGACGACTTCTCCCTTCGCCGCAAGCTCTGGGTCAAGGGAAAGGGAACGTTTGCCCGCCGCGTCGGGCGCGGCAAATGTGCCGCGCTACTCGCCGCGCTCCGCAGCGACCTCTCGCGTCGCATGGGAATCGGGCTTCCGCGAAACTGCGTAGCCGTCGGCTTGAACCGAGCGATACTCTTAGGAGAACGCGCGCGCATGCGAAGGGCAGACCGCGACGCATTTGCCGCGGCCGGCACGATTCACGTCTTTGCAATATCGGGACTTCACGTGATGCTTGTCGCGCATGCGTTCGCTTTTGTCCTTGCGCTTGCGGGATGCTCGTTCCGCTTTCGCGGCGTCGTCCTTATTCCCGCGCTATGGGTCTATGTCGCGATGACAGGAGCGAGCCCGAGCGCGGTGAGGGCGGCTTCGATGGCGAGCTTGTTCTTTGCCGCGCCGATTTTCTGGCGAAGGCCAGATGCGCTCGTCTCGTGGTCGCTGACTTTTCTCGTCGTCTACGGAAGCGATCCGATGAAACTTTTCGACACGGGGTGTGCTCTTTCGTTCGCGGTGATGCTCGGGCTTTTCTTCTGGGGGCGGTTCGTGGCAGAGCGCGTCCGCGGCAGATTTGCCGCGTCGCTCGTGATGACCTTTGCGGCATGGGCAGTTGGAACGCCGATTGCGGCGCATGCGTTTGGCCGCGTGACGCCAGGAGGGATTGCCGCGAACCTTCTTCTCCTTCCGGCGGCGGGCGTAAGCGTCAAGGCGGGGATTGCGGGAATTGTTGCGAGTTTCGTCTCCGATCGTCTCGCCGCGCACGTCAACAACTTTGCCGCGCTCCTTGCAGGAACGATGGCCGATGTCTCGCGCCTTGTCGCCGCGATTCCAGGCGCCAACTTCACCGTCGAGCCGTGGCCAGTTTCCGTCTGCGCCGCGTGGTACCTCGCCCTCGCACTTCTTCTTTGGCTGCTCCAACGAAGGACTAAGCCGCTTTAAAGCTGAATAGCAATTTTAGCCACAAAGGACAGGAGGTACAGGAGAGTAGAGTAGTTGTTTCTCCTGTACGTGTGGCTAAAACCGACAAGCTAAATTTAGGTTAAAGTAGTCCTCTTTCGCGCAGCGAGTCGAGGGTGGCGGAAAGGCGCTCGCGCTTGAGGCGAGCCTCGTCTTCGGAGTTTTCGAAAAGCGACGGCGCGTCGTCGCCTGGCGAATCTTGTATGTTCGTCACGCCAAAGCCGATGAGCCGTATCGTCTTCGGCCTGCGGCCTGCCGGCCACTCGCGGTCGAAGAGCGCAAGCGCCGCCTTGCGGAATGCAATGTCGTCGCGCACCGGATGCGCGAAGGGCGATTGCCTTGTGATCGTGTTGAAGTTCGCGTCGCGGATCTTTATCCTCGCGGTCTTCGCCCACCTTGTCGCGCGGCGAAAGCGCCGCCCTACATCCGTCACGAGTTCAAGCAGCGTCTCGCGCACCGTCTCGCGGTCGTAAGTGTCTTCGTCGAAAGTGTGTTCGCGCGACACCGACTTTTCCTCGCCGGGTTCCCAGTACACCCTGTCGTCGGAAATTCCGAAAGCCATGTCTATAAGATCGTCCGAGACGAGCGGATTGCCGCGCCCGAGCCGCTGCAGATCGCCGCATGTTGCGATGCCGTATGGCTTAAGTGCTTCAACCGTCTTCTTTCCCGCGCCCCAGAGGACGCCTATTGGCTTGTCGCTTAAGAAAGCCGTGATCTCGTCTTGCTCGAACGGCATGAGCGTAAAGCCGTCCGGCTTGTTCTGCTCGGAACCGATCTTCGCGAGAAGGCGGTTTGGCGCGATGCCGACGGAGCACGTCACTCCGCAGACGCGGCGTATCTCCGCCCTGAGCGCCTCGCCGAGTGCCTTCGCGCGCGCGCGCGCGCCCGCGTTCTTTCCTCCGTAGAGATGGAGCGAGCCCGTTATGTCGAGAAACGCCTCGTCTACCGAGACTCCCTCGACATACGGCGTGTAGTGCGAAAAGACCTCGAACGCCTTGTCCGAGACTTCCTGGTACGCTTCCATGTGAGGCCTTACGAAAATCGCATGCGGGCAGAGCTGGTAGGCCGTCCTCGACGGCATTGCGCTCCTGATGCCGAACTTCCGCGCCTCGTAGGAACACGTCGACACAACTCCGCGCTCGTGCGGCCCCGAGCCGACGACAAGCGGCTTCCCGCGCCACTCTGGGTGCGAGAGCAGCTCTACCGACGCAAAGAACGCATCCATATCGACATGCAGGATCACGGTCATGCGACGATTATAGCATAACTTGCAGATGAACTCGCAGCATAATGAATATTTCTTGAAATTACCCTTGCAGGACTGCAAGGAAAGGCGTAAAATTCATTTTGATAAATAAATCAGCGATAGGAACAGCGATTGCAATGAGGCACAATTAAGAGATGAATCATCTGTTTGATAAATTACACGAATGCGCTTGTCGAAGAAGCTGCCGACGTAATAGCAGAGGCGCTCAAATGCTGAAGTTTCTCTACTACTACCTCCGCTCAATGCGGCTATACTACGGATTCGTCACCGCGACGACCGTGCTGGCGGGGCTGTATCAGTGGCATCGGTTCGGGTCCGGGACGGATTCTGCTCTGCACTCCGCGGGATGGACGCTTCGCGACGCGGCGCTTCTGGCGATGGGCTTCTTCGCCTGGGGATTCAACCAGATATTCAGCGACTGGTGCGACAGGAAGGAGGACGCGATCAACGCGCCGCACCGTCCGATGGTGACGGGCGCGCTCAAGCCGCTTCCGGCGTTTGCGGTTTCCGCAGCGGGGCTTGCCGTAATCGCGGTCGCGGGCTTCTTGATGTCGCCGTGGACGCTCGTGTTCCTTGCGCTCGGTGGGGCGCTGAATATCGCGTATTCGCTTCTCAAGCGCGTTCCGGTGTTGAACTGCCTCGTTTACGCCTGCGCCATTTCGTGCTGTGCGCTGTTCGCGATCGCCGGCATGGCGAAACGCTGCCCGACGCTGGACGAGTTTGGATTTGTCGCGGTGTGGATCGTGCCCGTCCATTTTCTCATGTGCCACAACAGCTATTACAAGGATGTGAAAGGTGACCGTGCGGCGGGTGTGCGGACGCTCCAGACATCTTACCATAAATATGTTGCAGAACTGGTCTCAATAGCATTCGTTGGATTGGCGATCTTTGCTGCTGGAATCATGCATGGCGAAGGGCCGCTGAAAAAGGCACTGGTAATCTTGATCTTAGCCATTGCCGTGGCCTTCCAGTGTTCAGTTGAAAAGATGAAGTACCACCGCGCGACATGCTTCAACTGCCAGCTATGCGTCCTCTTGCTTCATGTGCGCTTCTTTGCTATGACTTGGCCTTATGCAATCGCTTCTTTGATTGCCATTCCACTCCTTTTTCTCTGGTACAACGATGAAAAGGAATGAGAACATAACGGGCTTTCGGAAGTTTCTCTTCTACGTGCGCATGTCGCTCGTGTGCGCGTGGCGGTATTGGCGGCATCCGTCAGCACTTATGAAGGCGTCGCAGTTGACACGCATCTTCTACAAACACAAGTTGAAGCGACTCGCCAGTGGCGAATACAAGCTCGACTTTTATCTGCCGCGTTATCCGTCGCAGGCGTTCTTCACTGCCCTTGAGGACAAGGTCATCTGCCGTCCGCCGTGCCCCGTCAGTGTCGTTCTCTCGATTTCAAAGGCATGTGCGTATAAGTGCCCGCATTGTTACCAGCGCAAGGACGATCCGCATGAACTGCCGCTTCCCGTCCTCGTCGAGAACGTCCGCAAGATGCGCGACTTCGGCATCGTCGCGTGGGCTGTCGAAGGCGGCGAACCGCTTCTCCGCTTTGAACGGCTTGAGGCGGTTCTCACGGAGATTGCGGGACTTGAGGTGTGGGTCAATTCGACGGGACACGGCGCGACGCCGGAGAAGATCCGTCGCCTCGCGGAACTGAAGGTGACGGGCGTGATGTCGTCCATTCACTCTGTCAATGAAAAGGCACACGATGCGTTCACTGGAGTAGCCGGATCGTGGCGGCGCGCGCTCGGTTTTCTGCACGACTGCCGCGAGGCGGGAATGCTCATTGGATTCAATACTGTGCTTTCCGACCGCGAAGTTGTTGACGGCGGAATCGATCGCATCGTGGACCTTGCCGCGGAAAACAACTGCGACTACATCCAGCTTATCCATCCGAAGGCATGTGGCGCGTGGATGGGCAGGGCGTTCGACAAGTTGCTACACGCCGAAGCCGTCCGCGTCGCATGCGCCGCGCAGCGGCACTACAATTCGGCCAAGTCGCGCCTTCCAACGATTCTCACGGCGCAGGTCTACGAGGAGTCCGCGGAGATGCTTGGATGCTGCTGCGGCGGAATTGACCGCTTCTACGTGGGTGCGAGCGGAGACGTCCAGCCCTGCGAGTTCGTTAACATATCCTTCGGGAATCTCAACGAGGTACCGTTCGAGACTGCGTATGCGCGGATGCGCAAGGCGTTTGCCGTGCCGTGCGAGGAGTGGGCGTGCGAGCGGCGCGCCGCCGAAATCGCCTCTAAGTCGGGCGATAAACTTCCTCTCCCTTGGACAGAGACGGAGAAGCTTGTCGCCGGATGGAAGGGCGGCACGCCGACGAAGGTTTACGACAAAATGGGAATCTACAGATGAAACGATTTCTCGTTTTGGTCAATCCGCTTTCTCACGGCGGGCGCTCCGTCCGCATTTTGCCGCGCCTACGCACGCTTTTGCCTGAAGGCGATTTTGTTGCATTGAAGAACATTGAGGATGCGTCGCGTCTTGCGCGCGAGGCGACGGGATACGAGGCGGTGGTCGCGTGCGGTGGCGATGGAACGGTCAACGCCGTGGCTGGCGGAGTCTTGGAAAATTCGGACACGTCGCTCAAGTTCGGCGTTATCTACGCCGGCACGAGCCCGGATTTCTGCAGTGCGCATGGCATCCCGACGGATGCGGAACAGGCAATCGCCGTCTTGCGCGGTGGCGCGGTCCGAGAGATTCCCGTACTCACCGCGAACAGCGAACCGTTCTTCTGTTCAATGAACTTGGGGATGGGGGCGGCTGTCGCCGCTTCTGCCAATCGGCTGCGCCCGAAGTTTGGCGACTTTATAGGAACGCTCTGGGCTGTTCTGCGCGAAGTCATACGCGGCAGACGCTATGCCCTAAAGGTTAACGGCGAGGAAATACGTAATGTCGCCCATGCGCTCGTTACGCGAATGCCGCGCATCGCCGGCGGACTCAAGATTGCGCCCCCTTCGCTTGCCGACGATGAGTACGCGCTTTGGTTTGCGAAGGATGTGTCGCGTTTCGGATGCTTGCGGATTGTCTGGAATCTGTATCGCGGCAAACCCTGCGGAGAAATCCGCGTCCTTCGCGGCAAAACGGCCATCTCGTCCAATTTGTCGGTCGCGCTTGAATACGACGGCGACCCTCATGGTTCGCTGCCGGTCATGGTTGCCTTCTCGCCCCGTCGACTGCGCCTCCTCGTTCCTCAATTCAAACACTCAAATTAGGATTCACATGGGATTGTTCGGTCCGAAGTTAGAATGGGAAGAGCCTTGGTCTTGGGCCAAGGTAACATTTACATTGTGGCCAAGAAATTCGGCCATAATAGATATGTTGTGGCTAAAAAAGTTTGCCAGAACTGTTGACGGCGGGATCGAACGCGTGATATAATTCATGGCATGAAGGAAGTCATTGGAGAGATAATGCGCGAGTTTTACGAATTCGGGATACCCGAAGACGTTCGCCCTCGCGATGTCGATTACTTTGAAAAGCGTAATTCTGCGACTGTTGTCACTGGAATGCGGCGAACGGGAAAGACATACGTCACATACCAGAGGATGCGCGCGCTTGTCGAGGAAGGCGTTCCGCTGGAGCGGATTGTCCACGTCAATTTCGACGACGATCGGCTAAAAGGCGTCAAGCTTGAGCATCTGAAGCTGATTGGCGACGTCCATGCCGAGATGTTTCCGGAGGCGGCAAGGGAGAGGTGCTGGTATTTTCTTGATGAACTTCAAGACATCGACGGGTGGGAGCTATATGCCCGCAGGCTTTTGGATTCGCATTTGGTGCAGCTCTGCCTGACCGGGTCGTCGTCGAAGATGCTCTCGGGCGAAATTGCGACTCAAATGCGCGGCCGTTCAATTGATGTCGAGGTATTCCCGCTGTCCTTTGCCGAGTTCTTGCGCTTTAATGCCCTGGTTGGGGAAATTCCGGTGGCCCCATACTCGTCGCGGATGGCCGGTGTGCTGCGGCATGCGATGCAGCGATACTTGGAAGAAGGCGGTTTCCCGGATGTACAAGGCGACGATTTCCGCATCCGCGTGAAGACGTTGCAGGGATATGTTGACGCCGTGCTCTATCGGGATATTATCGAGCGTCATGATGTGCCGAGCGTGCAGTCGCTTCGCTACACACTGGATTACATCAAGCATAATTTTGCGCATAAGATATCAACTCGCGCCATATCTGGAGTCTTGAAGGGACTGGGGCTCTCCGACAGCCGTGAGTACATTGCGGACTATCTCGACTGGCTTGAGCAGGCCTATCTCGTTTACAGAGTTCCGATTCGCACGGATTCGCTTGCCGTGCGAAGGATGAACCCCGACAAGTTCTATCTCGTCGACACCGGGCTTGCCCGCGCGGTGACGCCAAAGAGCGATGCGTCCCGTGGATGGCTTCTTGAGAACCTCGTATTCATGGCCTTGCGGCGAGGGTTCAACAAGATTGAATACTACAACACCAGGAAAGGAGACGAGGTTGACTTCCTTGTAACTGACAGGGCGACGAAGAAACGCCGTCTTGTTCAAGTGTCATGGGAGCTGTCGGATTCCGAGACCGCGCGCCGCGAGTTGACGGCGCTGAAAAACGCGAGATGCGAAATCAAGGTGCAAGACTGCACTGTCGTGACATGGGACGAAGAGCGCGAGTCCGACGGAATCAGGATAGTCCCTGTCTGGAAATGGATTTTGGAGCCGCAATGAAGCGTCGCACCCGGAAGCCATTGTCGTCATGGAAGGCAAGCGACAAGAGGAAGCATGAAGTCTGAACAGTCATTGATAGAGATATTTTCTCGCATTCATGGTACGCGGCCTTTTGGGGCGGATGCGGAGGTCGTTCCATTTGAAGGAACGAATCTGCTCGTCTCGACGGATTCCTTTTCCGAGCGCGAGGATTTTCTCTCCGCCCTTGAGCCGGAGGCCATGGGAAGGGTGATGGCGTATGGCGCGATTGCAGACATCCTCTCATGTGGAGCGAAACCGGAGTTTCTCGTTCAGGCGTGGAACATAGACGACTCGCACGACGAAAGGTTCTATGAGCGCGTCGCGCAGGGCGTCCAGCAGGTCGTGTCGCACTACGGCGCAAAGGTCATCGGCGGCGATGTAGGCACGGCGAAGGAATGGTGCTGGACGGCAACAGTGTTCGCGACATGCAAAACGCCCGTTTGCCGCGTTGCGTCGCAGCGCGTAGATTTCGATTTGTATGCGACGGGCCCGCTCGGCGTGGCAAACGCGGCCGTGTTCCTCGGCCGTGCGCTCCCCGAACCGAAGCTTCGCGCGCCCGTGCCGAGTTCGGCGCTTTTCGCGACGGATACGAGCGGCGGGCTTTTCGACGCGCTGGAGAACTTCCGCCGCGTCAATAACGGGATGTGGCTTGAGCTGGATGCGGAGCGCGCCGTTTCGCCGGAAGTCGCGCGGAGCCTTCCGCCCGGCGTGGAGAAGGGGTGGGCGCTCGTCGGCGGAGTTGGCGAATACGAGCTTCTGTTTGCAGTTCCCGCCGGAACGCCTGTCGCCGATGCCGATAAGATCGGGCGCGGCGGATTCGCCGCGGAGGATGCGTGCGATTTCCGCATAACGTACGGCGGAAAAGTCGGGCGCATGGTTTCGCCGCCGCCGGACTATCGCGCAATCCCGCGCGAGGGCTGGCTTGCGGAAACGGCGGCATACTGGACTTCGCTTTGGGCGTAGATTATGGAGGAATTCCGCCATGATGGACATAACGTATGAATGGATCGGATGGATTCATCGCATACCAGTTCTGGACGGCGGTCCACGGCGCATGAGGGTCCTTGAAGTTTTGATATAATACCCGACACGAGGAATGCACATCACCTGCCCATGAAACGTCCAGAGATTCTTGCCCCAGCCGGGGACTTCACTTGCCTTAAGGCCGCGATCGACGCAGGCGCCGATGCCGTATACTTCGGGCTCGGCACCTTCAACATGCGCGCACGGAGCGGCGTCAACTTCAAGGAATCCGATCTTCCCGAGATTGCGCGCCGCTGCGGAAAGGTGCGTCGCTATCTCGCCCTCAACGCAATCATGTTTGAGGACGAGATGGAAACGGTCGAGAAGACGATCATCGCCGCGAAGCCGTTCGTCGACGCTTTCATCGTCTCGGACTGGGGCGTCGTCTCGCTCTGCAAAAAACATGGCGTGACCTTCCATGTCTCTACGCAGATGTCGACGTCAAATTCAGAAGCGGTGAAGTTTCTCGTCTCGCAGGGCGCGTCGCGCGTTGTCCTCGCGCGTGAATGCACGCTTGCCGAGGTGAAGCGCATCTGCGCGTCGTCGCCCATCGAGATTGAATGTTTTGTCCACGGTGCGCAGTGCGTCGCGGAATCGGGCCGCTGCTTCATGAGCCACGACGTTTTCGGTAAGAGCGCGTGTCGCGGCGAGTGCGTTCAGCCGTGCCGTCGCCGCTTTCTCGTAAAGGCCGTCGATCTCTACGAAGACGCCGACGGAAATCCTGTGCATGCCGACGCAAAGGCGCAATATATCGTCGAACCGCACACTGTCCTTTCCGCAAAGGATCTCTGCTCGCTCGGTTTCATCGACAAGTTGATTGACGCCGGAATCGCCTCTTTCAAGATCGAGGGTCGCGCACGTAACGCCAACTACGTGATGACGACGGTGCGCTGCTACCGCCGCGCCGTTGATGCGGTTCTCTCTGGGACTTACACGCCCGCGCTTGTGCAGGAGCTGACAGAGGAAGTAAAGACGGTGTTCCACCGCGAGTTTGCGGACGGTCTCTATTTTGGTCGCCCCGGCGCGCACCAGTTCGCCGACAGCGAGGATTCTCTCGCGACGACGGTGAAGCGGCATGTCGGAATCGTCGTCGACTACTTCCTCAAGGCGGGGATCGCCCAGGTAAAGATCCAGGACCATGCGATCCGCCCGGGCGATGCGCTCCAGGTCCATGGGCCCACCACCGGCGTCGTCGAGCTGACGCTTGGCGAGCTTCGCCGCGACGACGAGACGCCGTCCGTCGGCGAGAAGGGAACGTGGGTCACATTCAAGTGCCCGCGCTGCCGCGTCGGCGACAAGGTGTTTTTCATCGAGCGGCGAATTTGATATAATTCCCGGTATGAACGTAAAACCGCTTCTCCGTCGCGGCGCATTTGTCGCGGCCATGCTCGTGGTCTCGCCGCTCGTCGCGGCCGATCTTTCTGAAGTCGCAGACCTGAAGCCGCTTGCGATGAAAGCCTACGGCATCAGGAGCGTTGAGCGCAAAGGCGACAATACGCTCGCCGTCACGCTCGGCGCAAGTTCATCGGCCGGTGCGCGCCGCCTCGCTAACGCCTGGCGCGTGACGAGCCCGGACGATCCGGCCTACGCGTACTCGAAGTTCGTGAAGCCCGACTCTGTCGCGGAAGTCTCGTCGGAAGTCGAGTTCAAGTATCCCGACGGGATGGCCGAGCAGAAGAAGGTGATGCCGTCTCTCTCGCGCACCGTCGTCGAGCTGAAGCTGCCGACGCCGATGAAGAAGAACTGCCAGTATGCCGCCGTCGCATACGGCGCGGAGATGGAAGTCGTGACTTCCGGCCGCACCGGACTCTACGCAGGCGAAGACGCAGTTGCCGCAGATCTTGCCGCGGCGATCATCGGCCTTCGCCGCGTCTCGTCCGTAGGCGAGGGAAAGCTCCTCTGCGAATTCGGCGCGGGCTACAGCCCCGCGGGCGGAAATTCCGCCGCGAACTGGAAGGTGACGGTGAACGGAAAGCCGCGCCCCGTCCTCGCGCTCGGCCGGCGCTCGAAGATCGACTGCTATGTTCCGAAGGGCTGGGGCGGCACTTATCCCTGCCTCATGCAGCACGACGTATTCCTCGACATCGGCGATACGCTTAAGAAAGGCGACAAGGTCGCCGTCGAAGTGACGGCCGCCGTGACCGCGGGCGCGCGCGACGCGTCGTTCGCGTTCGACGAGTCGAAGTGCGTCTCGCGTTCGATCCAGGCCAACCAGGTCGGCTATCTTCCCGACGCGCCGAAGTTCGCTTATGTCGGCTGCTGGTTCGGCTCGTTCCCAGACGCGAAGTTCGCGGGCGGCGCTGGCGCGCGCAAGTGCGCGAATACGAAGCTCGCAGTCTCGTCGCTCGCGTTCGACGCGCCGCCGCAGTTCGAGATCGTCGACGAGAAGAGCGGCAAGCCGGTAAAGAAGGGGACGGCTAAGTTCGTCTTCAGCGGGAACGAAAAGGAGTCGAAGAAGGCGTCCTACGCCGCGTCCAATGTCTGGGAGCTTGACTTCTCAGACGTGCGCACGCCAGGTCGCTATTTCATACGCATTCCCGGTGTCGGTCGCTCTCTCGCATTTCACATCGACAAGGCGGTATATGAAAAGGCACTTAAGGTGCAGGCGCTCGGTGTCTACGAGCAGCGCTGCGGAATTGCGCTCGACCCGAAGCTGACGCGCGGCTGGGAGCGCATCGCCTGCCACGCGGGCGGTGTCGTCGCGTCGACTTGCGCGCGCGTGAAGAATCCGGAGTTCGCGCCGTTTGACAAGAACGTCGTCAACGGAGCTGACGGGAAGCCGCTCGTCCTCAAGGCCTCGGGCGGGCATCACGACGCTGGCGACTACAATCCTCGCTCGCATCTCGATGTCGCGCAGGCGCTTCTCAACTGCTACGAGCTGAAGCCGACCGCCTTCACCGACGGACAGTTCGCAGTTCCGGAGCGCGGCAACGGAATCCCCGACATCGTCGACGAGGCGCTTTGGCAGCTGAAGCTCTGGAAAGGGCTGCAGGACGAAGATGGCGGTATTCGCGCCGGAACGGAGTCGCTGCGCGATCCCGGCTTCTTCCAAACTGTCGAACTCGACGATACAGGCGACTACGCGTGGGCGAAGGACAGCAAGATGTCGTTCCAGTGCGCGGGTGCGTTCGCGCAGGCGGCGCGAATCCTCAAGAAGTGCGGAAAGGCGGCGGAGGCAAAGGACTTCCTCGCGCGCGCCCAGCGCGCCTACGAGTGGGGCAAGGCGAATCCGACGACGGGACTCAAGGACGCGCAGGACAAGGAGTATAACTCCGATCCGCGTGCATACGCCGCTGTCAGTCTCTACCATACGACGCGCGACGCGAAGTATCACGACGACTTCAAGGCAATCTCGCCGTGGGCATCGAACCCGAAGGCCGAGGTCTCGAGCTGGGGCAAGTACGATCTCTCCCTCGCGGCGAGGCAGTATCTCCTTCTTCCCAAGGAGCTTGCCGACGCCACGCTGAGGAAGACGATAGAGGAGGCGATGTTCGCGGAGTTCCGCATGTTCAAGAGTGGGTCGGCGAAGTGGCCCTACAAGTTCCTCAGGAATCCTTGGGCTCCGATTACGTGGGGCACAGGCGCATACGAGAACTATGCTGTCACCGCCGCGCACCTCTACGCGCTGACGGGCGACAAGGAGTGCCGCGAATGGCTCGTTAGGACGTGCGACAACACGCTTGGCGCGAACCCGCTCGGGCTTAGCTGGATCACGGGGCTTGGCGAGCGGACGATTCGCTGCCCCTTGCACAACAGCCGCTATCGTGCGGCGGGCGGTCCTGTCATTGGTCTTCAGGCCCAGGGCCCGATGCAGCGCGGCCACGGCTATTCGTTCAAGGAGACTCTCTACCCAGCGTGGAAGGAAGGCGAAGCCGTTCTCCACGCCTTCATCGACACCCACTGGGCGATTGCGATGGACGAGCCGACCGTCAACAACATGGCGAATACGCTCCTCGTCTTCGGCGTCCTTTCGAAGTAGCAGACAGCGGGTAAAACCTGCACGGCCGGGGCGATATTGTGATATAATACTGCCTTATGAAAAAGATTATCATTACCGTCGTCGGTAAGGATGCTGTCGGCATTCTCGCAAAGACCTGCACCTACCTCGCCAAGGAGCATATCAACATTCTCGACATCAGCCAGACCGTCACCGGCGGATACTTCAACATGATGATGATCGTCGACGCGGCGAAGTACAAGAAGACCTTCGACAAGCTTGGCGCGGAGCTCGCGAAGCTCGGAACCGACATGGGCATGAAGATCCGCTGCCAGAAAAGCGAGATCTTCGAGAAGATGCACAGGGTGTAAAATCTCTCGCGCAGAGACGCAGAGACACAGAGAGAGAGTAATGAAATGATCAATATCTCTGAAGTTCTTGAGACGAACCGGATGATTCTCGAGGAGAACCTCGACGTCCGGACGATCACGATGGGCATCTCGCTTCTCGACTGCGCGGACTCGTCAGTCAAGAAGACATGCGACAAGATCTACGCGAAGATAACGCGCCTCGCGAAAGACCTCGTGAAGACAGGCGACGACATCGGCCGCGAGTTCGGCGTGCCAGTCGTGAACAAGCGCGTATCCATCACGCCCGCAGCGATCGTCGGCTCGTCCTGCTGCAAGAAGCCGTCCGACTTCGTGAAGATCGCGAAGACGCTCGACCGCGCGGCGAAGAAACTCGGCATCAACTTCATCGGCGGCTACTCCGCAATCGTCTCGAAGGGAATGACGCCCGCAGACGAACTTCTCATCCGCTCGATTCCTGCCGCGATGGCCGCGACAGAGCGCGTCTGCTCGTCCGTCAACGTCGGCTCGACGAAGACGGGCATCGACATGGACGCCGTCCGTCTCATGGGCGAGATCGTGAAGGAGACGGCAGCAAAGACGAAGAGCCGCGGTTCGATCGGCTGCGCGAAGCTCGTCGTCCTCTGCAACGCGCCTGACGACAATCCGTTCATGGCCGGCGCGTTCCATGGCGTGAGCGAGGCGGACGCAGTCATCAATGTCGGCGTATCGGGACCCGGCGTCGTCAACCACGTGCTGCGGCACACTTGCCGCGGAGTCGGCTTCGAGACGCTTTGCGAAACAATTAAGAAGACGGCGTTCAAGATCACGCGCGTCGGCCAGCTCGTTGCGCAGGAGGCGTCGAAGCGTCTCGGCGTTCCGTTTGGAATCATTGACCTCTCGCTTGCGCCGACGCCTGCGATCGGCGATTCGGTCGCGGACATCCTGAGGGAGATCGGCCTCGAAGAACCAGGCGCGCCAGGAACGACTGCCGCGCTCGCGCTACTCAACGACCAGGTGAAGAAGGGCGGCGTGATGGCGAGCTCCTACGTTGGCGGACTTTCGGGCGCGTTCATTCCCGTCTCCGAGGATCAGGGGATGATCGACGCAGTGAACGCCGGCGCTCTCACCATCGAGAAGCTCGAGGCGATGACGTGCGTCTGCTCCGTCGGTCTCGACATGATCGCCGTTCCCGGCTCGACGTCTGCCGCGACGATCTCCGGGATCATCGCCGACGAAGCGGCGATTGGAATGGTAAACCAGAAGACAACCGCAGTGAGAATCATTCCCGTCGCGGGGAAGAAGGTCGGCGACTCGGTGGAGTTCGGCGGACTTCTCGGCCACGCGCCGGTGATGAGGGTCTCCAAGTTCTCGTGCGAGAAGATGATCGCCCGCAAGGGAAGAATACCTGCTCCGATTCATTCGTTCAAAAATTAGCCGTGTAGAACGTGTAGAAACATGCAAGAAGAGTATCTACACGATCTACATGTTCTACATGGCCAAAACATTTAAGGATAAAGGAAATGGAGGCATGATGAAAAAAACAATAGTGACTATTGCGGCGGCGCTTTGCGCCGTGTCCGCGTTCGCGACGATCCGCGCCGTCTCGCACGACGACTACGGCAAGGAGAACGCATGGCAGAGGAAACGCCACGCCGAAAAGATGGAGGTCGTGACGAACGGCGGCGCGAAGGTCGTATTCATCGGCGACTCGATCACGCACTTCTGGGAATCGCACGGCAAGGCGCAGCTCGGGAAGTACTTCTCCGAAGGCGACATGAAGATGCTCGACCTCGGCGTCTCCGCCGACCGCACGGAGCACGTCCTCTGGCGCCTCAACGAGGGCAAGGAACTCGACGGCTACGAGGCGAAGTGCGTCCTCCTCATGATCGGCACGAACAACACCGGACACTTCCCGATCGAAAAGGAGCCGCCGGGCGACACGATCCTCGGCATCCGCGAGATACTGAGGACGATTCACGCGAAGCAGCCGAAGGCGACGGTGGTATTGACGGCGATCTTTCCGCGCGGCGCTACGGCCGACGATCCACAGCGCATCCGCAATGAAATCGTGAACAGGGAGGTGCAGAAGTTCTGCGACGGCAAGACCATCTTCTGGTGCGACTTCAACGACCAGTTCCTCACGGCCGACGGCAAGCTCTCGCCCGACGTCTTCCCCGATCGTCTCCACCCCAACGCCTTCGGCTACGAAATCTGGTACTCCGCCGTCAAGCCGTACATCGACTTCGCGCTTTCCGACGGCAAGCTTCCAGCGCCGGCGAACCGCTATGCGTCATGCATCAACGACAGGGTCTACCGCATGGATCAGCAGCTCAGCGTGTTTCCGGCGTCGCGCATCCGCAGCGAGGGCTACGGTGCGCAGGACTGGTGGCTCGACCGGCTTCTCGCTAAGCGCAACCAGATCTCCGAATGCGGCGGCGAAATCGACCTCGTCTTCTTCGGCGACTCCATCACCCACAACTGGGAGAGCAACGGCAAGGCGTCGCTCGACGAGCTCAGCAAGACGTACTCCGTCCTCGACATCGGCTACTCCGGCGACAAGACCGAGAATCTCCTCTGGCGCGGCGAGTACGGCGGCGAGCTCGACGGCTACAAGGCTAAGTGCATCATGCTCATGATCGGTACGAACAACACATGGCACAGGAACGACAAGCCGGAGGCAATCGCAGACGGAATACGCAAGATACTCGACCTCATTGCCCGCAAACAGCCCGAGGCGACGACACTGCTTCTCCCGATCTTCCCGTTTGGCGCGAACGACGCGGATGCAAAGCGCATCAACAACGAGAAGGCCAATGCGATCATAAAGGGCTTCGCGGACGGGAAGAAGGTCGTCTGGGTCGACTTCAACTCGAAGTTCCTCGACGAGAAGGGCGACAACATCGCGCTCATGCCCGACCACTGCCACCCGAATGCGCGGGGCTACGCCGAGGTCTGGCTGCCATCCGTGCTCCCGTACTTCAAGAAGGTCTGCGGGAAATGAACACAATGATCGCCGCCACAGTCTACTGCATCGTCGGATGCAACACGGGCTCGCCCGACAAGGACGCGCTAAAGGTTCTCGAGTGCGACACAGAGACAGGCGCCGCGAAAATCGTCCAGTCGGTGAGCGGCTGCGAGGGAACGACGTACTTCCAGCTCTCCAAGGACGGCAAGACTCTCTACTCCGTCGTCGCGGAGAAGGTCGACAACAAGTCGCACGGCGCGCTCGTCAAGTTCGACGTCGAGAATCACCGCATCGGCAAGATGACGAAGCTCGCCGAACTTCCGTGCGAGACGCCGTGCCACGTCGCGCTTTCGCCAGACGAGAAGCGCGTCGCATTCGCCGCGTACAGCTCCGCGACCTGCGGAACGGTCGGAATTGACGGGCGCGACTTAAGGACGTTCGTCTTCCCGAACGACGATATGGGCAACAACAAGGTCCGCCAGAAGAAGGCTTTCGCGCATCAGACGTTTTTCCTGGATCCGAACGGAGTGGGGCGCGGTGAGATGGGCGTCGTTGATCTTGGATGCGACCGCGTGTGGTTCTTCGATCCGAACACGATGGAAAGACGGAAGGACCTTTTCATCAAGACGGCGAAAGGCGACGGTCCGCGCCACGCGCTGTTCCTCCCGCGCAGCCTGAACAAGGTTCTCTACCTCCTCAACGAGCTGGGTAGCTCCGTCTCGCAGTACGCGTTCGACGGAGCTACGTTCGAGCTTATGGACAAGACGTCGATGCTTCCTGACGGCTTCAACCGCTGGGCAGAGGATGGCGAGAACCTTGTCACGAAGGCCGCGGCGATAAAAACGACTGCGGACGGAAAGATCGTGATGGCCTCGAACCGCGGCTACGACTCTATCGCGTTCTACGAGGTCGTGACGCACGGGAAGCTCAGGCTAAGGAACATCGCGAAGCTGACCGGCAAGTTCCCGCGAGACTTCGAACTTATGCCGGGCGAGAAGTTCATGGTCGTCGGGCACAAGATGTCGAACGAGATTCAGGTATACGCCTTCGACCGCGAGAATTGCGAACTTAAGCCAGTCGGCGAGCCGATTCCCTGCTGGCGCCCGCTGTGCTTCAAGTTTCTAAAATAAAGATTTGCTTCAAATGAGAGAAACCACAGAATACACGGAATACACGGAAGTTCTTGTTCCGTGTTTTCTGTGTCTTCCGTGGTTAGAAATTCTGAGCAATTAGTTCGCTGACAATGGCTTTAATTATACAGAACGGATTTGTCGTCGATGGCTCGGGGAAGCCCGGGTTCTATGGCGATGTCGTCATTGACGGCGACAAGATTGTCGAAATTATTCCCGCTGAAAGTCGCGCGACGCGTGACACGCAGCAAACGACCATCGATGCCACAGGTTGCATCGTCAGCCCGGGCTTCATCGACGCTCACGCGCATTCCGACGCCTACCTCGTCCTCGAGCCAGACGCGCCGTCGAAAATCTCACAGGGCATCACCACTGAAATCAACGGGCAGTGCGGCGGCTCCGTCGCGCCGCGCTACGGCGAGGCGCGTCTCTCCAGCGACTGGGCGACGCTGCTCGGCACTCGCCTCACCTGGCGTTCGCTCGCAGAATACCGCACAGTCCTCGAAGCGGCGAAGCCGGCGATAAACACAATTCAGTTTGTCGGTCACAACACTCTCCGCTCTTCCGTCGTCGGCTATGCCGGACGCGCAGCAACGAGTGACGAGCTAAAGGAGATGCAGCGTCTTCTCGCTGAGTCGCTTGACGCCGGCGGCTGGGGACTCACGACTGGGCTCATCTACCAGCCGGGAAAATACTCGACGCCAGAAGAAGTCGTCGCTCTTGCAAAAGTCGCCGCGGAGCGCGGCGCATTCTACGCGACGCACATGCGCTCAGAGGGCGACAGGATTCTCGAGGCGATTGACGAAGTAATCGACCTCGTGAAGGCGACTGGAATCCGCGCCGAGATCTCGCATCTTAAGACGAGCGGTAAGCGCAACTGGCACAAGATCGACGCAGTGCTTGAAAAAATCGAGAACGCGATTGACGACGGGCTTCTTCTCGGGAGCGACCGCTATCCGTTTTGCGCGGCGGGAACAGATCTCGACATTGTTCTTCCCGACTGGGCACAAGAGGGCGCCGCGCCAGCGGAGATGGCGCGATTTGCCGATCCCGCGACGAGGGCGATGATCGTAGCAGAAATCAACGCGTCAGACCGCGATTGGTCGACAGTGATGATCGGCGGCACGTGGAGCGAATCTACCAAACCCTTTAGCGGCCAATCTGTCTCCGAAATCCTGTCCCGGACGTCCCGGTTGTCCCAGTCGTCCCGGAACCTTTCGTCACCAGGCGAACTAATCTGCCGCATCCTCGAACTTGACGGCTGCAAGACTGGCGCGTTCTTCTTCGGGATGAGCGAAGAGAACTTAGACAAAATTCTCTCGCGTCCGTGGATCGTCCCCGGAAGCGACGCTTCCCTTCGCGCACCGTGGGGGCCGCTCGGCGCGGATCACCCGCACCCCCGCGCATACGGAACGATGCCGGAGTTCTACCGTCGCGTACGTGCGCTCGGCGTTTCGCGCGAAGAGGCGATTGCGCGCATGACTTCCGTTCCCGCGCGGCGATTCGGCATCGCGCATCGCGGCGTGATCGAGAAGGGGGCGTTCGCCGATCTCGCGATCTGGAAGGAAGACGAGTTCGCGTCGAAGGCGACGTACGTCGAGCCGCATCAGTTCTCGAGCGGAGTGAAGGCAGTCGTGGTGAACGGCGCGGTGTCGTATACAGAAGGAAAGTTCACTGGCGACCGCGCTGGAAGATTCTTGGAGAGGAAACAATGAACCATGTAGAACATGCAGAACATGTAGAAACATCTACACGATCTACATGTTCTACACGGCTAAAGTGAAACGGAAGTTTTTAACGCAGAGGCGCGGAGGCGCAAAGTACGCAGAGAGGAATAAAAATCTGGGGACAGACCCCGTCAAACCCTTGATTTTATTGGCTATCGGAGGGTCTGTCCCCAAAAGGCCTCGCTCTCGTACATAAAATCCTAGTGCACCCGAAAGAACTGAGGGGGATTGACAATGATGCAAAATAATGCCATAATACGCGCGTTTTAAAAACGGCGGTTTTCAAAACTGTCGTTTTCAAAAGGAGACGAAAAATGAAGTTCTTTGGGCGTCAGGAAGAGGTCGAAATGCTCCGCAGATGGAGGGATGTCTCTGCCGAAGAAGCGCAGTTTGTCGTCATTACTGGTCGTCGACGCGTAGGTAAGACGGCGCTTTTGCGCAATGCGCTTGATGATGGAGTGATACCCTATGTGCATCTGCCGATTACCCGTCAAAGCGAACGAATGCTTTGCCGAGAACTTCAGGCGGAAGTGGAGCAGATTCTCAATCTTGGAATCCTTGGTACATGCGAAACTTTCTCGGATTTGTTTAAAATCATCATGAAAGCATCGCAGACAAGGCGATTCACCGTTGTTTTCGACGAGTTCCAGGAATTTGATAGAATTAACGATGCGGTATTCAGCCAGGTTGCCGCAATATGGGACGAATACCATTCGTCTTCAAAAATCAATCTGGTGGTGTGCGGAAGCATAAACAGATTGATGAATAAGATATTCTTTAATGACGGGGAACCCTTGTACGGGCGCAACACGGCGAGTTTTACACTTAAGGCGTTCAAGGTCTCACTATTGAAGCAGATACTGTCAGAGTTTAAGCCAGATTACACGTCAGAAGACCTCCTTGCCCTCTGGACAGTGACTGGAGGCGTCGCACGCTATGTGAACATGATGACGGGGGCAAGGGCGCTCACTCGCAGGCAGATGGTCAACACTATCTTTTCGCCGGGATCGTCATATCTGTCCGAAGGTCGCGCAATACTCGCCGAGGAGTTCGGCCCGGATTATGGCATATACTTCACAATTCTTTCGGCCATAGCTTCTGGTGCTACGACCACTGCGGAATTGAAGAACCTTATCGGCGTAGACGTCAACGGCTATCTCACCAAACTTGAGGAGCAATATCAGTTGGTATCGAAGAAGCAGCCGATTTTCGACAAGCCGACGGGAAAGAACTGCCATTACCAGATCGACGACTGCTTTTTCCGGTTTTGGTTTCGATTTGTCTTCAAGTACAGGGGCTATATCGAACTTGAGCGGTACGAACAACTACGAGAAATTACATTGCGGGATTTCGACGTGTTCAGTGGCTACGCCCTGGAGCGTTATTTTCACTGGAAGTTCACCGAGACGACATCGTATGCCAAGATGGGTGCATGGTGGGATCGTAAGGGTTCCGAAGAGATTGATCTGGTGTGTGAAGACGAGCTTGGCGGCGAAATTGCATTTTTCGAGGTCAAGCGCGATCCAGAGCGGTATAGCGATGCGAGACTTAGGGAGAAGATCGAGAAGTTTTTTGAGAAGAATCCGGAGAAGCGCAATCTCAGGCAGAAGTCTGGGCTTTTGTCTATTGCGGACATGTAGATGGGTGCGTATGGCGCTTACGCCTGGCCAAAATTCGAGGTCGCGCGTCAGCGCACTCGTCGCCAGCGCATATGGGCTATCGTGGGGTCCAAAAAATTCACGGCTAAAACGAAAATGAAATTTTAAGATAGAGACAAAAAGAAAGAGGGAAAGACAAAACATGAAAAAGATTCCTGTGATAGTTTGGCTGCCGCTTGTGTTTATCGCAGGCGGGCTTGTTGGTTACTACGGCCCTGCCGAGGAACTGCGCTCGCGCGACGTGCGCGAACAGGAGGAAAAGGCGAGGCCGAAGCCCAAGAACGCCTTCGGCTCCTTTACCGAACTCGTCAACATTCCCGAAGTCGCCAAGCGTCCGCGCCGCGTGAAGGACACGGAGCCTGCGACGAACACGACCGACATCGCCGGACGCGTCGGAGAGGCGCCCCTACCAGGCGAATCAGCCGACGGACGCGTCGGAGAGGCGCCCCTACCAGAAAAGCGCAAGCGTGTCGCGCCGGAAGATCTCCGCGCGCGCATCGACGAAGCGGCCGAGCTTTGGCGCACGCGCATCGAGATCGCGCGCGCTTCGGCGATCGAGAAGCTTGGACTCGACGACAAGGGCGCCGAGTCGTTTAACGACGCAATCGAGGACATGAACGCGAAGCTGCGCGAATCGATACAGATCGTTGCCGACAGGGTTGCGTCCTCCGAGGCGATGACGCAAGAGCTTGGTGTCCGTCTTATGGGAGACATCGCGACGACTCTCGCCGAGACGTATGACTCGCTCGCCACTTGCGTCGACGAAGACCATCGCGGCGAAGTCTCGCGTCTCGAACTCACCAACTTCATCGACCCGTCTGTCGGCGAACCGCTTATCGCCGTCCAGGACAAGCTCGAGGACTTCGGGGAAAGGCCGGGGAAATGAGAACCATCCGTGTTGCGCTGTTCGAACTTGTCGCCGCGGTGCGTACGCGCCGCGCCATCGTGCTGGTCGCGCTATATCTCGCCTGGTCCCTGCTCGGGATGAGCGGAGCGATAACGGCGCTCGGCAAGATGGAAGACCGGCTCGCCGAGATCCTCCAGATCGAGAAGGTCGAGGGCAAGAGCGGCGTCGTCTCCGCGGCGCTCTGGAAGTCCAAGCCGTTCCAACATCTCGTCCGAAGCGCAGTTGGCGACTCTCTCATCTACGACGACATCGTGGGCAAGCATCCCGCCGAACTCATCTACGCGTGGATAGTATTTCTCGCGGTGCCGCTCTTGACGGTGCTTGTCGCGACGAGGCGCGTCGCGGAGGAAGTGAAGTCGGGTGCGGCGAAGTACATGCTGCTTCGCGTGACGCGGCTAGAATGGACGCTCGGCAAGTATCTTGGAATTGCGCTGCTGATGCTCGTCGGACTTCTCATAGGAGCGGTAGCAGCGTGGATAGTCGCGGCGTTTCGTCTCTCGGGCGCTGACATTCCGGCGCTCCTTCCCGCGATGATCGTCTGGTCGTTCAAGGCGTGGTTCCTCTCGCTCGCGTGGCTTGGCCTTGCGCTTGGAGTTTCGCATCTCTTCAAGTCGGGCGCGAAGGCCGACGCCGTGGCGATACTTCTCATGATTGCCTTCTCAGTTGTGCCAGCGATCTTGAAGGGCTTTGGTTCCGCCTGGCTCGGCGGGAAGCTGCTCGTGCTTGTTCGCCTCTTCCCGTCGTCGGTGGATGATGCGCTTTGGCGTTCGTCGTTCCCGGCTGTTGCGGCGAGCGCAATGTGGCTCTTGATGCTCGGGCTTCTCTATCTTTCAATCGGCCACGCCGTCTTTGCGAGGAGGGATGTCCGATGAACGAGGCGATAATCACCCGCGGGCTCGTAAAGAAGTATGGCCGCCACGCGGCGCTCAACGGCTTTACGCTCGCCGTTCCCTCGGGGTCCATCACGGGACTCGTCGGGCGAAACGGCGCAGGCAAGACGACATGGATGATGACTGTCGCCGGCTTCGTGATTCCAAACGCCGGCGAAGTGAGCATCCTCGGCAGCGGTCCGTTCGATGCAGGGCGCCACGGCGGGCGGTTCACGATTCTTCCGCAGGACTCCGATCTCCCGAACGAAGGGCGCGTCAGGTCGCTGCTCGTCGGCTACGCGCGTCTTCAGGGGATGACAAGGAAGGATGCCGCGAAGTCGGCCGACGAACTCATCGAAGTCATGAACCTGGCGGACAAGGCGAACGCGTCCATTCGCTCGCTCTCGCACGGAATGCGAAAGCGCGTCATGGTAGCGCAGGCGTTTCTCGGCCATCCCGAAGTCGTGATGCTCGACGAGCCGTTGAGCGGGCTCGACCCTGTTGAAGCGGAGCGGCTTCGCTCGTTCCTCCTTTCGCTGCGCGGCAAGACGACGCTCGTCATCTCGTCGCACCAGCTCGACGACATCGAGAAGCTTTGCACGCATGTCGCTTTCGTCGCAGATGGAAAAGTGGAGCGAATGGAGACGCTGCGCGCGATCACGTCTGACAGCGGACGGATCGTCTACACGCTGAAGACATTGCCGAGCGACCTTGCAGCGATTGAGCAAGAATGCCCAGGAGTGAGGTTGGTGGTGGGCGATGGGGAATATGGCCGTGTAGAACGTGTAGATCGTGTAGGATATGTAGCGCTTGTCGCCGAGTTTGGAGAGGGGATGACGGTGGAGGCCGTGAACGCGGCGCTTCTGCCGCGACTCGTTCCCTTTGGCGTCATTGCCGTCACCCCCGGCCGCTCGCTCGAAGAGGCGTATCTGGGGAAGTGAATCTGGGGACAGACCCTTTTGAACCCTTGATTTTATTGGCTATCGTGGGGTCTGTCCCCAAAAGCGGGTGCAAGGGCGGGGGTCTAAAATCCCTGGAGTTTACCCATTTTTTGACTGTCAATGTGCATCTCACCCCGATAAATAAAGGATGAAGTGTGTTTTTACAAGTGAAATAGGCGTTTTTCTCCTGACAAAAAGAAACTCCGAGCGTTAGGGCTCCCGCTACCGCTCCGCAGCTTCGCGATGTCTTAACGGCAATTCAGTGCGTCGAATTGTCTTCTTGAGCTGCCTTCGGCAGGGTTAGAAGACATGACAG
>JAFQYM010000087.1 GCA_017406465.1 Kiritimatiellia bacterium | reverse complement strand
GTCTGCGCACGCAGACTTGGCGCTCGGCGTCTCCATTGACGCAGAGCGGTCGCGGAACACCTCTATGACCGGCGCCACTTCCTCCCTGCGCACTTTCACCACTTCGCGTTCCGTCCGCGCGAGGATGTTCCAGTCGAGGTTTCTGAGGTCGTCGCCCGGCGCATAGTCGCGGTAGTCCTGGAATTCGAGCGACTCGCCGGCGCGGGAACCGAGGCGCGAGCCGACGCCGCCCCTCAGCGCGAGGCGCGGCAGGAGGAACCTGAGTCCCCGCCCGTCGATTCGTCCTGCCTCTTCCGCTTCGGTCATTCCGGCTTCCTGTATTTTCTGAACGCAGAGATTGACGAGACGGCGACGATTACGACGGAGAAGAGAAGGAGAATGCCGTAATTGCGGAAGTGTTCTAGCGGATATTCGTTTATCCCGGCGAAGTTGCACGGCAGCATCTCTCCTGCGCCAGACGAGATAGCGCGCACTTCCGCCATGAACGAGATGACGCTGACCAGGCAGAGGAGCGCTATCATGATCCATCCGGCGAAACGGTATGTTCGAGGCAGCGCCTTTTTGCGCCTCAGGATCGCTCCAACGAGAATCGGCGCGAATGTGACTTCCGCGACAACTGAGCAGAGGATGAGGATCTCGTCGCCGTCCTTAACGCGCAGGGAGAATATGCCGCCGGCAATCGCGATGATCAAGAAGGCGAAAAGCATGCCCGGCACCGCCCCCGTCGTGAACGGGAAGGAGAAGAGTCGGAGGAAGAAATTACGCGGGGCCGACCCCCTGGCGGCGCGAGGAATCTCGCGTGGCGAGAGAGCCGACTGAATGAGCAGAACGCCTGCAATAGACACCCAGGTTATGCACCATGCGTTGCACGCGTCTAAACTGTAGAAAGCCAATGTCGACGAGAGAAGGAAGAGCGCGAAGACGACTCTGCGGAACGGACGCTCGCCATCCACATGAGGCGGCGAGAGAAGCGACGCGCAGTAGGCGCGGAAGAAGACGAGTGTCGCAACGAGCGAGAGGAGGATGTATGTCGTCGTCGCCAACGTGGAAGGCGTCTCGCTGTGGCTGCCGATTGTCAGCGAGATTTGCGACACGCTTGAGAATATTGTCAGTAAGAAGAACAGCAACACGGTAGTTATGACCTTCATCGCCACCGATCCTTGGCGGCATGCGACAGAGAGCGCAATGGCGAAGGTCGAGAGCCCGTAGGCGAAAAGCCCGAACGGCATGAGGAACACCTGTTCGAGCGGAATGCCGCGCAGCAGGTATGCGAAGATGAAGAACGGCATTGCCGTCGCGACGGTGGCGCCAATGAGGATCGCAGTAGCGGCGAGCCGTCCGCCGATGATGTTCGCGGGGGTGAGAGCCGTCGTGAACTCAAGCCCTGTCGCGTCGCGCTTTGTCTCCATGATCGCCTTCATCGTCGCGTAGAACGGTATGCCGAGGCAGGCGACGAGTCCGGTCATGACCGAGACCATTGTGAAGGGCCCGTCGCCGAGTCCGTCGCCGAACGCGAGCTCCTCCGGCGGCTTGTCGCGCATTGCGGTCGAGACCGCGAGCATCGTGAACACGAAGAGTATTCCGGGGAAGATGGCGAGACTCATCGTGATGATCTTCGAGCGGACGAGCTGCCTCAGTTCCCTGAGCGCCACCGGGTTGATCGAAAAGATGTTTTTCATGCGAGGGCTCCTTTCGTCACGTGCATGAAGACGTCTTCGAGGCGACCTGCCTCGGAGGCAAAGTGGATTGGCACGAGTCCACGCGAGAAAAGACCCTTTGCGAGCTCGGCGGCCGCCTCGTCGCCAGACGCTATCCTCGCCCTGAAGCCGTTACCCGCCGCCTCGGCCTCCTTTACGCCGGGCATTTCGAGGAGCCGCGCAAGGAAGTCCTCTCCCTCCTTCTGCGCGAACCTGAGCCGTATCCATGCCGTGTCGTCCTCGAAGTCCGTCGATAGCCGCCTGCCGCGCTCGATGATGACGGAAGTCGTGCACATCTCCTCGAGCTCGCTCAGGATGTGCGACGAGATGAGTATTGCCTTTCCGTTCTCTGCGAGCGCCTTGACGAGCTCTCTCAGCTCGATGCGGGCGCGCGGGTCGAGCCCGTTTGCCGGCTCGTCCATGACGATTACCTGCGGATCGTGGACGAGCGCGCGTGCGAGCGAGACGCGCTGCTTCATACCTTTGGAGAGTTCGTGGAGCGTCTTGTCGCGGAACGAGACGAGCCCCGTGAAGTCCTCGACGGACGCAAGCGCGTCGGCAAGCGCCTTGCCCCTGAGTCCGTAGGCGCGGCCGAAGAAGTCGAGATATTCCTCCACGGTCGTGTCGGTGCGGTCGGGCAGCTCGTCCGGCATGAAGCCGATGGTGCGGTGCGCAAGCGCCGGATCGTCGAGTATGGATTTCCCGTCGAGAAGAATGTCGCCAGAATCGGGAATGTCCAGCGTTGCGAGGATGCGCATCGTCGTAGTCTTGCCGGCGCCGTTCGGCCCGACGAACCCTACGACGTCGCCAGAGGAGAACGAAAACGAAAGGTCGTCCACCGCCTTGAATCCGCGCTGGAAGATGCGCGTAAGGTTGAGTATCTCTACTTTCACTTTGCCGTCTCCTTTCCGCCTTCTGGCGCGACGCACCCGGCGACGACCGCCTCCGCCGTCTCGTAGGACTTCGTTTCGGCAAGCGGCGACGGGAAGAAAGGAGAGCCCGCCAGCCGGACAATATATGTTCCGTCGGGCATGGCGGTCCTCTCTCCCTTGGCGATTTCCTGTGTCTTGCTCCAGCCGCGTCCGTATTCCGCGGACTTGCCGAAGAATGCCGCGGCGAGTTCCTCGGCGGAGGACCTGAGGTGCTTTGCCGAGAGCGCGGCGAAAGGAATGCCTACGACGGAAGTTTCCTCTCCAGGTTCAAGCGGAGGTATCTTGTAGCGTTGCCCGTCCAGCTGGAGCTGCCCGCCGACGATTGGCGAGCCGAGCAGGTTCGCGACGGAGATCTTTCCGTCTGCGCCACGCTTCACATCGAGCCGCTCGGAGCGCCGTTCGGCTCGCTCGAAGTCGAAGAACGCGGCCGAGAGGGGCTTGACCCAGTCACCATCAAGACGGAATGTCTCGCCGCATTTCACCTCTAAATGGCCGCCATCGCGTCCACGCAGGCGGAAGGACGCGTCGGACGGAATCGACATCTTCCTGGTGACCTGTCCAGGGGCGAAGATGGCGAACTGTCCGCGTGACACTGCGAAGCGGCTTTCCGGATCGAGTATTGTCACGGCCTGCACTCGCACGGTCGGCGTGGTGCCGTATGCGACGAGAGCCACGATCGCGACGACTACGGTCAGCGCGAACGCCGAGCCGGGGAGCGCCGCGAGGAGTAAAAGCCGTTTGTTTTTCCTTGCGCAGTACCAGACTGTGACGGGCATGACCACTAAGGCGACGAGTGCGAGGAAGGCGATGAGGATTCCGACCGGGAGCGACCGGCCGACATGTATCGGCACCTTTTCGACATTGTCGGAGAACTTTTTGTGCGAACTGCTTGTGTAGTAGGAGTAGGAGACATCAAGGTCCCCGTGGCGGCGGCCCATTGCAGCTTTTGCCCTGGCTTCGATGTCTTTTGGATGATGCGCGCCGTCCTCCATCGTCATTACTTCGCCGCCGAGAAGTTCGTAGGCGCGAAGGGCCGCGCGTGTCTCGTCGGAGAGCGACGAAGCGACGTTCTTTGCGAGGCAGACGGAGTCGAACGGAAGGTAGGCGCGGAAGTCGCGTGGCCAGTCGTCCGGCTTGCGCCGAAGCTCCACCGTGTTGAAGTCGTACTTAAAGGAGGGCAGTATTGAGTCACGCGTGATGCCATCCGAGAGAAGAAGATTCGGGTCTGCCCCACTTGATTCGTAGTTGGCCGCGTGGCTGGAGAGAGATATGTGCTCAACGCCCCTGAACTGCGAGGTGGTTGCGGGCGGCTTTGGCTCGGAGATGCTGAAATGGTAGCCACTTGACCTGTCCTCGAATGCGAACGCCAGCGGGAGCGTGACGGTTACCGCCGACATCGGCTCAATCGTTATGGTTCTGTATGAATCCGATGAGCGAGCTGCGCTTGCCGCGATTATGAAAGTCCGAGGAACGGACATGAGGTTCCTCAAGGAGACGCGGTAGAACAACTCGTCGTGCGAGAGCGCCGAAGGGGAGACCGACTCGTCGCGGTATTCGAGCGAATCGATTAGGCGGCAACTCTGCCAGTTGGCTTCGGTAAGGACGGCGGTAAGCCCGCCGACCTTTTTTGGTGCCGGCATTCCCGAGGTATGGATCGATGGCTTCGCCTGCGCAGCCGACAGCGCCGCAGCAGCCACGAAAAGAAGAACTGATTTTCTGTATGTAGTCATATCTCTAATCCCTAAAACATCTCTGTGTCTCTGTGCCTTTGTGTCTCTGTGTTAAACCTAAATTCGATAGTTGATTCTGTCCGTGTCTGTTTTTAGCCACAAAGGACAGGAGATACAGGAGATGAGATTTTTTAAGCCACAAAGAGCAGGAGATACAGGAGTAAGGGGTCTGGGGCTTCGCCCCAGCTTCACAACCCTCCTGCCCCTTCTGTTCTTTGTGGCAAAAACCACCCCACCCCTCCTCCTGTATTCTCCTGTTCTTTGTGGCTCCACTTTTATTACTCCGCTACGGGCACGGAATCGAGTATGCGCTGTGCGACATCTTCGGACGTGACGCCGTCTAAGGAGGCGCGGTAGTCGAGAACGAGACGGTGGTTCAGGACGGGGATCGCGACGGCGCGTACATCGTCGAAGCCAACGGAGGGCCGTCCGTCAAGGAGCGCAAAGGCGCGCGCTGACTCCGCGAGCGCAATCGCCGCGCGTGGCGATGCGCCGTACTTGACGTGCTCCGCGCCGTGCGTCGCGGCGACGAGTCGTCCGATCCACGAGGCGACGGCGTCGGGCAGCACGACGCGCGAGGCAGTGTCGAATGCGCGCGTAAGCGCGTCCTTTGAGAGCGAGAAGTTGGGGTCGGGCATTTTGCCCTGCGACCGCGATGAAATGATCGCCGTCAGCGTCGCGGCGTCGGGAGAGCCGACGCGGAGGCGGAAGAGGAATCGGTCGGTCTGCGCCTCGGGGAGCGGATACGTTCCCTCGAGTTCGATCGGGTTCTGGCTTGCGAGGACGAAGAACGGGTCCGGCAGCTGGCGCGTCACGCCCATAAGCGTGACGGAGCGCTCCTGCATCGTCTCGAGGAGCGCGGACTGCGTCTTCGGCGAGGCGCGGTTGATTTCGTCCGCAAGGAGCAGGTTGCAGAAGACGG
>JAFQYM010000086.1 GCA_017406465.1 Kiritimatiellia bacterium | reverse complement strand
GGAGAACCGCAAGTTCCAGTGGGCGACGGTTTCGAAGGGCGCGACGCGCAAGGACTACTGGGGCTGCGTTGAGTGGCTTGAGGATGCCGGCGTAGTCGCAAAGTGCCGGCGCATGGACGTGCCGGAACTGCCGATTGGCGCGCACCTCGACAACGACGCGTTCAAACTCTATCTGTGCGATTCCGGGCTGCTTTTGTCCATGCTTGAGAAAGAGGTGCAGGAAGACGTGCGGATTCGCCGGAATCTCGGCACTTGGAAGGGAGGCCTTTTCGAACACATCGTCGGCGAGGCGCTCGTCAAGGCGGGCGTGCCGCTCGCATATTACAAGCGCGAGAACTCGACGCTTGAAATGGATTTCTTCGCGCGGTCTGCAGATTGCCTTGTGCCGATAGAGGTGAAGGCCGAGAACAACCGCGCCAAGAGTCTTCGAACGATGATCGAATCCGACAGCTACCCGGAAATCCGCTGGGGTGTCAAGTTGGTGAATGGCAATGTAGGATACGAAAACGGCGTCTTGACCCTGCCTCAGTGGTGCGCCTTCAGGTTGCCGGAGATAATCAGGGCCAAGGTGGACTAAAGGACAGTGGAGATGATGGGAAGATCGATAGTTTCGACAATTATTATTCTGTACGCGTTTTCCGCGTTTGCTGAGGGCGGCTACACGAACCACGCGGGGAACGTGGTCGCGGGGTGGCCCGTCAAGCTCACCCAGAAGGAGGTCACCTTGACCGAGGGCACTACAAACTCTCAACTTTCAACTACAAACGCATACCCGCTCTCGATCTTTCCGGAGTCCGAGCAGCGGCGCATCGCGGCGGACTTCCTCCTTCGCCAAGGCTCCGGCGGACAAGTCGGCCTGCTACGCGTGCCGGTCGCGGTGAAGCGCGCTATCACGGGGGCGGAGAAGGCGATGGCGCGATCGCGCAAGCGCGCGGAGAAGGGGCTCTGCACGAAGGAGGAGAGCGACGAGTTCTGCGCGAAGTCCGCTGCCGCCCTAAAGAGCTACCTCGACAAGCAGGTCGAGGATGGCGTGATCACCCCTGCCGAACGAAAGGCGCTCGGGCGCTGAATCTCGCTTGCTGAAAACGACTCCTACAGACCGGGCACACGGTATCGGCAAAAATGGTATAATACCCTGAAACGGCACAAGCTCTTAAACGGCACAAGCGACAGGGACATGAAAAAAGCATTGGTAACTGGTGGCGCGGGATTTCTCGGAAGCCATCTCTGCAAGCGACTGCTTGCCGACGGCTACGAGGTGACCGCATTGGACAACCTCTTCACGGGCACGAAGGAGAACATTTACGAGCTCCTCGACGACAAGCGATTCTCGTTCGTCTTGCACGACGTGACGCAGCCGTTCTGGGGGCAGTTCGACGAAATCTACAACCTCGCCTGCCCCGCCTCGCCCATCCACTATCAGAAGAACCCCGTCGAGACGACGAAGAGCTCCGTGCTCGGCACGATGAACATGCTTGAGCTCGCGCTCAAGACGAAGGCGCGGATGCTCCACACGTCGACGAGCGAGATCTACGGCGACCCGCTCGTCCACCCTCAGGTCGAGGAATACTGGGGCAACGTCAATACGATCGGCCTCAGGAGCTGCTACGACGAGGGGAAGCGCGTCGCAGAGACGCTGTGCGCCGACTACCGCAGGCAGTACGGCGTTGACGTCCGCATGGTGCGAATCTTCAACACGTACGGGCCGAAGATGCACCCGAAGGACGGCCGCGTAATCTCCAACTTCATCATGCAGGCGCTCGCGAACCGCGACATCACGCTCTTCGGCGACGGGAAGCAGACGCGTTCGTTCCAGTATTGCGACGATCTCGTCGAGGCGTTCCGCAGGTATATGGACCTCTCGCCAAAGAAGATCGCGGCCTTCTTCGGCGGCAAGAAGGTGAAGGGGCGCGTAACGCCCGCCGTGCCCGTCATCAACACCGGCAACCCCGGCGAGTACACGATCCGCGAGCTCGCCGAGGAGACGCTGCGCCAGCTTCCCGAGTCGAAGTCGAAGATCGTCTTCAGGCCGCTTCCCTCCGACGACCCGAAGCGCCGCAAACCAGACATCACGCTCGCAAAGGCGCTACTTGGCTGGGAACCGAAGATTCCGCTCGCCGAGGGCCTCGCGAAGACGATAGAGTATTTCAAGGGCAAACGCACCTGAAGCCAACTTAGTTGAAATTGGGGCTGCAAACGAAAATTGGGTAAAAACAGCTAAAGCTAACTATTTTTCGTCAATGAGTCAGGGAAACATCAAAAGAACACGCGACTTTCTTCATATTTGTGTTCCTTTGTTGTCTTGAGGCCTTGGAACTTAGACCGTTCGCATCCCTGTGCGATTCGCCTATCCTGCCTTTTGACAATGCGATTATAGCACAATTTGCGTTCACTGCGCAAGGGGATGTCAAGGGAGAATTTAAAAATTTTTTCGCCCCCACCCCGCCTCCATTGGGGACAGACCCCGCGAAACCCTTGATTTTATTGGCTCAAATCGCAATATGCCCCGAATCTCGCCCCCAGCTACCTCGCCTTCGCCAGCCCGGAAGAAACCCTCCGCCGCCCGCGGCCTTCGACACCCCCGCGCGCCTTTTCGCGCCTTTTCGCGCGCCGCCATCCCCACCCCCACGCGCACCGGACAAACGAGGCGAGCAATCATTATTTCCATTCGCTCTTCCGAATGGACTTGAGCCAGTTTCGCCTGAAGTTCTTCTCGCCGCCAAAGAAATAGCTTTCTGGCTTTGCAAGTGCCCCTGTCTCCGACAAACGATGTGCAATGCGGTTCATCGTGCAAACCAGATCTGCTACCTGAGACAAGCGCGAATGAATTGGCAGGGTTTTTGTGACGCGAACATTCTGAAATCGAGTCTCCAACGTCTCGTATATCAACTGTGATATCTGCTTCTGCCCCTTATCGTATGCAACCGTTATGCTGCTATAGGATGAAAGCCGTTCGTAATTCGCCGAGACAAAGGCATCGATCTGCGCCTTCAAGTCTTCCAACAACAGCTCGCCAGAACCGGAGGTTGTTTTTTTCGCAAAGAAGCATTTGTATCGAAACGCGGCACTGTGAACAAAGGCCATGAAATTGGAAATCACTTTTCTCCGTACAGCCAAATCCATTCCAAAGTATTCATCCTCGCCACGTATTGCCGGACTGGAGTGTATACAGTGGTTCTCAAGGCCCAATACCGAAAGCCGGTATTCAAGATCGAATATGTTGCTGTACAGAGATTCGGCGGCCTCGTGGAATACCATCGTCACAAAATAATAAGGGCAATGCTCCCTGTAAGGGCCGAAATCGCCAGACTCGTCAATAAATATCTCAATGCCAGACATCGCAGGGCAAATAAATATGGCGGGGATTTCCCCGCCGTTAGGTGGACCTTTACGCCAGCCCGCTGAGCGATCCTTTCTCAAGGACGAAGATATTTTAGCATAACCTATTTCTCCATTGCAAGCCCCCCCCTGATTCGAAATTTCTCAGCTTTCCGACCTCCCACCCCCGCTCCGACCTCTAAACCAGCCCGAAGCCATTGATTTTATTGGCTCAAATCGCATTTCGGGGTCTGGAAAGCAGAAATCTGGAATCGAGGAACTAAGAGCGGGAATCTGGCGGCGCCCCTCCTTCGCCCGCACCGCGCCACCCCTTCCCGAGCCTATTCGCGCCGTTACGCGTCCAGTCATGATCGCCATTTTTTTAACCTAAAATCGTCAGTTGAACCTCAGTTGAGGTGTTATTTCGCGGCGTGACAAGGGCCACGATGTGTTGCGGGAATGCAGGGAAATGCAGTATCATTTACGTCCCTGCCGTCTGTGGTTGCTGTTTTCGCAAGTCGCTGATTTACCGATACCTGATAGGCTACTTTACTTTTTCTAACATACCTACTTTACCATTTCCAAGATTTTTGCTATGCTATGTGCCGAAACTCGTCAATGGAGGCAAAAAGAATGTTCAAGCGTTGGCAAACAGAAAAAGTGCAACATCTGCTTTCGTGCAGAAGAGGTGTCAATCTGACCGGTGCCCGCCAGGTCGGCAAATCGACTTTGACAGAAATGCTGGATCTGCCAAATGCCAAAAGGTGGTCGCTAGACGACGACGACATTTGCAAGGCGGCGGCGGATGATGCAAACGGCTTTGTCAAGCATGCTCCGAACGAGACCATAATAATAGATGAAATACAGAAAGTTCCAAGGCTTCTGAATTCAATCAAGATGGTCGTCGACCGCGACAATTCCAAAGGGCAGTATCTTCTTACCGGGAGTGCCAACCTCCGCTTCGCAAAGATGGTCAAGGACTCGCTGGCTGGACGGTTTGGCGTCGTGCGGCTGAGACAGCTTGCATTCGCTGAGATGAACGGATGCGGACCTGACTTTCTTGATGTCGCGTTCAAGCGAGGGTTCGAGGGGCGCGATTTCACGGGACTCGGCAAGCGCGATGTTCTGCGTCTGGCATTTGCGGGCGGCTATCCCGAGGCGAGGGAGCTGTCCGCAGCCGACCGACAGGATTGGTTCAAGACATACCTTGACGACTTGCTGACGAAGGACATACAGGACATAACGGAAATCCGCAAGGTGGAAACTTTGCGCAAGGTGGCGGTTTCGCTCATCGCCCACACCGCACAGTTCATCGCGGTAAACGAGCTGTCTGCAAAAGCCGAATTAGCCAAAGCCACGCTCCAGAACTACATTGCGGCGCTTAAGGCGCTTTATCTTTTCGATGCAGTCCCCGCCTGGGCGAAGAGCGACTATGAATTGATAGGAAAGCGGGAAAAGTTCTTTGCGACGGATTCTGCGCTTGTGGCCAACATTCTTCGATGGGACGAGGACTCCGCCTATATCGACGAAAAGCAGAATGGCAAGCTCGTCGAGACGTGGGTGTACAACCAGCTCTCCGCAATTGCCGAGACCTCTCTCGACTACTCGATCAGCCACTATCGAGATTCCTGCAAGCGCGAGATAGACTTCATAGTCGAACGCTCGGATGAGGCAATGCTTGGCATAGAGGTCAAGGCGGGGTCCACGTTAGGCAAGGATGACTTCAAGCACCTGAAGTGGTTCTCAGCGAATCTCGCCAAGGGAAAGCCGTTCACGGGCATTGTTCTATATTCAGGAGACCACACGCTCCGCTTTGGCGAGGGCTTCTACGCCGTTCCGCTCGCCGCGCTGGGGGTATAACGATCCATACCCATCCCCACACCCGCGCCACCCATTTCGCGACCTGCGCGGCAGATGCGTCGCGGAGTCAAATTTGGTCGACGAGGCCAGCGAGCCAGATGCCGACGGCGACTTCGTGGGCGGGGCGAATCAACTGGCGGCGGGCGTCCATCGTGCAGGTATAGACGACGCGGCGAAACTCCCGCGCCACGGCGGGGGCGAGCTCCGGCGTGACCTTGAGCGGCCTTTCGAGCTTGAAGCGCCGCGCCGACTTCTTGTCCGCCACGCCGTCCGCCTCAATCAGCTCCGTGAAATGCCGCTCGAGCGCCGCGACTTTCCCCGGTCGCACTACGTCGGCAAGCCGCTTGCCCTTGCGCGGGTCGCGGC
>JAFQYM010000017.1 GCA_017406465.1 Kiritimatiellia bacterium | reverse complement strand
GATGCGTCTTGCTTTGTACGGGCTCGCGGCTTCGCTCGCCTTGATGCTGCTTCGTTCGCGCATAGCCCGCGACACCTTCGCGCGACTGCTTTCCGTCTGGCGTTCGCTCACCGCGTTTGGCCGCGTCGCCGTCTGCTCGTTTCTGCTTGTCGGTGTGATCTACGGCGGTGGCAAGACGAACAGCGTGCCGCCGAACATGAATTCGCCTTTGCCGCAGATGCAACAGGGGGGAGTTTTCTTGACAGGATTTACAGGATTAACAGGATTGCATGGGACGACATCCTACGTACCCTCATCTCTAAATCTTGTTAATCTTGTCAATCCTGTCCAAACAACACCTCCCCAACAAAATTTCGCCGAGCGCAAGGCCGCGAACTGGAACGTGCGCGGCGCTTGGAAGGATTCGTTTTGGCTGGACTTCGAGGACGGCTGGGTGTTTCCATGTGGCACGAACCACCTTTCCGGCGTCGAGGTCGTTTCATGTGGACAGATTTGGCCGACGCCATTTGACACAAACGCCGTTGCGTCGATCGGTGTTCCGGTCGAGATTGTGCGCGGGCTCACGACGTTTGGCTACGAGTTCATTCCGTCCAACTCCTACCGCTTTGTCTGGACGGATGCGGCGATCAACCGCGACACGAACAATCTCGTCTCTGCCGCGCTTGAGCTTTTCCGCAACGGCAATGTCTCGGTTTCGACAAACGGCGTCGCGGCGCTTTTGCCGCGCGAACTTCCATTCCCCCACGACGGCTTTGGACAGGACGATGAATGGGTGACGGCGAACTTCACAAACGCGACCGAGATCCTTGCCGTCGGCTACCCGCAGTGGGTCGATCAGCAAGTCGGCGTTGGCCTCACAAACGGCCTCTACAAGCTTTCTGTAGCCGTCGCAGACGACCCGCCCGAAACGACATTCCTCTCCGTCGGCGATTTCTCCGTCGCAATCACTAACGCTGGGGAGTATGTTTTTCTGCTGTCCAAGTGCATCGACTATCCTCTTTCCGTGTTTCCTGAGGTTGCGACGAACTTTGTCTATTCCGCTGCCGACGATATTGAGCCACGTCCGACTATGCTGGGGATGGCGGGAATCAACGATGGACGGTGGACAACCGACAGGAGGGGGCTTCAGCTTGTTTCGCCAATGTATCCGCTGACATTGTTTACGCCGCGCTCCCACGTGCTGTGGATTCCTACTCTGCAAGTGTCGCCGTCGACTTGGCAACCGTCAGCCATGAGCGACACCGAGACTTTCGCGGCGATTGTCGGCGACATTCCGCAAGGCGTGGTCAACCCCCTGTACAGATGGAACACCTCGGATCCTGACGTTGTTTCCATATCCACGCCGATACTGCCGGCTACGCAGATGACATGTCATTATCCGGCGGCAGACTTGACGCAGGCGTCCCTTTCGCTCGAAGTCACGATTGGCGACTGCACGCTCCATTCATTCTATGTCCTTGGTCCTGATGGCGGCGGGGACGGGATTTGCCTGACGATATCCGCGCCTGATGTGCTGTTTGTCAACGACGACGATGACGATGCCAACGGGAATGCCGACTGCGTTATGCCGTTCTCTGGAGATGACGACATAATTGAGGGGAGAATTCTGTTCCATTCGCCGGCAGTGACGAACGGCACGGTAGTGTTCGAGGGTGTCTATGGCTACGACGAGGGCTTTGGCGGGCTGCCGCTAGTCTATTCCGACGCATCCTGCACGGAGCCGATAGAGCCAGGAAGCGTGTACCCTGTCCTTTCATGCACCGACTGGTCCATGCCGCTGTACTTCAACCCCGCTACCGTCAGCGCATCGCATCCAGGAGTGCATATCAGGGCGAGGTGGGTGCCCGAGACTGGCGCGGAGATGACCGCGTCGAAGAGGCTTACTATAGTGTCGCCCGTGGCTGAGCCCGTGTGCAGCACCGTGACGAATGTTGTGGAGGACGGCGTGGAGCACTGCTACGCCGTCAATCCCTGCGGCGTCGCGGTCGGGCGCGAGGCATACTTCAGCGTCGAGGTGTCGCCGACGGCGCTTCCCGACTCCGAAATCGTCTGGGTGAAGTCGCAGGGACTTGATTTCGTAGGTCCCAGCACGGGTCGCCGCGTCACGGTGCGCGGCACTGCGGCGGGATACGAATCGCTGGAGGTTCATGTTGGAGGGCGGGCGGACTACGCGCCGACATTTCAGGTGCGGGTCGTAGAGCCTGTTACGGTCAACCTCAGGGCGTGGATAATATCGGATATTGGGAACAACAAGGCAAGGGAGGTTGACCAAGTTCGCCAGATGGTTAAGGACGCAAACGACATCTACGCGCAAGTCGGCGTTACGCTTAACCTCGTCGAGCCAGTTGTCGTTACGAACATTCCAGATGCATACGATGCGCTGTGTGAGACGCCGACTAATGCCACATCAAAATGGACATTTGACGAGATTGTGAATGTTGCCACGAACACATACGGACTTGAGTGCTACTTCATCAATAGCTTTGTGGACAGCAGACATACAAAGGCAGCACATGGCTGCGGGGGAATTGTAGTGACTTCTCTGGCAACGCGATACACTCTTGCACATGAGATAGGTCATGCCTTCGGCCTTTGCGACATATACAAGTCCAATGAAGGGGGGAAGGCGGAAGAGGGTCCACTGGTTGCGCTGGGCACAGGGGAGATGGCGTCGTTTTCCAATCTCTACGATGACTGGAACGGCGGATGTAGTGGACAAGGTGCACCGGGGACTCGGTATTACCAAGGCGGTACGAAGATGAAAGACATCATAGATCGAATCTTGATGCTTGGGGAGGTGCCGGAATACGACTCTCGGCGAGACATAACGAACGGCGGGATTTACGGAGTCCACTATCACTATGACGTCCAGGGCAACAAGGTATGGGAGAAGGGCCTTGCGCCTCTTGCATTTCCGTGGGGGGATAGAAGTCCTGTTCACAACTAAAATGGAGGAATAGACATGATCAGAAGAGCAGTCTTTGCAATGTTGGGTGCGGCGGTATGTGCTGGTGCCTTTGCAGATGGAGCTGCGCCGCTTTCAGACGATGCCATGAAGGAGAAGATCGTTTCGTTTGTGACATTGCCGAGTCGTTTGTGCGGACGTGCTACATTGGACTTCCGGGATGAACTGAAGTCAAGGAAGATTACGAATCGTTCGTGGTTCGACGGGGACACCAACCGCCTTGCGCGGCTGATCTGCGAACTTGCGCAGACAAACAACACGAATGTTGCGGAAATGATGATAGAAAGTCTCGGCGAATACGGCACGTCCGCGCAGCTGCCGTTTTTATATTCGTGCGCCACGAATCCCGTTCTTGGGGAGACGGCAGTCAAGTCGGTCTTGCGAATCGAGGGCGTGACAAGCAACTCCGTCCAGGCAGCAAGAAATTATTTCGCGCTTACAAACATTCCTCCAAAGATGACGCAACAACGAGATGACGTGTGCATAAGCTTGGTTGATGCTGCATGGGGCAACGGAGTGCCATTGGCTGTGCGTGCGTTTGCGTTGGAAACCACATATGACTTTGCCGCCAATGTAAACCAGTGCCACAAGTGGCTTGACGATGTGATAATGCGACATGATGCTTCGTATCGCTACAGCCGACGGCGGCTTGCTGTGCTGCGATCAGTTTATTCTCGGGGCATAAATCAATATAGTTACTCTTACGTCACCAACGCCATCAACGAGCTTGTCGCCTATCCAGAAGCAAATTTGCCGGACTGAGTTCGTCGTGAACGCGCAGATCATTCTCCGACCCAATGGCGACTTCGTAACGCGTTCCAACGATGTCTGACCCTGCTGGCTCCCGGTTGAGGCAACAGTCATGTCGCTCTTGATGTACGGGAATTCTGGAGATTATGGAGTTGATATCCCATTCGGCAAAGTTAAGGCGCTGCCAGAAGGTGGACAACAGGCGATCTATATTGCAGTAGGTGCCAATGATGTTTCTACGAATGAAAGTGAGGTGTATTCACAATGAGGGCCGTAGCACGGATAACTGTCGTCATTTCAACGGTTGCGGTGTCGTTGACTTCTGCCGGGCATACTTGCTCTGAGACAAACAGCCTGATTAGGTCCATGCTGTCCCCGCTCCTTGTTTGTACGCGTCTGCAAGGTGACAGGATTGTATCACTACCGCACGCAGTTGCTCTACAATCAGATTTCTTCGCTGGTGATGCAAGCTGGACCTTTGCCGAAAAACAGGAAGTCTTTGATTGGTATCTGAACAATCTCAGCTTCACTGCCTCGAAAGCGTTGTCAGGAACTCGTTATGACGATGGTCGCCGGAATGCCCTTGCCGAGGCAGCCATTAGACAATGCGCGGCGATGTCGTATACGAATGCCCTGCCAGCAGTCGAGGCATATGCCGTTGGCGATGATATGCCAGCAAGGATGGAGTCGATGGAGCTTGTTTTCATGTGGCATGGCCTGGACGAGTGGCTTTCGTCATTTGCAAATGAAGTCATCGGCAACTCAGCAAAGTATTCAGAGAGGGAGAGGAATATGGCGGGCAGGAAATTCTGTGACATATTGAAGACGTCGTATCAAGCGGGGATGACAAATTCTCCCGCATGGAACGCGGGCGTGCAGGCCATGTATGCGAATCGGACCAACATAGCAAGCGCAGTTGCCGTCGATGCCATGCTTGTGGATTGCGTTCCGGGGTATGCGGCAAGCAGTGACAGGCATTTGTGCGCGAATTTGATTGTCGCAGACACAAATGCTTGGGAGAACTGTCGCGCGTATTTCGAGAATGTAATCAACACCATGCCAACGCAGTCTTCGGAATGAGATTGACCCTGTTGGCTCTCTGACCTCTCTGTACTGACTCCTTCGATTGGGTCAAAAATGACCCGAAAAAAACCCTTTCGCGACCCACGCGAAATTTATAGATTTGCGACAATGTTCCCGTCTTGGAAAACAAGGCGAAAGGAAAAGGGAACATGGTTGCAAGATGCTATTCTGGTGCGATAAACGGCGTAGACGCGTCTGCTGTCGAGATCGAGGTCAGCTCCTCCAAGGGGACGAGCTCGTTTGCGATCGTCGGCCTTCCGGACACAGCGGTAAAAGAGGCGAAGGACCGCGTCTCGACCGCGCTTAGAAACTCCGGCTTCAGGTCTAAGGACGAATACGCCGTTACGGTGAACCTCGCGCCCGCAGACGTGCGGAAGGAGGGGCCGATCTACGACCTCCCGATTGCCGTTTCGCTTCTCAAGGCGACGCAGCGACTTCGCACCGAGGAGCTTTCGGAGTATGCGCTTGTGGGGGAACTGTCGCTCTCGGGCGGCGTGAGGCGCGTCAGAGGCATCATTCCCATTGTCGTCGAGATGCGGCGCATCGGTCGCCGCGCGGTGCTCGTGCCCGAGGAGAACGCCGAGGAGGCGAGCGTCGTCTCGGGCATCGACGTCATTCCAGTGAGAACCCTTGGCGAGGCGGTTAAGTACCTTAGCGGCGAGTTGGAGATAGAGCCGCATTCGACCGACCTCGCCTCTCTCGTCGCTGCAGACGAAGGGCATGGCGACGACTTTGCAGACGTTAAAGGTCAGGAGAGTCTTCGCACGGCGGTCGAGGTTGCAGTTGCCGGCGGGCATAATTTGCTGATGATTGGCTCGCCGGGGTCGGGCAAGACGATGATCGCGCGGCGGATACCTTCGATTCTCCCGCCGATGAGCGTAGAGGAGGCGCTTGAGGTCTCGAAGATCCATTCCGTTGCTGGGCGCGAGAAGGGTGGTGGTATGTTTGTCACATCACGGCCTTTCCGGGCGCCGCACCACACCGTGAGTTCAATCGGTCTTCTTGGCGGCGGAACCAAGCCGGTTCCTGGGGAAGTCTCACTCGCGCATCGCGGCGTCCTCTTTCTCGACGAGTTCGCAGAGTTTCCTCGCCCCGCCCTCGAAGTCCTTCGCCAGCCGCTAGAGGACGGCCATGTTTCCGTCTCCCGTGCGGCGGCTGCGCTCGATTTCCCGTCGCGCTTCATGCTTGTCGCGGCGATGAATCCCTGTCCCTGTGGCTACTACAACGATCCGACGCACGAGTGCCGTTGCAACCAGCGGCAGATACTCAAGTACCAGCGTCGCGTATCTGGACCTCTGCTCGACCGTATCGACATCCAGTGTGGCGTTGCCGCCGTAAAGCCCAACGATCTTGACTCTCTCAAGCCAGGAGAATCGAGTGCGGCGATTCGCGCGCGTGTAGTCGCGGCGAGGGCTTTGCAGCGCGAGCGCTATCGTGGCATGCCAGGGATATCTACGAACGCCGACGCAAAGAGCCGTGACCTAAAGGACATCTGCCGCCTGGACGAGAAGGCGGCGCGGCGGTTTCGCGAGCAACTTGAGCGGCTTCAGTTTTCGGCGCGCGCCTACGATCGCGTACTCAGGGTCGCGCGCACATGCGCCGACTTGGAGGGTCGTGCTGACGTGTCGGAGGAGGATGTTTTCCGTGCCGCCCAATATCGTCAGCTCGACAACGGATCTGATTCTTTCTGGGCCTGACGGCCTGGCGAAGCAAAAACAAACGAAAGGAGAAAACCATGAACGAGAATACAACTCAAGACGCCGTTCCAGCAAAGGTCGGCCAATACCGCCCGAATCTGGCGTTCTACCATGCGAACGCCAAGGGCACTGGTTGTGCGCTGAAGCTTTCGCTTCATCCGGCACACGACGACACGGACGGGTGCATAATGATGACAATGGCGAACCAGCTGACAATCGGCGACCGCATGTCTCCGAATCCTGTGTTCCCGAAATTCGACTGGGACGGCAGGCTCACGGTGAAGCTTGACTTTTCCGACCTGACGCGCATCGTTCAGGTGCTCAGGGGTGAGTGCGAGTCGATAGAGGATGGCAAGGGCTTGTACCACAGGACGGCTCGCTTTTACACGCGCATAGTCCTTAGGCACATGGTCGAGCCGATGGCCGGCTATTCGCTCGAGCTCTATCGCACCTCGAACGACGGGAAGGACGAGTCGAACGCAAGGATAATCCTCTCCGATGCTGAGGCGCTTGGGCTTGGGCTCGCAATCGAGAATTCGTTCGGCGTCATAAGCTTCGGCATCCCGATGCTTGTCGAACATGACACGACGGCTTATCGCCGCGAAACGCGGGAGGCGCGGAATGCCGCTGCGGCCTAAAGTGCCTAACGTCGGCGTCGAACACGGCGCATGGGGCGAAGACGTTGCGGTCGAGTACCTGCGGGTCCACGGCTACGAGATAGTCGACCGCAACGTCCGCCCCTGCCGCCGCGACCAGCGGCTTGAGATCGACGTCATCGCCTACGACCGCATGTACGACGTGATGGCGTTCGTCGAGGTTAAGCAGCATGCGCGGAGAAGCCCGTATGCGCGTCGGCTTCAGAGCATAACGCGGCGCAAGAAGGACCTTTTGCGCCGTGCCTGCCGCACCTGGCTTGCCAAGGAGCATTGGAAGGGCGGCTACCGATTTGATGTGATCGAGGTCTATGGCGAGCCAAACTCGCGCATGCGGGCCGAGATCGATCATGTCCCCGGCGTTCAGCTGTTCGAGAAGAGCGAACGGTATGTCCGTTGGGGATAACCACGTGGAACAGGTAGAACATGCAGAAACTCTACACGTTCTACATGTTCTACACGGCTAAAAAGAAGTCTTGAATTTAACTCAAAAGGAAAACAACCATGACACTTGAAAACGTGATGAAGGAAATCAGGAAGCAGTTCGGAGAGATGTCGATACTGAAGCTTGGTGACGAAGCGAGGCGAGATGTCGAGGCCGTCTCGACTGGTGCGCTCGGGCTTGATCTCGCGCTTGGGGTCGGTGGACTCCCGAAGGGGCGCATAATCGAGCTCTACGGCCACGAGTCTTCGGGCAAGACTACGCTTGCGCTACATGCCGTCGCAAACATCCAGAAGGCGGGCGGAACGGCGGCGTTCATCGACGCAGAGCATGCGCTCGATCCCGGCTACGCGAAGAAGATCGGCGTTGATCTCGCAGGCCTCGTCGTCTCCCAGCCGTCGAGCGGCGAAGAGGCGCTCACGATATGCGAGGAACTCGTGAAGTCGGGCGCCGTTGATATCGTTGTCGTCGATTCTGTCGCGGCGCTGACGCCACAGGCCGAGATTGACGGCGCGATGGGCGACAGCCATGTAGGGCTTCAGGCGCGGCTTATGTCGCAGGCGATGAGAAAGCTAACGGCTGCGATTGCGCAGACGAAGACGCTTTGTATCTTCACAAACCAAGTACGCGAAAAGATTGGCGTGATGTTTGGGAATCCCGAGACGACGCCTGGCGGCAAGGCGCTTAAGTTCTACGCGAGCTGCCGGCTTCAGGTGCAGCGCATCGGCGCGATAAAGTCCGTCGCCGGCGAGGTCGTCGGGAATCGCACGCGCGTAAAAGTCGTGAAGAACAAGGTCGCCTCGCCGTTTACCGAGGCCGAATTCGACATCCTCTATTCGTGCGGCATTTCGTGGGAGGGCTCCGTCCTTGACGCGGCGCTTGCGCGCGGCGTCGTGGAGAGGCGAGGCAGCTGGCTCAGCTTCGGTGGCGAGCAGATTGCCCAGGGGTCGCTCGCGGCTATTGCATATCTGCGCGACAATCCCGACTTGACCGCAAAGATCGTCGAGCTCGTTAAGACGACACCTCCCGACCCCGCCAAGGCCAAAGCCGCGAGGAAAGCGGCATGAAAAATCAGAAATCGGCTCAATTGGGAAAAGAATCAGGCGAAGGCACGAATAGTTTGGCCGTTGCAGAACCAACAACGGCGGAGGCTATACGTTCGAGAATCTTTACGACTCGTGGCGTACAAGTCATGCTTGACCGTGACCTTTCAGGGCTCTATGGTGTATCCACCGGCGCATTGAACCAAGCGGTTAAACGCAACAAAAATCGTTTTCCTGAACGTTTCATGTTTCAGCTGAACAAGGAAGAAGCTGAAAACTTGAAATCACAATCTGTGATAGCAAGTTGGGGTGGGTCGAGGTCTTGTCCATATGCATTTACTGAACAAGGCATCGCAATGCTTTCAAGTGTTTTGCGGAGCGAAACCGCAATACTTGTCAGTATTAGGATTATGGATGCATTTGTTGCAATGCGCAAGGCACTTGCCTCTTTTGCTCCAATGCTGATGCGCATTGACACTATGGAACGGCGGCAGATTATCGATCAAGCCCACAATGAGGAAAGGTTTAAATTGATTCTCGACGCTATGCATGACAAGAAGTTCCCTCCGCAAAAGGTATTTTTTGATGGACAGATATATGATGCGTTTGAGCAGATGAAGAAGTTTATGTGCATGGCGAAGTCTGAACTAATTGTCATCGATCCGTATTTCGATGACTCGGTTCTCCCGCTCGTCGCGCAGAAGCGTTCTGGCGTGACGGTGCTCGTGGTTAAGAACTCCCGCAAGAACCAGCTTCATGATGTAGATGTGGCTCAGTTCAACGCGCAATATGGCGACACACTTACGGTTAAGGAATCGGACAAGTTTCACGACCGCTTTCTCATCATCGACAAATCGACACTCGTACATGTCGGGGCATCGCTCAACCATCTTGGCAAGAAATGCTTTGCGTTCTCATCGCTTGACAAGTCCAACATACCAGATATCCTGGCGAAGTTTTAAGGTCATCGTGTCAAGGGAGGCGCAAGAACGTAGGATTTAGCTCTAGATGTTAAGTCGCGCGTTGAAGTGTCGAGGGGGATATGATACAATAGTTACATCAAAAATGACATTTATTAACAGGAAGGAATGGAATGTGGCAAATGGGAAAAGGTTGACCGTCAGGATTGCGGCATGCACGGTTGCAGTCTTCGCGGCGGGCGCGGCGCTCGCAAACGACATCGCCAAGTACGACAAGAACATGGCCGTGGAAGGCATTGTCGTCACCAACGGAATCAAGTGGATTGACGGGAAACTCCTGCCAATCGAGGGCCGCGCGTTCAACGATGTCGATCACTACTATGACCGTCTGCCAGCAGGTGTAACGACGAACGTGAATGGCGGAGTGCGGAACATGAAGCACCACACATCAGGGATGCAGTTTAGGTTTACGACAGATTCAAGCAAGCTCTCGTTCAAGTGGATTCCGTACAACCAGAACCTTTCAATGGACCACATGCCGTCTACCGGCGTTAGCGGAATCGACGTCTACCGATTCGACGCCAAGAGTGGGCGCTGGTTTTATGTCAAGACTGGCCGCATCACCAAAGCAAATGGTGCGCAGATGCAGATTCCGTGGACGCCCGGCACGCCGTGCCTCGTGAACCTTCCGCTCTACAACGGCGTGAGGGAGTTTTCGCTCGGCGTCGAGCCGAACGCGACTGTCTCGGCGCTTGGCCCCCGCAAGAGCGGCATCGACAAGCCCGTCGTGTTCTACGGAACTTCAATAACCCATGGTGGTTGTTGCTCACGTCCCGGCCTTGCGTTTGTCAATATCGTTGGCCGAGACCTTGATGTCCCTGTGGTGAACCTTGGTTTTTCCGGCTCGGGCGCCATGGAGTTTGAGATGAGCGAGCACCTTGCCCGCATTGACGCAAGTTGCTATGTGCTTGACTGCCTTTGGAATATGGGGTCGCTGGCATCTGGAGCTCGCAACGGCCGCAATGTCGAGGAGAACTACGAGCCGTTCATAAGAAACCTGCGCGCCAAGCGGCCAGATGTGCCGATTGTCATGGCAGAGTCGTGCGATGTCTACTGCGGTGGGCAAAATGCAAAGGACAAGTATATCAAGCAACTTTATGACAAGCTTGTTGCCGAGGGCTGGAAGAATCTTGTATATCTGCCGAAAGATGACATGTATAGGGACGATTTTGAAGGAACTGTAGATGGCTGCCATCCAAACGACTGGGGAATGATGTCTCTCGCTCGCGCCTTTGGAGGGGCGGTGCGCAAGGCGTTAGGGCTTTGGGAGCGCGGATTATAGGTTCGCAAAGTCCTTGGCTTTGACAGTATACGCCGTTTTTGATACAATATCCGCACTTTTTGCAAATGGGAGTATTGGAAATGAAAGAAATCAACGGTGAGCTGTCGGCCAAGGGGCTTAAAATTGCGATTGCCGCAAGCCGCTTCAACAGTTTTCTCGTCGAACAGCTCGTCAAGGGCGCAGAAGATGCGTTTATCCGTATGGGCGGTTCTGAAAAGGACCTGACTCTCGTCAGGGTTCCCGGTGCGTATGAGCTTCCCTTTGTCGCGGCGAAACTTGCCGTCACGAAGCCCGATGCGATTGTTTGCCTTGGTGCCGTTGTGCAGGGTGCGACAGCCCATGCCGACCTTATCAACCAGGCGACGGCAAAGGCATTTACTGAGATTTCCGTTTCGTCCGGCGTTCCGGTAATCGACGGCGTAGTTTCCGCCGAGAGCCTTGAACAGGCGGTTGAGCGTTGTGGCACCAAGCAGGGTAACAAGGGTTTCTCGGCGATGCAGGCTGCAATTGAGACGGCAAACGTTGCGAAAAAGCTGTAATTTGTGATTGAATCAAAGAAAGAAGGAAAAACATGGCGAAAGAAGTGAAGAAGGTTGCGTTTCTGACGGCTGGTGGTCTTGCTCCCTGCCTAAGTTCCTCAATCGGTTACCTGATCGACGAATACACCAAGAAGGCGCCGAATGTCGAGATGATCGGCTACATCAACGGCTACATGGGGCTCCTCAAAGGCGAGTCCGTGTCCGTGACGCCGGAAGTCCGCAAGAACGCGCTTATCCTGACGAAGCACGGTGGCTCCCCGATTGGCAACAGCCGCGTGAAGCTCACGAACGTAAAGGACTGCGTCAAGCGCGGCCTCGTCAAGGAGGGCGAGGATCCTCTCAAGGTCGCGGCCGACCAGCTCGTCAAGGACGGCGTTGACGTCCTTCACACCATTGGCGGCGACGACACCAACACCACCGCGGCCGATCTCGCTGCGTACCTCGCCACCAACAACTATCCGCTTATCGTCGTCGGGCTTCCCAAGACGATCGACAACGACGTCTATCCGATCAAGCAGTCGCTCGGCGCCTGGACGGCGGCCGAGGAGGGCGCGAAGTTCTTCATGAATGTCGTCAAGGAGAACAGCGCGAATCCGCGCGCTCTCACGATCCACGAGGTCATGGGCCGCAACTGCGGCTGGCTCACCTACAAGACGGCGCAGTGCTACCGCAAGATGCTCAAGCGCACGAAGTTCGTGCCCGAGTTCCTGCTTACGCCCGAGCGCCAGGACGTTCACGCCGTCTACGTGCCGGAGTGCAAGATCGACTTTGCGGCCGAAGGCGAGCGTCTCAGGAAGATCATGGACAAGTGGGATTCCGTCAACATCTTCGTTTCCGAGGGCGCAGGCGTAAAGGACATCATCAAGGAGATGACGAAGCGCGGCGAGGAGGTCCCGGTGGATGCATTCGGCCATCCGCGGCTTGACAAGGTCAACGTTGGCCAGTATATCGGCAAGCGCTTCGGCCAGCTTCTCGGCGCCGAGAAGGTGCAGGTGTTCAAGTCCGGTTATTTTGCCCGCGCTGCGGCGCCCTGCAAGAAGGACCTGAAGCTCATCGAGAAGTGCGCCCGCAAGGCCGTCGAGTGCGCGCTCTCTGGCGAGAGCGGCGTCGTCGGTCCCGACGAGAGGAAGGGCGCAAAGATCTGCGCCTGCGAGTTCCCGAGCATCAAGGGCGGCAAGCCCTTCAACGTGCGCAAGGGCTCGTTCCGCAAGATGCTGTCCGAGATTGGGCAGCCCAAGCCGCGCAAGAAGCGTACCGCTAAGTAGTCGGCCGAAGTTTCTCGGCTCGACCCGAAGAAGGAGGTTGCCATGGCAGATAGCGTAATGAAGGGCGTGATAGTTGAGTTCGACTTCGCCGCAATGGACGGAGCGGAGCTCCTCTTCACCGTCACGAAGAACTTCCTTTCTGCGCTCGACAAGATTCCCTTCGATGAGCGCATCGAGGCCCAACATCTCGCCGGAGGCAACTACCAGGGAGCCCTTGCCGAGTACTTCTCAGTCGTCAAGACGAAGAAGACCGCGGCCAAGGCCGCCAAGGATCTCGCCGCCGCATTCGAGGCCGCGCTCAACGAGGCGGTGCCGAAGGCGGTAGGCGCGTCCTTCAAGAATTTCGTCTCCGCGCTTGCCTCGAAGGGCGTCAAGGTCGTGATTGCGACGCGTGCCAACATAGAGGAGGTGCAGTCGGCGTTCGATGGGCTTCTTGGCGACGATGTCGTCCTCTACCACGAGACGGCGACGACCTACGGCAGCGTAAAGTGGGATGCCTGGCGTCGTGCATGCGCGATGAACAAGCTCCGCAACTTCTCGACTATCGCCGTCACCGGCTCTGGGCTCGGCGTCAAGTCGGCGCTCGTCGCTGGAATGGGTTCCGTCGCCGTCATCAACCCCCACGTAGCATATCAGGATTTCGGCGGCGCTGACGAGGTTGTCCGCGAGCTGAATTCGGCTGCGGCCAAGTCGGTGCTTGAGATTCTCAGGGTCTGACATGTCCGGCATCGAGCGACTGCATGACATAATGACTCGGCTCAGGGACCCCGAGAAAGGTTGCCCGTGGGATCGCGAGCAGACGCTTGAGTCGCTAAAGCCCTGCCTTCTCGAGGAGACGCACGAGCTCCTTGCGGCGATGGATCGCCCCGAGGACAAGGCCAACTACGTCGAGGAGCTTGGCGACGTCCTTCTCCAGGTAATGTTCCAGTGCGTCATGGCCGAGCAGGAGGGGCGCTTCTCCTTCGACGATGTGGCGAACGCGATTTCCGACAAGCTCGTCCACCGACACCCTCATGTTTTTGGAGATGTTGACGCGAAGGATTCTGCAACAGTGCTCCGCAACTGGGAGCAGATAAAGCAGATGGAGCATAAGAAGGAGGCGCGCCATTCCGCGCTCGACGGCGTCCCCGCCGTGCTCCCCGCGCTCCTCAAGGCCCAGCGCACACAGGAGAAGGCCGCGCGCGTCGGCTTCGACTGGAAGGACGCAGACGGTCCCATGGAGAAGATTGAGGAGGAGCTTGCCGAACTCAAGGCCGAGATCGCCGCGAGGAAGAGCGACAAGCCCGCCGATTCCGACAAGGTGAAGGGAGAGCTTGGCGATCTCGTTTTCGCAGTTTGCAATCTCGCCCGCCATCTCAAGGTTGACGCCGAGAGCGCCGCGGAGCTCTCGACCTCGAAGTTCTCCCGCCGCTTCCGCGCAGTCGAGGCGGGGGCGAAGGCCCAGGGCCGCTCGCTCAAGGACATGACCCTTGACGAAATGGATGAGCTCTGGAACGAGGCAAAGAAGCACGATGACGATTAGCGTCATTGAGCCCCATGGATTTTGCGCAGGGGTTACCGCCGCGCTGAAGAAGGCCTTGTCACTCGCGGCCACACGCCGCAACGACTCGGGCACTTCCCTCTGCTGCCTTCACGAACTCGTTCACAACGAGATCGTCGTCGAAGAACTTAAGAAGCGCGGATTCGTCTTCGTCGAGAATCTCGCCGAGGTTCCAGATGGCGCGACGGTGCTCTTTTCGGCGCATGGTGTCGCGCCGCAGATACGGGAGGCGGCGAAGGCGAGGGGACTCGGCGTCGTTGACGCGACTTGCCCCTTTGTCGAGCGAGTCCACAAGGCCGCGCGAGAATTTGCCGCGAAGGGGCTTCGCATAGTAGTCATCGGTCATCCCGGGCACATCGAGGTCAAGGGCATCGTCGGCGAAGTCGGGGAAGCCGTCGTGATTTCCAGTGTCGCGGCGGCAAAGGAGTTTTGCGCGGCAGCCGTAGACGCAGCAGCATGCCTCGGCGTCGTCAGCCAGACAACGATGAACGCAGACGAGGTTGCCGAGATCGTCGCGGCGCTCAAGACGCGATTCAAGGTCGAGACGACGGCAGAGGTCTGCAATGCGACTAAGTTGCGGCAGGATGCCGTAAAGGCGTTTGGCGGAGATGCCGTCCTCGTTCTTGGCAGTGCAAGCTCGTCGAACACGGCGCGGCTTTGCGAATGTGCGCCGTGCAGGGCGTTCAGGGCTGGCACGATGGACGAAGTGAAGGCGCTCGACTTTTCGGGAGTGACGCACCTCGGCGTGACTTCCGGCGCATCCACTCCAGAGGAATTTTTAAAGGCCGCAGTCGCATGGCTTCGCGGCGAAAGGACATAATCAATGAAAAAGAAGACACAGCAGTTCAAGGCCGAGATCGCGGAAATGCTCGATCTCGTCGTCAATTCTCTCTACTCGAAGAAGGAGATATTCCTCCGCGAGCTCATCTCGAACGCGTCCGACGCGATCGACCGTGCAAAGTTTCTCTCGCTCACCGACAAGGCGCTCGTCGCGGACAATCCCGAGTGGAAGATCCAGATCGCCGCCGACAAGGGCGCGAAGACGCTCATGATCTCCGACAACGGCATCGGCATGGACGCCGCCGAGCTCGAGCAGAACCTCGGCACCATCGCATCGTCCGGCACGAAGAAGTTCCGCGAGATGCTTAAGGAGAAGGGCGGAGAGTCGTTACCAGAGCTAATCGGCCAGTTCGGCGTCGGCTTCTACGCGGCGTTCATGGTCGCCGACAAGGTGACGGTCGAAACGCTGAAGCGCGGCACCGAAATCGCGTGCAAGTGGGAGTCCGACATGTCGGGCGGCTACACGATTTCCGACGGCGATCGCGACTTCCCGGGAACTTCGATAACGCTGCATCTCCGCGACGACCAGCTCGACTACCTCGACTGGTGGCGCGTCTCCGACCTCGTGAAGAAGTACTCCGACTTCATCGCCTACCCGATCACCTTCCGCCAGCTCGACGTGCCGAAGGACGAGAAGGACGAGGACAAGAAGTCGCGTGAGGAGCGCGAGGCGAAGCCGCTCAACACGATGGTCGCCCTCTGGAAGCGCGCGAAGAAGGACGTCAAGCAGGAGGAATACGACGAATTCTACAAGCACCTTACGCACGACTGGGAGGCGCCGTTCGAGACGATTCCCTTCGGCGCCGAGGGCCAGGTCGAGTTCAAGGCGCTTCTCTTCATCCCGAAGAAGGCGACGATGGAGCTCTTCATGCCCAACCAGAAGCGCGGGCTTTCGCTCTACGTCAGGAACGTCTTCATCGGCGATGATATCGAGATGCTGCTCCCGACATGGCTCAGGTTCGTGAAGGGCGTTGTCGATTCAAGCGACCTGCCGCTCAACGTCTCGCGCGAGATGCTTCAGGACGACGCGGTGATTCAGAAGATCAAGTCGGCAGTCACGGCGAAGGTTCTTTCCGCTTTCGAGGAGATCAAGAAGAAGGACGCGAAGCGCTACGACGAGTTCTTCACTTCGTTCGGCGCGGTCCTTAAAGAAGGCGTGCATATCGATTGGGAGAATGCCGACCGCATCAAGAAGCTCCTCAAGTGGCCGTCCGCTCGCACCGACGCCGGCAAGCGCATCTTCCTCGAAGACTACGTGAAGGACATGGCCTCTGGCCAGAAGGACATCTACTATCTCGTCTCCGAGCGCGAGGAAGACGCTCGCCGCTCGCCCCAACTCGAGGCCGCGAGGAAGCACGGCTGCGACGTGCTGCTCTTCTGCGATCCCGTCGACGAATACTTGACAGAGTCGCTGCGCGAATTCGACGGCAAGAAGTTCGTCGATGTCGCGAAAGGCGACGTCAGCTTCGGCAGCGACGACGAGAAGAAGGCCGAGAAGGACGCCAACGAAAAGGCGGCGAAGGACTTGAAGCCGTTCCTCGACGCCGTGAAGAAGGAGCTTGAGTCGCATGTCTCGGACGTTCGCGTCTCCACTCGCCTCGTCGACTCGCCTTGCTGCCTTGTCCAGCAGGAGCACGCGCTCCCGCCGTCGATGGTTCGCATGATGCGCGCTATGAAGCAGGAAGTCCCGGACGAAAAGCGCATCCTCGAAGTCAACCCGAATCATCCGCTCATAGCGAAGGTGAAGGGCCTCGAGGGCGACGCGCTCAAGGACGCGGTGACGCTTCTCTACGACTCGGCGCTTGTCGCCGAGGGCTCGCCCGTTCCCGACGGCGCGAAGTTCGCGCAGCTCCTCGCCGCGCTCATGATGAAGTGACGCGCCCGTCAGCCGCGTTCGTCATATTCGTGAAGAGCGGTTTGACGTGGTGGGAATTTTCATAAATATAATCCAAGAATGGTCTAAGAAATGAACGACATGGAGTTTTCCCGCAGGGGGTTTATTGGCGGCGCGGCGGCGTTCTTCATCGTTGGCTGCAAGCCAGGAGGATGGCTTGTGGGGACGCCGCGTCTCAGGTTTGGCGTCGTGAGCGACATCCATATCACGACACAGAAGTCGTGTGCAATGACGGAGAGGGCTTTCAGATACTTCAAGTCGCGCGGCGCGGACGCCGTGATGATTCCGGGAGACTTGACGGATTGGGGGCTTAGGAGCGGCATTGAGTATATCAAGACCACGTGGGACAAGGTGTTCTCGGGAACGGACGTCGTTCCGCTTTTCTGCACCGGCAACCACGATTTCGAGGGCTGGGCGTATGGCGACATGACGATGGAGATGCATGCCAACGGCTATTCCGAAGACGAGGCGCTTGTCAGAATCGGACTTGCAAAGGAATGGGAGCGTATCTTCGGTGAGAAGTACGCGCCAGTCCGCGTGAGGACGGTGAAGGGCTATGACTTTGTGTCCGCGGAGTGGGATTCCTTCAAGAAGTTTCCAGAATGGATGGCTGAGAACGGAGGACGCTTCAAGAATGGCAGGCCGTTTTTCTACTTCCAGCATCCGCCCGCGCGCGGCACCACTTCCGACAGCCGCGGATGGGACGACAAGGGCGCCGCGTTCGCAGCGCTCAAGGGATTTCCGAATGCCTTTGCGTTCACCGGACACTCCCACCGCCCGTTCAACGACGAGCGGTCGATTTGGCAGGGCGAGTTCACGGCGATTGCCACGCCCTCTCTCTCCTACGCCTGCTTCCCGCCCGGGCATGAAAACGGCGGCGGCAAGCGAGACGGAACGTCCGTGCAGGCGATGTCGATGATTCCCGACAGGCGCGACCTCAGGGGCGGCCAGGGCTTCTTCGTTTCCGTCTACGACGACCGCATGGTCATCGAGCGCATCGACATCGAGGAGGACTGCGCCGAGGGTGCGCCGGCCTGGATCGTTCCGCTTTCCTGCGGCGAGAAGCCGTATGATTTCGCCTCTCGCGCCGCGGCCTCCGTCGCGCCGGAGTTCCCGTCGGGCGCCAAGCTGCGGATCGACACCCGCAATACCGAGAACAGGTCCGGCAAGTGGGTCATCGTCATGAACTGCGAGTTTCCGTCGGCCGTGCCGCCCGCAGGCGGGCGTGTCTTCGACTACGAGATACGCATCGTGCCGAAGGACGGCTCCAAGCCGATGGCGAAGAAGTTTCTCTCTCCCGCCTATTCGCGGATGGCGAAGTACGAGCCGAAGAGCCAGCGCTTCTGGTTCGATGTTGCAGAGCTCCCGCAGGACGTAGACTACGTCGTCGAAGTCCGCGCGTTCAACTGCTTCGGCAAGGCGTCGCGGCCGCTCGTCTCGGGTGTGTGGCATTCTGTTCCAGGATTGGACAAGGTAAAGAAAGACCAAGGGGAAGACGAAGCCCTGTAGAAGTTTTGGTATAATATGCGCAGGGATGGATGTCTCGCGCAGGGAGTTTCTAGTCGGTTCGGCGGCGTGCGTCGCGTGTGCGTCGTGTGTTCCGGCCCATCCACCCGAAAAGGGAAAGGAAGGACAGGGCATGTTAAAGGGCATTTCTCCGGTTGTTTCTCCGGATCTCCTGAAGACGCTGGCCGAGATGGGTCACGGCGACGAAATCGTCATTTCCGACGCTCACTTCCCGGGGCACACGTTCAACCCGCGCACCCTGCGCGCCGACGGCATCGGCGCGGACAGGCTTCTCGCCGGGATAATCCCTCTTTTCGAGCTTGACGCCTACGCGACGCCCGTCGTCATGATGGCCGCCGTTCCCGGCGATACGCTTGACCCCGCGGTCGAGGCGAAGTACCGCAAAGCGCTCGGCTACGACGGCACAATCGAGCGCATGGAGCGCTTCGCGTTCTACGAGCGCGCGAAAAAGGCGTATGCCGTCGTCGTCTCGGGCGAGACGGCGAAGTACGGTAACATCATCCTCAAGAAGGGCGTTACGCCGGTCGCCTGACGATGCGGAAGGCGCGGCCAAACGGGATTGAGCGGCTCGAGAGCTATCTCGTCAAGCTCATACAGGAGAAGGGTGCGGACCTCGACCAGCCCTTCGGCATCCGCATGCTACTTGCGTTCCTCAAGTTCGCGAGCTGCCTTTTCGCGGCAGGCGTCGCCATACGCTACTTCCTCTACCGCACAGGCCTCAAGCGCCGCTATCCGCTCGGCATCCAGGTGATCTCGATCGGCAACGTGACTGCGGGCGGCACGGGCAAGACGCCTGTGACCGAGATCTTCGCGCGCACTCTCGCCGCCGAAGGGCGCAAGGTCGCGATTCTCTCGCGCGGCTACCGCCGCAAGGAGGCGCCGTGGTGGGTTCGCATGTTCACGCAGGTCGTCTCGAAGCCGCTCGTTGTCTCGGACGGCAGGCATGTCCTTCTCGACTCCGCGACCGGCGGCGACGAGCCGTACATGCTCGCGTCGAATCTCCCGGGCGTCGCCGTTGTCGTTGACCGCGACCGCGTGAAGGCTGGGCGGTATGCGATCAAGCGTCTCGGCTGCGACACGCTGATTCTCGACGACGGCTTCCAGTACCAGAAGCTCAAGCACTCGATAGAGGTTGTTCTCGTCGACGCGACAAACCCCTTCGGCAACGGACACATGCTTCCGCGCGGCGTTCTGCGCGAGCCGGCGCGCCACCTGAAGCGCGCCGACATAATCTTCCTCACGAAGTGCCGCGGCGACGTGTCGGCGGTGCGCGAGGAGATTCGCCGCTACAACGCCACGGCCGAAATCGTGGAGTGCAATCACGCGCCGCGCGTTCTGAGGGACGTGTGGAGCCGCGAGGAGTATCCGCTTTCGTGGCTTGAGGGAAAGACGACTTGCACGCTCTCGGGCATCGCTTCGCCAAAGGGCTTCGAGAATTCCCTAAGGCACCTCGGCGCGAAGGTCGTGTGGTGCGAGCGATACGCAGACCACCACCGCTACGACGCGAGCGAAGTCCTCTACGCGCTCAACCGCACTGCCGACATGGGCGCAGACGCGCTCGTGACTACGGAGAAGGACGCCGTCAGATTCCCGCGCTTCGAGACGACGCCCGTTCGCTGCCTGTACCTCCGCATCGCGATCGAGATAATCTCGGGCCGCGAAAGCTTCGACCAGATCATCAACCGCATTTGCTTCCGGCAGCGCGCCTGATTGCGGCTCCTGCCGTGCCGCGACGAAAAAAAAGGAACGAGACGATGAAAAAGATTGCCGCGTATTCGCTTGCGATGTTTGCGCCGTGTGCAGCTGCGCTTGCCGCGCAGCCCACGGGCACGGAATGGAAGGAGCCTGAGAACCTGTCGTTCGGACGCGAAGAGCGCCGCGCGGCGTTCTCGAGCTTCGACACGCTTGAAAGCGCGCTTAAGATTCTCCCCGAGTTTTCGGAGCGCACGATCTCGCTCGACTCCGAGACGGCGTGGAAGTTCAAGTGGTCGCCCGACCCCGCGTCGCGTCCCGTAGGCTTCGAGAAGCTGGACTACGACGTTTCGGGCTGGGAGACGATCAAGGTTCCCTGCTCGTGGCAGGCGTATGGCGCGAACGGCAAGGGCGGATGGGGCACGGCTCTCTACGTGAACCAGACGTATCCCTTCAAGCGCGACCAGCCGGACGTCATGGGCGAACCACCGAAGGACTGGACCTCCTACGCCGCGCGCAATCCCGTCGGCTCCTACCGCCGCGACTTCGACGTGCCGGAGAAGTGGAGCGGACAGGAAATCTTCCTCAAGTTCGACGCCGTCGATTCGTTCTTCTACCTCTGGGTCAACGGCGAGTACGTCGGCTTCTCGAAGGACTCGCGCAACCCCGCCGAGTTCAACGTCACGAAGTTCGTGAAAAGCGGCAAGAACACGGTCGCGCTTGAGGTGTACCGCTACTCCGACGGCTCGTATCTCGAAGACCAGGACATGTTCCGCCTCTCCGGCATCGCCCGCTCGACCTGGCTTCTCGCCCGCCCGAAGACGCGCATACGCGATTTCACCGTCACGCCGCGGCCGGTTGACAAGGACAAACTGGATGGCGACTGGGAGCTGATTGTCACGTGTGACACCGTTCCGTCGTCCCGCTCCACGAGCTTTGCCGGACTGTACGACATGGATGACAAGCCCGTCGAAGTGGAGAGCGTTACTTTGGGGACAACAGGCAAGTTTGTTGTGAAGAATCCTAAGCTGTGGAGCGCAGAGACCCCCAATTGCTATAAGCTGGTCATGTATCCATACAATGACAAATATTCTGAAGACGGTGTTTTTCTGGCGGCTGGCCGTGCTTCTGAATACGTCTCCTGCCTTGTCGGTTTCCGCACTTCCGAGGTGCGCGACGGACGCTACTACTTCAACAACGAGAAGATCAAGTTTCGCGGCGTGAACCGCAGCGAGTCAGATCCGATGTACGGACACTACGTGCCGCGCGAGAGGCAGCTCCAGGACATCCGCCTCATGAAGGAGGCGAACATCAACCACGTTCGCAACTCGCACTATCCCGAGGACGACTACTGGTACTACCTCTGCGACATCTACGGCATCTACGTGCTCGACGAGGCGAACGTGGAGTCTCACGGCTACTACTACGGCGAGGCGTCGCTTTCGCACCGCAAGGAGTGGGAGAAGGCGACGGTCGCGCGCAATCTCGACATGGTGCGCCGCAACCGCAACCATCCGTCCGTCGTGTTCTGGAGCCTCGGCAACGAGGCGGGGCCGGGCGAGAACTTCGCCGCCGCGTCCGCTGCTATAAAAGAGATGGATCCCTCGCGTCCGATCCAGTACGAGCGCGACAATTCCGTCGCGGACGTCGATTCCAACCAGTACCCGGGCGTGGACTGGACGGTGTGGAAATCAAACGACCACAAGGCGAAGAAGCCGTTCTACATTTCCGAGTACGCGCACAACATGTGCAACGCGATGGGCAACTTGAAGGACTACCAGGACGCGATCGAGTCGTCGGACGTGATCCTCGGCGCGGCGATCTGGGACTGGGTCGATCAAGGGCTTTATAAGAAGAACAAGGACGGAAAGATGATCCTTGCCTACGGCGGCGACTTTGGAGATGTGCCGAACGACGGGCAGTTCGTGATGAACGGCGTCATTCTTTCCGACCGCTGCCTAGAGCCCGGCTTCTACGAGGTCAAGATCGTCTTCCAGCCGTTCGACATCAAGTTCTCCGAAGACGGAAAGAAAGTGACGGTCAAGAATCTCAACTACTTTAGGAGTGGAGAAGGTTACGAGTTGTCCACGGAAGGTTTTAAAGCCAAACTCACGATGCCACCACGCGGTGTTCAGACATTCGACCTTCCGGAATGCAGGGGGGCTGACGGTTCCGAAAAGATTGGCCGCAACGTTTGCATTACGCTGATGCACGACGAAGGACTTCTCAAAAAGGGCCACATTGTCGGAGGAGCGGAGTTTATAAACACCAAGATTTTGTCCGATCGCGAATTGCTTTCAGTCAAAGGCGAGGTCAAGGATGCTTCAGACGACAAGGCTCTCGTATTCAGCAGCACCAATATCATGGTTCGCTTCTGCCGCGAGTCGGGTGCGCTTGTTTCGTACGAACGGGACGGCAAAGAGTATCTTCTCGCTCCCATGACGGTCGATGCGTTCCGCGCGCCGAGCTCCAACGAAGTTGGCCTTGGGGACAGGTGGGCGATGGCTGGACTTCGCGAGCTTGTGCAGAAGGCGACTTCGATTTCCGATGTGACGACGAATCCCGACGGTTCGAAGTCGTTCACCGTTGTCGCCGACGTTCGCGGCAGGCAGAAGGAACACCTTGTCGGCTTTGGCGGGCGCACGAGGAAGCAGGCGGAGTTCGTTCCTGCCGGCCCCGTAGCAAAGCATGATCCGCACTTTGTAGTCGCGCAGAAGTGGACGGTCTTTGGCAACGGCATGGTAGCCTGCCAGTCGGAGATCCGCTCGCGCGGCCGCGTCATGGAACTTGCGCGAATCGGTTACCGTTTTACTCTCGACAAGTTTCTCGACAAGGTGATGTGGGCGGGCTTAGGACCATTTGAGAACTATCCGGACAGAAAGAGCGGTGCGCTGAACAGTTTATGGAAAGATTCAGTGGCCGAAATGGTCGAAAGATACGCCAAACCGCAGGACATGGGCAACCGAGAGGATACCTATGTGGTCGCGGTGGGATCGTCGCAACCGAAACACTACCGGTTTGGCGTGACATCGCTTGACAAGCCGTTTTCGTTCTCCGCGATCCCATATTCGCCGACGGAGCTTGCGCTCACCATGCATCCTGAAGAGCTGCCTGAGATCGCCAAGACGGAGCTTGGCATCTACACGGCGGTTCGTGGACTCGGCGGCGCATCGTGTGGGCCAGGGCCGCTCGGCAGGGACATTGTGAGAAACAACAAGACTTTCAAGCTTGATTTTGTTATTGGTATTCCTAACAGGGGAAGCAATAAGTTTCCTTCGCTTCCTCCAGCCGAGCTGCCGCCTGACGTCAGGACAGGCGAGGACATCGTGCCGACGGTCGTCGCGTGTTCGTCGGCCGAGCCGGGCGAGGGCGATGCCGAGCACCTCGTTGACGGCGACCTTTCGACGATATGGCATAGCCAGTATGGCGTCACGCTCACGAAGTATCCGCACTCCGTCACTGTCGACATGGGTCGTGACCTAACGGCGAAGGGCGTCTCGATCTGGCAGCGCCAGAACGGTCCCAACGGCAACGTGAAGAACTTCAAGTTCGAGGTCTCTGAGGACGGCAAGCAATGGCGCGAAGTCGTCGCGTCGCAGCTGAAGCAGGGCGCGGCCGAGCAGAAGTTCACGTTTGCCGCACCCGAGAAGCTGCACTACTGGCGCTTCACGGGGCTCAACGAGCATGGCGGACGCGAGTTCGCCTCCCTTGCCGAGATCTCGTTGCACTAAGGAGCAACGGTCGGCAGGTGCCGAAAGGGAAGGGGTGCGGATTATGCAGGATACGCTTCGGATGCCGCTTAAATGGATTGTTGTGGGTGTTGCCGCGTTTTTCGTTGCGGTGGCTGTTATATTCTGGCTTGGTACGCGAGACTGCGAACTGAGCGCGGAAGTCGCCCGGTCTGTGCGGAAGCCGGACCTCTCATTGCCGAAAGACGAGGAGAACATCTACGTCGGGATGCTTGCGGCGCAAAAGGTCTATTGTGATGAGTCTTGTCTTGAATGCGACGAGGACGATGACGAGGAAGAGGACGACGAGGACGAATTGACGCCGGAGCAGGAGAAAGCGCGGATGGATGCATTCCTCGCGACGAACGCCGCGGCAATTGCCATTCTGCACGAAGCGGCGAAGCGTCCGTTCTGGCGCGACAAAGACTTTGTGGCGTTCTGCGAGCGGGAGCTGGCGGCCGCAGTCGCTGGATTAGGGGCGGATGATGAAGAGCTAAGGGCCATCGATCTTCTCCGTCTGTTGGATGAAGACGGTCGTCGCCGGCTGGAGCGAGGCGAAATCGCCTCCGCGATGGAAGACATGCGCAGTCTTTTGTCCATTGGCATGAAAATGCAGGACGGTGTGGAAAGCAGTTTCAATTGGCTTCTTGCCGGCGTATCCTGTAGATTGGCGCTACAGCTTGCGCGGGAAGCGGCCCGTTCAAAGGAACTTTCCGACGGGGAACTCGAGACGATAAGGGAGCTGATTCGTTCGATGTGCGATTCTGATCGGCTCCGCAGGTCCGTCATGGCGGCGGTGGATGCGGAACATTGGTTGCGCGACAGGCTTTTCGGCAGGCCAGGGTCTCTGAGCGATAGCATGCCACATGGACCGTTGGGCTGGATTCTCCAGTCCTTTGCCTTCCATCCAAACCGCGTCAGGAATCTGCTTGCGGAAGACATGCGGGAGGCACGAGAGCTTCTTTCCCGCGACTTCGACAAGGCGGCTTGTGCGGCGTTCGATGCGAAGGCAAACGCTGTTCTCCACAAGGGGCGCTTGGCTATTTTGCGGCCAAACTACGTTGGTGAAGTGCTTGTGAAACTCTCCGTGCAGGGTGTTTATTCGCTTGCAAGTTCAAGGGCGCAGCTTGAATTTGAGGCGTCTGCGACCTCCATCGTCCTCTCCCTGGAAATGTGCCGGCGCAAGACGGGAAGGCGGGTCGAGAAGCTTGCGGATCTCGTGCCGCAGTTTCTGCCGTCCGTCCCCGTCGATCCGTACGACACCGCCGTGGAGATCAAATATGACGCCAAATCCGGAATTCTCTGGAGTGTCGGGGAGGATCGGATCTTCACCGGGAAGGAGCTGCCGGATCCGAACGATTTCAGGGCCAGGGACACTGTCATCAAGATAGACGGCGAGTAGCCAAGGCATGCTTGGCTCCGACGAGGGTCGAAGCCTGCTCGATCAAACCGTCGCTTGCGGCACCCCTCCAGCATGACATGACCGAGGTCAACGGAATCTGCTCCTTATCGCTTGCGCTAAAGAGTTCTTTGCAGTTACAAAGCGTCGCCAGTCATGCTGGGCCGCAAGCTCCTCTTGCTCGGCAGGCCACTCCCCTCGCCTCCACAGTGGATCGGACGAGCGAATATCGCCCGAGACCGCAGGCCGAGCCGCGTAAGCGGTCGATAGAGGCGTGCGCTAGTCCCTACCAGCATGTCGGCTGAATAAGGCTTATTGTCTGATGTGCGAAAGCCGTCGCGACGACAAGACCGAACGGGTCGGGCGAGCCTTCGCCAAACTCGCCACGCTGGATTTGTCGTTTCTGGAGTTTACCCATTTTTTGACAGTCAAAGTGCATCTCACCCCTGTGGATAAAGGGTGAGACGCATTTTCGTAAGTGAAATGGACGTTTTCTTCCTGACAAAAAGAAACTCCGAACGTTAGGGCTCTCGCGCAGACGCTTGAGCGCCCTTCGGGTTCGGCTTCGCCGAATCTACCCTCCGCATCGCTTCGGTGCATTCCCGCTCCGCAGCTTCGCGATGTCTCAACGGCGATTCCGTGCGTTGAATTGTCTTTTGGGGCTGCCTTCGGCAGGTTTTGAAGGCGTAGCAACCACTCCGGCGCGGCAGTGAGGAGGTCTGGAGGATACTTCCTCCAGCTTAAAGACGACTTGTATCATTCAGCGAGACACGAATGATGGGTGCGAAGCAAATGAAATTCTGCGGAGCGGTAGCGAGAGCCCTGCTGATCGGAGTTAAATTCGGCGGCTTTGACGAGGGCTTGACCGGCAGCAGCTAAGAAATGGGTAAACTCCAGATATCGGGCGTCTGACGGGTTGGCGCGTTTTTGGTATAATACAAACAATATGACCCCTGAAGTTTCGATGACGAGACCTCTCGCCAATGTGTTGCGCATTGCGGCATTGGCGGCTGTAGTCGTCTTCGCATCGGCCTTCGACTGGAAGCCGAAGACGACCGCCAAGCTCAAGGCTGACCTCGTCGCATACGCGAACAGCGTCGGCGAGACGGAGCTTGCGAATGCCGTAAAAGGCGCATCTGGCACTGCGGAGTGGATGCGCGCCGCGATCAAGCGAGGGTCGGAGCTTCTGAAGGCGAGCGAAGGCGCCGACTTCGACGACAAGAACCGCGAACGCGGGCTCAGGATCATCGACTATCCTCTCCACCTCGACAACTACGATCGTGAACGGTCGAGCGCCGAGGACAAAAAGGCGTTCAACGAAGTCGTGCACGAGTACTGCGTTTCCGCCCGCGAGAGAGTGTTCTCCGAAGTCGCCGCCGCGAAAATCCCCAAGGGCAGCCTGCGGCTCTGGCGCATCTACAACATGGGCTATATCATCAAGGGGCCGAAGCACACCGTCGCAATCGACATCACCGCGCGCCCCGAACTCTATACCATCGGCGACAAGTACCTCATCAAGGACACCAACACTGTCATCTGGTGCAAGTCGGACTGGAAGCGACTTGCCGATCTCGCGGACATGATCTTCGTCACCCACCCGCACGGCGACCACTACAACCGCGACGGGATCGAGGCGTTCATCGCAGCCAAGAAGCCGGTCGTCGTTCCGTGCGACCTCGTGGCGTATGCCACGAACCGTCCTGCAAAGAAGGGGCCCGACGGCAAGTATGTGGTCGAGAAGGAGATTCTCACGACGGCTCCGTGCTGCGTCAAGCTGACCGAGGACCATCTCGAGCCCGTTGACGTCGGCGGCGTGAAGGTGAGGAACTTCCGCGGCAACCAGGGCGAGAACGTGCCATGCAACGTGTACCTCATCGACATCGACGGCGTGCTTGTGGCGGACAACGGCGACAACTACGACATGGACAAGGAGCGGATGCTGTCGAAGTGCCCGCCGGCCGACGTAATCATCGCCTCGACCTGGAACAACGTCCAGGGCATGGTGAAGTGCTGCGCGGCAGCTCCCGGTTTCGACCGCACGAAGTCCGTGCTGCTGCCTTCCCACGAAAACGAGCTCGGCCACAGCGTCGACCATCGTGAGTCGTACCGCGAGATGTATACGAGCAAGGACCGCCTTGGAAACAGGGAATTCCCCTGGCCGCGCGTCCATCCCCTTGGCTACGGCGAAAGCTTCCTTTTCAAGAAAACAAAGTAGAGAAACGACATGACATTCGACATACTGACGGCAATCTCCCCGATCGACGGACGCTACGCGAACAAGTGCCCCGAGCTGCGGGATGTGTTTTCTGAATACGGCCTCGTTAAGCGCCGCGTACTCGTGGAGTGCACATGGCTCGAGGCATTGTGCGACGCGAAGGAGATCAAGGAGTGCAAGCCGCTCTCCGCGAAGGAGCGCAAGGCGCTTCGCGCAATCGCGTCCGAGTTCTCTGTCGCTGACGCGCAGCGCGTCAAGGACATCGAGAAGACGACGAACCACGACGTCAAGGCGGTCGAGTACTTTCTCAAGGAGAAGGTGAAGGGCACTTCGCTCGAGAAGCGCGGCGAGTTCATTCACTTCGCCTGCACGAGCGAGGACATCAACAACATGTCGCACGCGCTCATGCTGCGCGACGGCAAGAAGGTGCTGCGCGCCGCGATGGACGAGATGACGGCGAAGATCGCTGCGATGGCGAAGGAATGGGCCAAGGTCCCGATGCTCGCGCACACGCACGGCCAGCCCGCTTCCCCGACGACCGTCGGCAAGGAGCTTGCCGTGGTGACGGCCCGTCTCAGGCGCCAGGCCGCCGAGATAGACCGTCTCGTCATGCCCGCGAAGATGAACGGCGCGGTCGGCAATTTCAACGCGCACCTCTCGGCCTACCCGAAGACCGACTGGGAGAAGCTTTCCCGTAAGGTCATCGAGTCGCTTGGCCTTCGCCAGAACCGCCTCACCACGCAGATCGAGTCGCACGACGGAATAGCCGAGCTCTTCGACGCGTTCTGCCGCTGGAACTCGGTGCTTCTCGACTTCGACCGCGACATTTGGATGTATGTCTCGATGGGCTACTTCAAGCAGCGCACGATAAAGGGCGAGATCGGCTCGTCGACGATGCCGCACAAGGTGAACCCCATCGACTTCGAGAACTCCGAGGGCAACCTCGGACTTGCGAACGCAGTCCTCGGGTTCATGGCGAGGAAGCTCGCGATCTCCCGCATGCAGCGCGACCTCACCGACTCGACGACCCTGCGCAACATGGGCGTCGGCTTTGGCTACACGCTCATCGCGATCCGCTCGACCCTCAAGGGTCTCGGAAAGCTCGAGCTCAACGCCGAGCGTCTTGCCGAGGACTTGGACCGCAACTGGGAAGTTCTCGCGGAGCCGATCCAGACCGTCATGCGCAAGGTCGGAATGGACCACCCCTATGAACGGCTCAAGGAGCTGACGCGCGGTCGTCGCGTCAATGCCGAAATCATGCGCGACTTCGTGAAGGCCCTGCCGCTCCCGAAGGACGACAAGGCGCGTCTCATGAAGCTGACTCCTTCGACCTACATCGGGCTCGCCGAGAAGCTCGCGCGCCTCGCGTAGCAATGTCGTCTGCCGTCGTCGTATTCATCGCATTGTGCGGGCTTCTCGTCGCCGGCAAGTTCGTTCGCATCAAAGTTCCGCTCCTGCAGCGGCTGTATCTTCCGAGCTCCGTCATAGGCGGCGCGATAGGCCTCGTCGTGATGTCTATCGCGGGCGATGCAATAGACCCCGAAATCCCCGGCGCGATGCGGCGCGTGCCCGGCTTTCTCATCAACGTCGTGTTCGCGACGCTCTTCCTCGGCGTCCCGATCCCCAACTTCCGGCGCGTCGTGTCGCTCGCGTTCCCGCAGCTCGTCCTCGGGCAGATTATGGCGTGGGGGCAGTATGTCGTCGGCCTTGGTCTCGCTGGCTTCGTGCTGTCGCGGCTCTTCGGCGTTCCCCCGTGCTTCGGCAACCTCATCGAGATCGGTTTCGAGGGTGGGCACGGAACGGTCGGCGGAATGACAGAGAGCTTTCTCGCGGCGGGCTGGAGCGACGGCGCGGCTCTCGGCTTCACAGTCGCGACGGCAGGTATGATCGTCGGAATCGTCGTCGGGATGGCGCTTGTGAACTGGGCGCAGGCTAAGGGCATCGTCAAGGAAGTGGTGCCGTTCGAGAGGCGCCGTTGGCGCGAACGCCTTGGCGTTCATTTGAAGTCATCACGCCCCGCGGCCGGATTTCAGACGGTCATGAGCGATTCTATAGACTCGCTTGCGTGGCACCTCGCGATTGTCGGCGTCTCGATTGCGATAGGCGCGGGCATGCTCACGCTTCTCCGTCTCACCGGATGGAAGGTCTTCAACGGCTTCCCGCTCTTCCCGCTGTGCATGATCGGCGGCATACTTCTCCAGGTCGTAGCAAAGGCGATAGGCAAGAACCTCTTGATCGACCATGGGCAGATGGCGCGCATATCGGGCGCCTCGCTCGACTTCCTCGTCGTGTCGGCGGTGGCGACCATAAGCATAAAGGTCGTCGCGGCGAACTGGATTCCCCTCGTCGCGCTCATCGTCGCCGGCACTGCGTGGAGCGTATTCGCCGTGCTGTGGTTCGGCCCGCGCTGCATAAAGGAGGCGTGGTTCGAGCGCGCGATAGCCGACTTCGGCCAGGCGACAGGCGTCACCGCGACGGGGCTTATGCTCCTTAGGACAGTAGATCCCGAGTCGAAGACATGCGCCGCCGCGAGCTTCGGCTACAAGCAGCTTCTTCACGAGCCGATCATGGGCGGCGGACTCTGGACGGCTTTCGCGTTTACCCTCGTCATAGACTGGGGGTGGATGAAGGTGTTCGCCGTGTCGTGCGTGATGCTCGTCTTCTGGATCGGCTGCGCCCACTTCCTCTCGCGTCGGAAGTCGTCATGAACGGAACTGCCGCGAGCGTCGAAAGCTGGCTCGGGGCCCAGTCGTTTGGCGAGCAGCGCGGCGGGTTGCTCGTGCGCGGAGAGATCGTTGACGAATGGCGCGTCGAGGCGTATCTCGGCCGCGGGCTTTCCGCTGAGGTCTATCGCGTGACGAATGTCCGCTTCGGTCACGACGGCGCGCTCAAGCTTCTCGTCGACGGTTCGCGCGGACTCGCGGCGCGCTTCGCTGCAGAGGCCGACGCTCTTCGCTTCCTTTCGCTTCGGGCGCTCCCGCGCTTCATGGGTGGCGGCACGTGGAAGGGCGCGCCATACTACGTGATGGAGTATTTGCAGCCACTTCCCGATCCTATGCCGCGACGCGAAGTGCCGCGCTTCATGAACAGGGTTGCGAAAGCGGTCCACACGCTCCACAACGCGGGATACATCCACCGCGACTTGAAGCCCGGCAACATCTTGAGGCGCGCAAACGGCGAGCCGGTCCTTATCGACCTCGGGCTCGTAAAGCGGCGCGGCACGATGGTGTCCGACCCGATAGTGCGCCATGGCCGCGGCATATCGATCATCGACGGAAAGCCCGTCGGCGTCGGGACTCTCGACTATGCCGCGCCCGAACAGCTCTTGAAGGGCGAGGCGTCGGTGCAGAGCGATGTCTTTGCTCTTGGGAAGATTCTCCGCGCGCTCTACGAGGGGCGGCCGCCAGCGAGCGTGAAGCCGATCATCCGCAAGGCGACGCGCGAACTTCCAGGCGACCGCTACGAGTCGGCCGACGCGTTTGCCGCGGCGCTTCGCCACCGCAACTACTTCCGTTCTTTCCTTGGCGTCCTGCTGCTCGTCGCAGTTATTGCGGGTCTCGTCGCGCTTGGACACATCGACGACTTGCGCCGCTGGGCGGGAAAGCGGTTTAACGCGCCGCCCCGCGTCCTTACGGTGGCAAAGGCGCACGACGAGTCCTACGCCGCGTATTTCGTGCGTCTCAAGCAGCTTGCTTCCGATGGAAGTCCGGTGGCGCAATGCGCACTTGCCGAGGCGTATATGTACGGACAGGGAACGGCGACAAATCTCGAAGAGGCCGTCCGCTGGTATCGTACTGCGGCCGCGGCGGGCAACTCCGATGCGCAGGCGTCGCTCGGGCTCTGCCTACTGCGCGGCTGGGGCTGCGAGAAGGACATCGACGGAGCGATAGTGTGGTACACTCGCGCAGCGGAACAGAAGAACCTCGCCGCGATGAACGACCTCGCGTTCTGCCGGCTTCACGGCATAGGCGTCGAGAAGGATGCCGAGGGCGGCTTTGCCCTTGCGCTCGAGGCCGCGAAGAACGGTCATGCTCCCGCGCAGGCGCTCGTCGGCGAATGCTACCTCGAGGGAATCGGCGTCGAGCAGGACATCGCCTCCGCCGAGACGTGGCTCTACCGCGCCGCGCGTCTCGGCAACAAGCGCGCAAAGGCGCTCCTCGAATCACGCTGACATAGCAGGCACTTTTGTCGCGGACGCGTTTTTGCTATAATCACTTTCACATGGAGATGCCCAAGGAGATAGCAGATGGCTTTCGTCCGCGTCCGCGTAACGCGCACAAGCGTTCCGTCGGCACCGTTACGGTCGTCGGCGGCTCGCACGGCTTCCCGCACGCGCCGGTGATAGCAGGGCTTGGCGCGCGTGCCGCTGGCGCGGGGCTCGTCCGTCTCGTAGTGCCCGAGGAGTCGCGTTTCGCCGCAGGGGCGCTGCTGCCCGAGGCGACGGTGTCCGACCTTGGCGGCGACATTCCGCTTTCCGACGTGACTGTCGTCGGGCCGGGGCTTGGGCTTGACGAGGAAGCTGCTGCTCTTGTGCGCGAGCTTCTTTCCAAGGAAGAGCGGCTCGTAGTCGATGCCGATGCGCTGACGCACCTTGCCGCAGCATGCAAGTCCGGGAGTCGCGACGGTGACGCGATGATCGTCTTGACGCCGCACGAGGGGGAGGCGGCACGGCTGCTGGGCGTTGTTGCTGCCGATGTTTCTCGCGACAGGCGTTCCGCCGCGAAGGAGATTGCAAGGCGTTATCGCGCTACCGTTGTTCTGAAAGGCCCTGGTACGCTTGTTGTTTCGCCGGATGGCGAGAAGGTGTGCGAGAATTCGACCGGCAATCCCTTTATGGCGCTTGGCGGGATGGGCGACCTTCTTTCCGGCGTTGTCGCTGCGAGGTGGGCGTATCTCGGAGGCGACGCCTTCCTTCCCGCGGCGGCGTCGGTGTGGATTCACGGCGCCGCTGGAGACGCCCTTGTTGTGGAGGGCGGTGACATGTCCATTGCGAACATGGCCGCCCGCATCGGCTCGATGCGGATTCTTCTCGATAGATAGCATCTCTCGTCGTTAAAATCACGCAATGCCATTGACACATCGGCACGGTTTTATAACATGAGCATAAAATCTATCTTGAATGATGTGTGCATAAGGAGGAAAACATGGAAATCGATAGAAGGGAATTCATACTTGCTGGAGGAGCGCTTGCTGCTGGCTGCGCATCTGACAAGATGCCGGCTCTGAAGCCTGAGGTTACAGAAGTGCCTGATGTTGCAGAAGTGCCTGCGGATGGAGAAGTTCCGAAGCGTGCATTGATCCTTTCGCCGCCTGTCCTTCAGAATGCAGCAGAGACGTCGATGGGCGTCGGGTTTGCCGTATCTGACATGGCCAACGGCTATGTCGACGTCTCGGAATCTCCCGACCTCGCCGGGGCGCGGCGCGTGAAATGTGGCGGCTACCGTGTGACTGACATGAACGACAAGGTCATGCTCGTCAGGCTGACGGGGCTCAAGCCGGCGACTACGTACTACTATCGCATCGGCGCGGACCGAATCGAATACAAGAACGGGTACGCGATGAAGATCGTCGGCCACGAGGAAGATGCGCGGGTCTACTCGTTCCAAACGCTCGGTGCCGGCGCGCGGTCGAGTTTTTGCGTCATAAACGACACGCACGCTCAGATGGCGCCGTTCGGGATGGCGATTGACAAAATCGCCGAGTTGAAGCCATCGTGTGTCGTCTGGAATGGCGATGCCTGCAATACGCAGGAGACAATAGAGTCTCTTCTGCCGATCTTCTACGTTCCCAAAATAGCTCGTGTAGACTATGCTGCCTGCCAGCCGTACATGTTTCTGCCGGGGAACCATGACTGTCGTGGGCTCGCCTCGCGGCGCATAGAGCGGGCGATGATGTTCCGCCAGCCGGAGGAGCGCCTGTCGCGCGACTGGGATCTTGGCCGCAACTTCGCCGTGCGCTGCGGTGAAATAGCGATGATTGGTCTCGACACGGGCGAGGACAAGCTCGATTCGCGTGACGTGTTTGCGGGTCTTTTCAACATGGAGCCCTACCGTGTCGCGCAGCGTGTGTGGCTCGAGGATGCACTTGCGCGTCCCGATATACAGTCGGCGCCCTATCTTGTCGCGTTTTGCCATATCCCACTATATGACGCACGCCCAGACGCGAATCCTGGCGACTGCGACAAGGATGGCGGTGGGCGTTACTCAACCGACTATGCGGCTTGGCAGCGCACCTGTGCGAATCTTTGGGGGCCGTTGCTCGAGAAAGCCGGTTGCCAGCTTGTCATCACTGCTCACCAGCATCGTTATCGCTATGACGAGCCGATGGCAGGGCGCAGCTGGGCACATATAGTTGGCGGCGGTCCGGAACTCGGCGTTACCGGTCGGGTCGTCAACGGCGAGCGCGTCCAGGTGAAGGATGAAAGCCACTTCCCCACTGTTGTCGAAGGATTTGTTGGAGGTGGGAGGTTGCACGTCCGAGTCCACGACGTTCTCAAGAATTGCATCGCCGGTGAGTTTGACTACGCGCCACGGCGCATAGACATGTAGTTGGAAGCCAGTGGGGCCAGTCCCCGCGGCTCCAGCGGCGGTATTGTCGCGGTTGGAGTTGCGGTCTATTCCTTTGTCGGTATGACTTTGACGAACTTCGGACGGTAGGTCGGCCAGTCGGCGAGGATGCGAGTGGCGAGCGGCGAGCCAGTGCGCTCTGCGTGTTCGCGGATGAGCGCGAGCAACTCCTGCTCGTCGTCGGAGTTTTCCGCTATGCCGGCGAGGTCAATGGAGTCGAGATTGCACTTGAGGTCGAAGTCGCCCGCCTCGTCGATGACGTATGCGACGCCGCCGGTCATGCCGGCACCGAAGTTGACGCCCGTCGATCCCAGCACAAGCACCTTGCCGCCGGTCATGTATTCGCAGCCGTGGTCTCCGATCCCTTCAGCGACGAGCGTTACGCCGGAGTTGCGGATGCCGAAGCGTTCTCCTGCCTGGCCGTTCAGGAAGATCGCGCCCGAGGTGCCGCCGTAGGCGATGACGTTGCCTGCGATGACGTTTCTTTCGGGAGCGATGTCTGACTTGGGCGGCTTGATCGTGATGATGCCGCCGGAGATTCCCTTGCCGATGTAGTCATTTGCCTCACCAACGAGGTTGAAGGTGACGCCGCGTGCGAGGAACGCGCCGAACGACTGACCTGCGACGCCGTTGAAGTTGACGTTTAGGTCGAACGCAATTCGACCATCAGTGCTATTCCCCGTTCCCTGTTTCCTGTTCCCCGTTTCCCTCTTGTCCACCAGCCAGCCCGAGAGGGCGGCGCCTACCGAGCGGTCGCAGTTGGAGATGCTGCGGCTGATCTCTGTCTCGCCTTTCTCCACTGCCGGTATAAGCTCGCGGAAGTCGTAGTTCTGTTTAACCACGGAAAATTCGGAATCGCACGGAATGTCTTCATGTTCCGTGTGTTCGGTGGATTCCGTGGTTGCCAGCATCTCCGCAAAATCTAACTTGCCGTCCTTCGCCTTGAGAAGATCGGCGCGGCCGCGCGCCTCGGCGAGCGACTTGAGCCCCAGCGCGGCGAGGTGTTCGCGCACTTCCTCGGCGAGGAAGCGGAAGTAGCGCTGGAGATGTTCTGGCTTTCCGGCGAACTTGCAGCGAAGTTCTTTCTTTTGCGTCGCGATTCCGACGGGACAGCAGTTCAAGTTGCAGTTGCGGCACTGGACGCATCCGAGCGATACGAGCATCGAGGTGCCGAACGCGAATTCGTCAGCGCCGAGCATCGCGGCGATTACGATGTCGCGTCCGGTTCGCAGCTGTCCGTCGACTTGCAGTTTCACGCGGTGACGCAGGTTGTTTTTGACGAGTGTCTGGTGCGCTTCCGCGAGGCCGACTTCCCAGGGGAGCCCCGCGTGCTTCATCGAGGTGAGGGGCGCGGCGCCCGTTCCGCCGTCGAAGCCGGATATGACGACTACGTCTGCGTGCGCCTTTGCGACGCCTGCGGCAATCGTGCCGACGCCCGCCTCGGAGACGAGCTTTACCGAGACTCGCGCCTCGGGGTTCGCACATTTGAGGTCGTAGATGAGCTGCGCGAGATCCTCAATCGAGTAGATGTCGTGGTGAGGCGGCGGCGAGATGAGGGTCGTTCCCGGCTTCGCGTGCCTCAGGCGGGCGACGAACTCGTCCACCTTGTGTGCGGGAAGCTGGCCGCCTTCGCCCGGCTTTGCGCCCTGGGCGAGTTTGATTTGCAAGTCTTTCGCAGAACGCAGGTACTCGATAGTTACGCCGAAGCGTCCCGAAGCGACTTGCTTGATGGCGCTGTTCTTCTCGGTGCCGAAGCGCTCTGGATTCTCTCCGCCTTCGCCGGAGTTTGACATCGTGCCGAGTCCGTTCAAGGCGAGGGCGATCGTCTCGTGCGCTTCGGGCGAGAGCGAGCCGAGCGACATCGCCCCGCCCACGAAGTGCTTCACGATTGAGTCTGCCGGCTCGACATCATTTGTTCCCTGTATAGTTCGAGTTTTGAGTTGGAGTTCGAGAGTGGAATCGTTCCTTTCTCCGACTCCAACTTTGAACTCCAACTGAGAACGCAGCGTCACATGGCTGTTCTGGTCGATGCCGTCGGTATAGCGTTTGAAGCGCGCGTAGTCGCCGTGCCGCACGGACTCGCGGAAGTCGACGAGCCGCTGCGGCGTCCAGAGATGCTCCTCTCCGCCATTCCTAGTGCGATACTCCCCGCCAGGAGAGAGTGAGTTTTGGTCAGGATTAACAGGATTGACAGGATTGGTTGTATTGTTTAATCCTGTTAATCTTGTAAATCCTGTCAAGATTTCCTCGATGTCTTCAAGTTCTAATCCGCCGACGGGCGAGGTGACGCCGTCGAAATACTTGGACATGATCTTTGGCCCAAGACCGACCGCCTCGAAGATGCGAGCCGAGCGATAGGACCTCAAGGTCGAAATGCCCATCTTGGACATTATCTTCATTAGCCCCTTGCATACGGCGGTGACATAGTTCGCCGCCGCCTTGACCGTATCGTCCTTGCCGATTTCCGTGACGGTCGCAAGTGCGAGATATGGATTCACGGCTGTCGCGCCGAACCCGAGGAGAACTGCGAAGTGGTGAACTTCGCGCACTTCGCCTGACTCGACGACTATGCCAACGGAGGGTCTTGCGCCCGCATCGACAAGCGCCTTGTTCACCGCGGCAACCGCAAGAAGGGAGGGAATCGTTTTGACAGGATTTACAAGATTAACAGGATTATTTTCTAATCTTGTCAATCCTGTTAATCCTGTCAAAGAAACATTTCTCCTGTCCGAAAGGATTATTATCTTTGCGCCTTCCTTTACGGCTGCGAGCGCATCGGCCGCGAGTGCGTCTAACGCGTCCTTGAGCCATCCCCGTTCCCCGTTCCCCGTTCCCCGTTTCCCGACAATCATCGAAAGCGTCTTTGCTGGGAAGTCGGGGATGTTGCGCATCCTCTTCAGCTCGTCGTCGGTCAGGACTGGGCGGGTCATCTTTACGAGCCGCGCGTGTCCGGGCGTCTCTGCGAGGATGTTGCCTTCGTTGCCGATGTAGGTCATGATCGACATGACGAGCTCTTCGCGGATCGGATCGATCGGCGGGTTCGTCACCTGCGCGAAAAGCTGGTGGAAGCAGTCGAACATCTTGAAGTGCCCGTTCCCAACGCCCCTTAGACACGCGAGCGCTGCGTCGTTGCCCATCGCGCCGACTGGCTCGTGACCAGTCTCGGCCATAGGACGCAGTATGAGTTCGACGTCCTCAAGCGACCAGCCGAATCTCTGCCGCCGAGCGGCAGCAGTCTCGTCTCCTTCGTCCGGCTTAGAAGGGACAATCTCGGTAAAGAGCCCTGTAACCGGAATCTGGTTTTCCTTTACCCACCGGCGGTAGGGGCGGCGCCGCGCGTAGAAGTTCTTGATCTCGGCGTCTTCCATGAGGCGGTGCTTTTCGAGGTCAAGCCAGAGTATCGCGCCCGGTTTCAGCCGTCCGTGGCGCTCGACATCGCCTGGCGCGATGTCGAGAACGCCGGTTTCGGACGCGAGGACGAAGAGCCCGTCTTTCGTGAGCGTCCACCTTGCGGGTCTCAGGCCGTTGCGGTCCAGTGTCGCGCCGAGTCCGAGTCCGTCGGTGAATGCGACTGCTGCCGGACCGTCCCACGGCTCCATCAGCGCGGAGTGGTATTCGTAGAACGCGCGGACGTCATGGCCCATATGGTATTTTGCGCCCCATGCCTGTGGAATGAGCATCATCATCGCGTGCGGCGCGTCTCGCCCTGCCGCGACAAGGAGCTCGAAGATGTTGTCCAAGGACGCGGAGTCGGACTGCCCGCCGTGGACAATGGGAAGGATCTTCTTGAGATCGTCGCCGAAAGTCGGAGACTCGAGCGACGCCTCGCGTGCCGCGAGAGCGGTGAGGTTGCCTTTGATCGCGTTGATTTCGCCGTTGTGCGCGATGGCGCGGAAGGGGTGCGCGAGTTCCCAGGTGGGGAACGTGTTCGTGGAATAGCGCTGGTGGACGATTGCGAACGGAGAGATGAAATCCGGGTCGGAGAGATCTGGATAGAACTTCTCTATCTGCGTCGCGAGGAGCAGTCCCTTGTAGACAATTGTGCGCGAAGAGCAGGAGCAGACGTATGTGTCCTTCGTCGCTTTCTCAATTTCGCGGCGAATGATATAAAGACGGCGTTCGAAGTCTTTGTCGTTTTTAACGCGTATCCCCCAGCCGGAGGCTGTCCGCGAAGCGGATGCCCTAGCAGGGGTGAGGCGCAGAGACGCAGAGATGAAGAGTTGCCGTATTGTTGGCATGACTTTCCTGGCATCTTTGCCAATTGCCGAAGAATCGGTCGGCACGTTGCGCCAAGCCAAGGCTTCACATCCTTCACTCTTTACGATTTCTTCTATTTTTCCTTCCTCGCCATCCCCGCCAAATATCATTGCGATACCGAAGAGAATGTCATCTCTGCGTTCTTTGCGCCTTTGCGTCTCTGCGTTAAAAACATCCTTCAGCACCTTCTTGAAGAACCCATGAGGAATCCTCATAAGAAGCCCTGCGCCGTCGCCAGTCTCAGGATCGTTGCCGGTTGCGCCGCGGTGCATAAGCCGCTTCAGTATCGTCATGCCTTTCTTGACGATATCGTGGTTTGCCTCGCCAGAGAGGTTGGCCACCATTCCGACGCCGCATGCGTCGTGTTCGTATGCGCTCCTGTAGAGGCCCAGTTGTCCGTATTTGCTTTGCTGGTTCATGTCTGGTTGATTCCTTCAGAGTGGCAGTTTCTTTCCGCTTGCGAGCGCGCGAACGACGAGCGACGCGCCGTTTGCGCAGTCGCCGACGCAGTATATGTTCTTTGCGGCATCCGATATGAGCGCGGTGCGCGGCGTCTGCTGGAGCCCGAGCTGCGAGACAATCGGGTTTGTGGTTGGAACGCCGGTGAATCCCATCGCGAGGAAGACGAGGTCGGCTTCGATGATTTCCTTCGTGTTAGGCACAGAATGGAAGTTTGCGGGTCTGCCTTCTGGACTGAACTCCCACTCGACAGTTTCAACTTCGACGCCAGTAACTGTTTTTGTCTCACGCGGAGATGCGGAGTTCGCAGAGTTCTCGACAAATCTTAGAGAGTTGAGGTTCCAGCGCCTCTCGCATCCCTCCTTGTGGCTGGAGCTTGTGCGGAGCATGTAAGGCCAGAGCGGCCAGGGGGTAGAGGCGTCGCGCTCGTCCGGCGGCTTCGGCATGATCTCAATCTGCATCACCGACTTTGCGCCTTGGCGTATCGACGTGCCTACGCAGTCAGAGCTCGTGTCGCCGCCGCCAATTACCAGCACCTTCTTGCCCTTGGCGGAAATCGGCGCTGCGGGAATCTCGTCGGTGAGGAAGCGGTTCTGTCCTTCAAGCAGCTCAAGCGCGAGATGGACTCCTTTAAGTTCGCGCCCTGGAATCTTGAGGTCGCGCGCCGCAGGAGTTCCGATTGCGACGACAACGGCGTCGTTTTCCCTTGCGAGCCATTCCGCGGAAATATCCTTTCCGACTTCGCAGCCAGTAACGAACTTGATGCCTTCCGCTTCAAGGATCTTACGGCGGCGCTCGATAAGCGACTTGTCGAGCTTGAAGCAGGGTATGCCGTAGCGGAGAAGCCCGCCGATGTTGGCGCGCCTTTCGTATACCGTGACCGCCCAACCACGGCGCCGAAGCGTCACCGCGGCGGAAAGTCCGGCGGGGCCTGCGCCGATTATCGCCACCTTCTTGCCGTTTTCCTGTGCAGGAGGGCGCGGCACGACCCAGCCGTAATTGAAGGCGGTTTCGATGATGCGCTTCTCCGACTGTCGCACCATGACGGACTCTTCGTCGAGCTGGTGTACACAAGAAGCCTCGCACAGAGCTGGGCAGATGCGCGAGGTGAATTCGGGGAAGTCGGAGTTTTGGCTAAGGAGATCGTAGGCGCGTTTCCAGTCGCCCTGCGCCACGGCGCGGTTCTGGTCGGGGACAAGATTCCCGAGAGGGCAGCCGTATGCATGGCAGAAGGGTTGGCCGCAGTTCATGCAGCGCGAGGTCTGTTCCTTGAGTTCGTCGTCGGTAAGGGGCCTCTCGACTTCGTTCCAGTCACTTTTGCGCTCTTCCAGCGGGCGATAGATGTCGTGTATTCTCTTCATGATGATCCTTGCTTATCAAGTGAAGAGATTAGCAAATTGCATGCCAATGCCTTAAAAGGGCCAGTTTTTTACATTTCTTGTAATCTGGTGAGAGAGAGGCGTTAAGATGTTACAAATCTTGATATTGCAAATTACTTGAAGAGGCGCCTGCGGCGACGGCGCAAATACGTAAAGACCGTCGCCGCAGGCAAAATGAAATCAGGTGTTGCTGAAGAACTGGAACGAGGCATAGGCGTCTTGGCCGTGTTCGGTCACGTCGAGGCCCTTGAGCTCAGTCTTCGCGCTGACGCGGAGAATGCCGAGTTTCTTCAGGGCGAAGAAGATCAGAAGACCCGTTCCGAGCGCCCAGACCGCTGTCATTCCCACGCCGACGAGCTGCACGCCGAGGAACTTGAAGCCGCCGCCGTAGAAAAGCCCCACCATCTCGTTGCCGTATCCGGCCGCAGCAGGCGCCGCGAAGAGACCGACTGCGAGCGTGCCCCAGACGCCGTTCACGCAGTGGACCGACACCGCGCCTACGGGATCGTCGATGTGGATTTTGTCGAGCGCGAACACCGAGAGGACGACGATTACGCCCGCGACGAGTCCGATTATGACGGCGGCGTTTGCGGTCACGACATCGCAGGGCGCGGTAATCGCGACGAGACCCGCGAGCGAGCCATTGAGAGCCATGGTGAGGTCGGGCTTGCCCATGATTACCCAGGCGGTGATGAGCGCGGCAATCGTGCCGGCGCACGCGGCGAGGTTGGTGGTCATCGCGACGCGGCCGATGGAGCCGATGCCGGCGGTGTAGCTGCCGGGGTTAAAACCGAACCAGCCGATCCACAGGAGGAAGACGCCAAGCGTTCCGAGGACGAGCGAGTGCCCAGGGATTGGGTTCGGCTTGCCGTTTGCGTGGTACTTTCCGATGCGCGGGCCGAGCGCGATGGCGCCAGCGAGCGCAATCCATCCGCCGACTGAATGGACGACCGTCGAGCCCGCGAAGTCGTGGAAGCCAAGGGCTTCAATCCAGCCCTGCGACGCCTCGTCCGCGAGCGAGCCCCACATCCAGTGGCCGCTTATCGGATAGACGATAGCCGACACGATCACCGAGTAGATGAGATAGCTCTTGAACTCGATGCGCTCCGCGACCGCGCCAGATACGATCGTCGCGGCTGTCGCGGCGAACATCGTCTGGAAGAAGAGGAACGTCCAGTCCCAGACGCCTTCGCCGGTCGAGAGCGACGGCATCCCGAGGCCTCCCCAGCCGAGCCAGCCGCCCAGCTTCGTTGCGCCGAACATAAGCGCTGCACCGAGGATGTAGAATCCGAGCGAGCCCGCTGCGAAGTCCATCAGGTTCTTCATCATGATGTTCGCGGCGTTCTTTGCGCGGGTGAATCCGGTCTCGACAAGCGCGAAGCCCGCCTGCATCGTAAAGACTAGTATGCCGGCGATGAGGGTCCAGACTACATTCAGGTTGGTTTGAACTGCTGCAGTGGTTATTTCAGGTTCCATGTTTTCGTTCTTTCTTTTTGACAGGATTTACATGATTAACAGGATTATCCTACAATCTTGTAAATCCTGTTAATCCTGTCTAAACTCATCTATCCTATTGCCGACGGGCCGCGCTCGCCGGTTCTTATCCGCACGCACTCGTCCATCGGAAGGACGAAGATCTTTCCGTCGCCGATGTCTCCCGTGCGCGCGCCTTCGATGATCGCCTCGATCGTCTTGTCGATGAAGTGGTCATTCACCGCGATTGCAAGGCGCATCTTCTTGTGGAGCGTGACTTCCTCGACGGCGCCTCTGTACAAGTGTAGGTACCCGCCCTGCTTTCCGCATCCAAGTGCGTTTGTGACGGACATCTTGTATATCTCGCGGGCGAACAACGCCTGCTTTACGGCATTCAGTCGCTCTGGCTGAATGTAGGCTATGATCAGTTTCATCTTTCCTTTCTTGCGCCGCGACCATCGCAGCGTCGCGCCCCATTTAGCAAACGCCGTGCCAACGCCTAAAATGTTGGCTGATTTACTATAGCGCAGTATATCGGTTGTAATGTGCCGATTTTGATTTTACAAAATCTGTCATTCTCGTTTGCAATGGCATATTCGCCGCGCTCCAGCGGCACCATCTTCTGCATCGCGACATCAAGCCTGCGAACGTGCTGTACATCAATGGCCGACCTGTACTTTCTGATCCAGGGCTCATCGTCGAGGAATCCGAGGCGGCTTCGCTCGTAGGGACGCCCGGCTATGTTCCGCCCGAGAAGTTCACCGACGCAGCGAGCGATGTCTACAGTCTCGGACTCACTCTCAAGGCTGCGAGCTTTGGAAGGAGCATCGAGGACATAGACAAAGGTCCCGCTATCGTGGCAGATACTGGCGCAAGATTCTTTCCTGCGTGGTGGCGAATTCTCAACAAGGCGACCAATCCCACGCCCTCCCGACGCTACCAGTCCGCCAAGGCGCTCATCAAGGACCTCAAAGCGCTCCGACTCAAGATGAACCTGGCTTCGACGGGCTGGATGAAGGTCTTAAAGATAGTGGCGGGCGTAATATTTATACTTGTCACCATACGTACAATCACGCTTTACATTAGGGAGCGCGCATATGTCCATGAAGCGCGAACGAATGCATTGAAGCAGGTGGAAGAAATAGAAAGAAACATGCTGGAAATGCAGAAAGACCTGATGAAGGCGGAAGGGTTTAAGAAGTAGAATGACCTACAGGCACTTCAACAACGAGACGACGCGCTCCAGCGTGCTGCGGGCCGTTGCGGACACCGAAAACGAGGCTGCGTGGCAGCGGCTCTTCGATCTCTACGCCGGATTCGTATTCTCGATTGCGCGGTCGAAGGGACTAAACGACTCCGATGCGGACGACATCGTGCAGACCGTCTTCGCAGATCTCGCGCGCAACTTGCCGACGTTTGAATACGACCGCGCGAAGGGGCGCTTCAGGTCGCATCTGTCCGGACTCGTCCATTGGCGAGTCAACGACAGGCTGCGGTCCGGGAAACGTGACGCCGAGCTAAAGTCCGCCTTCTGGGAAGAGGCGAAATCCGCCGCTTCAGCCGAGGACGAAGACTTCGAGGAGCGCGAGTGGCAGCAGGCCGCGCTCGAGGAGGCGCTCCGCCGAATCAAGCCGGAGGTCCGCCCCGAGCACTACGCGACGTTTGTCGCGAGCGCCGTCGAGGGACAGGATACCGATGTCGTCACGAAGCTCTACGGAATTTCCCGCGACAGTCTGTATCAGATACGCAAGCGCCTCACGGTTAAGTTGCATGAGAAGCTGGCGGAAGTCCGTGCAGAGATGGACGCGCCCTGTGCGCCTGGTCCTCGGCCTTGATTGCGTCCGCTACGAGCGTGACGAGCCCGTGCTCGTTCTTTTCGTCGAGCCACGCCCACTGGCCGTTTGGGTTCAGTTCAAGAAACCAAAGCTCGCCGTTTTTCCGTATGAAGTCGAAGCGCCCGAACCGGTAGCCGGTCTCGTGCATGAATCCTTTGATGGCGTTTTCTTCGTCGGGCGACAGCGAACATCTCGGCCACACGGCAGGATTCTCTATGATGGATTTCCGGGAGTCATCCCCGTCGAATGAAGCTCGTGGCGCACTCGCCGCGTAGGTCTTGCCGTCGATATAGACGACCGTCACTTCCTCCTTGCCGTCAATTCGCTCCTGTACAAACCAAGGATAGGAAAGATCGAGTGCGCAGGGGTTGACCTCTTTCACCAAGAAAATCTTGTTCTTGCCTATTGGCGTTTGCGTCATTGTCTTGGCGACCCATCTGCCTCGCTTCAGTTCGTCTGGCAGTTCGCCGTGGAAGAAATGCCATGGCGCGACGCGAAAATACTTTTGGGCGACCAGCAATTGGCGCAACTTGCCGCATTTGCGGTTTGGACAGTCCACAAGGGCGACGAGCCCCCGGTTCTGGCATTCGCGATAGAAGTCACTGAAAAGTTCGGTCGTTTCCTCTCTGCACCAGTTTTCAATGCACCCGTACTTTGGTATGTCGACGCGCTCGAAGTATACCGGCTTGCGGAGATAGAATGACGAAAACGTCTTGTCCGTGATCTTCCGTCCGGCCGTTTTGTCAACTATGCAGAATCCATTGTGATGGAAATCCCAAGCGAAATTCTCTGGCTTGTCGATGTTGAAACGAAAAACGTCGTTCGCATCAAACTCTCGCATGACAATGTCAGTTGTCTCGCATTGGCTACAGGTGAAGATGAAAATCATGACTGGTGGTTTTGTTGCAGGGGTGAAAACAAGCCTTGGGGATGATGCCCCAAGGCTTGTCGGATTACGGCTCGCTTAGCCACACTGGTTGGCATCGTCTATCGTCAGATTCCCTCCGACAAAACTCTGCGTTCCTATTGTCATTGTCGCAATGTTGCCATCATTGGCAGGCTTTAGGCCGCTGATGTCGGTCGCTATGTCATTTGGTGTCATTTTTTTGTTTCCTTTGTTTTGGTTAACCAAGTGTAGCGGACACCCGTCCGTTACGTCCTTGTATACGACGCAGTTTCAGAAATCTGACAGGAAATCTTCTCATCGCATAAATTGACGATTGCGTCGTCGTGGCTGACGAGCAGGACGATGCGTCCGAGGGCGAGCTTGCGAAGCAGCGTTTCGAAGGATGCGCGAGCCTTCGCGTCAAGGTGGTTGGTGACTTCATCCAGCACAAGCACGTTTGGATTGCGTACAAGGGTGCGGGCGATTGCAAGACGCTGCAACTCGCCGCCGGACAGGGACTGTCCCCGAAACCCAAGCCATGTGTCGAGTCCGGCGGGCAGTCTTTCCACCATCTCACCAAGTCCGCTTGCAATGACCGCCGCTTCGATATCCTCATCCCCGAACGACGGATCCCGCAAGGTTATGTTGTCTCGGACCGTGCCGGTTACAAGCAGGCTGTCCTGAAAGACAATGCCGATCTTGCGCCTGAAAGCGCCTTCGTCGAGTGTCTTCATTGGTGTTCCATTGACAAGAATCTCGCCCGATTGCGGCTCGAGCGCGGCGGTCGCCAATTTGAGAAGGGTCGTCTTGCCAGTGCCATTGGCTCCGGTCAGTGCGTATATCCTGCCCGCGTGAAAAGTCACGGAGAAGTCCTTGACGACTGGCCGGTCTGGCGCATCGGGATAGGCGAAAGTCACGTTGCGGAACTCTATGGTTTCGACATTCTCCGCTCTTTTGCCGCCGTGCATGGCCTGGGGGTGTAAAAGTATTTCGTCGAGCGAGTCAATTCCCTCGCGCAGAGACGCGGTCTCGGGAAGGATCGAGACGATCCCCTGGACGGACTGCATCGCCGCGAGGAACAACATCTGGTATACGACAACGTCGCCGACGGGAATCGCGCCTTCCGCGGCAAATGTGCCGGCGACGCCAAGCACCGCGATTTCGCCGAGAACGAGTATCGCGCCAAGAAGGGCTCCGAACGCGACGGACAGGCGGTCCATGGCGCAGTTTCCGTCCTTGAGGGCGCCGAGTGCTTCGCGTGGGGAGTCGGCGAAGCGGCGTTCGGCGTCGAGCGTGCGCAGGAAGGGCAGCGAACGGAAGAAGTCGAAGAGCGTGGCAAATGCGCCGTCGCTTCTCTTGCGCACGGAGTGCGAGTTTTCCGAGAACCGCCTTGCAAATGGGAAGAAAAGGGCGACTGCGAGCGGAATGAACGCCATGAAGGAAACCGCAAGCGCGGGCGAGCGAGAATGGAGGGCCGCACCTGCGGCGAGCATGGTCACCAAGGCGACGACGAGACGGGGGTAGAGCCCGCTGACGAACCCGCCCACGGCAAAGGTGTCGCGTGTCAGCTTTGCGACTAGCTCTCCGTTTGCAAGCGTGGACATCTCGGCGGGGGAGAAGTCCATGACGGTGTCTATTACGCGTTCTTGCAGCTTAAGCTCGATGTGCCTTGCGCGTGAGAGGACGAGCCGCTGGAGGCACGGTGCCAGCGCCGCCTTTACAAGCAGAAGGGCGGCGAGAGCGGTGAACGGCATGATTGGCGACACGCCATCCACGAGCGCATTGATGAAGCGCCCAGTTGCGAACGGAACGGCGATGCCGGCGACTGTCTGCACGACGAGAAGCGGCGAATACACAAACACTACGGCAGGCGACGACAAGATCGTTGCCCACAAAAACCGAGTTCGCCTGAACGCCATATCAAGATTTCCTTTTGTTTCCACGCTTTTTAATCGTATACGCCGCGCCCAGGAAAATCTGACACCCGACATTTTAACCCGACTGCCCAAATTTTTGGTATAATATTGTCGTTTCACAACTGATATTAATCGCATAACGATTATTGAGAGGTGTAAAACGGTGACGGTTAGAGCGTGGATAGATGAACTTGAAATGACGGGACACCCGACATTTTCCCTTGAAAATGCCGCGTCGGCTTTCCCTTCGCTTGAGAAACAGGTTCTACAGAATAATCTTATGCGGCTTAAAAACGAGAAGCGGATTGTTTCCGTATACAGGCGATTTTATGTCATTATGCCGGTTAGATATAAGTCGAGGGGTATTATTCCTCCGACATATTATCTTCCAGAGTTGATGCGCTTTCTTGGTCGGCCATATTACTTTGGACTTCTTACAGCGGCGAAAGTATGGGGTGCTTCTCATCAGATGCCGCTAGTGGATTTTGCAACAACGACATACCCGGCGTTGAATTCTTCGAAAAACATGAATGCCAGCATTCACTGGTGCTATCGATACAAGATGCCTGTTGATTTTCTCGTTGAAAGAAATGATGCAAATGGAACTGTTCTATATTCGTCGCCCGAACTAACCGCTGTCGAGCTTGTACAGTACGCAAGGCATTGCGGAGGGCTTTCGAATGTTGCCACGGTGCTTGCAGAATTGTCGGACTCGCTTGACTTCGGCAAGCTTCCTACGACGTTTTTTGAGTATTGCAAGGGAACGTCTATTCAGCGGCTTGGATACATCCTTGACGAAGTTCTAGGTGCGAAAGATGTAGCCAACGCGCTTTGCGAGCAATGGAAGGCAAATTGCAGAGTGGCAAACACATGTCTAAACGTCGAGTCGAGCCATGACGTTATCACGCACAATCGCCGCTGGCACATTAATGTAAATGAGAAACTGGAGGTAGACGATCTATGATTAATGGAAAGCGGATGGTTCTCCGGCTCGTGCGAAGTGACGGCCTATCGTTTCGACGAAATGCTCGGGACGAAGTTCAACGCGGTCTACGGGAGGAAGAAGACGCGCGACCTTTTTGACATGGACTATGTCCTTAAACACGCGAAGCCGGACGTCGACAAAGTGCTTGCTTGCTGGCGACGCTACAAGTCCGAGCTTGGCGAAGACCTTCCGAGTTGGCGCGAATACGTAGCCAACGTCGAGAGCAAAATGGCCGATCCCGGATACCGAAACGGCATGGACGGGATTTTGCGACCAGGCATCGAGTTCGACGCCGTTTCGACGTGGGCAAACGTCAAGTCTGGCATCGTAGATCGCCTCATGACCGACAGCGACCGCGCCGAGCTTGAGAAATCGCAGTCTCGCGTCTAGCATTCCAATCCACTTATCGCGACATGTGGATTGGGCTGCGGGGCGAATTGTTCAGCCACAAAGATCAGGAGAAACAGAAGATGACTTTCCCCACCAATCTCCAACTCCAACTTAGAACTCCAACTTCTACCCCCGGACTCCTAACCCCTATCCCCTAATTCTTTGTCAGATTTGCCGCGCTCGCTCGTGTCATAGACCTGGATTTGTGGTATAATTCCTCCACTAAAAGGGCATGTTGATAATGCAGTTGAATGGAAATATGCCGCATTGCGGGCAGTGGCGTCTTGTGCGCGAAATTGGCCACGGCGCGTATGGCGTGGTCTATCTTGCCGTCGCTCCGGACGGTGAATGCGCGGCAGTGAAGGTATGCCGACGCGATGCCGTCGATCCCGAGCGCTATTCGCGCGAACTGCGCGGCGCGAAGCTCTATCGCGCAATCCCGTCGCAGGAAGGGCTTGTCCGAATGCGGACGCTTGTCGAGACGAAGTGGGGTTTCTATGCCGTGATGGATCTCGCGGACGATGAATTTGACCGTGAATCTCCAACAGTAGAATCCTATCGCCCTAAGACCCTCGCCAGTGTCATCGACGGCGAGAAGGCGTTGCCGCTCGGCGAGTGTGTAAAGCTCGGTATCTCGCTTGCGAAAGGCCTTGTCGCGCTCCAGCGCCACCACTTGCTTCACCGCGACATCAAGCCAGGGAATGTAATCTATGTCGGAGGGCGGCCAGTCCTTTCGGACCCAGGGCTTGTCGTCGAGGAGTCCGCGGCCGCTTCGCTTGTGGGGACTCCCGGCTATGTTCCGCCAGAAAATTTTACCGCCGCGCCGGGCGACGTCTACAGTCTCGGGCTTACACTCAAGGCTGCGAGCTTTGGAAGGAGCATCGAGGACATAGACAAAGGTCCCGCTATCGTGGCAGATACTGGCGCAAGATTCTTTCCTGCGTGGTGGCGCATTCTCAACAAAGCGACCGATCCTACGCCATCCCGCCGCTACCAGTCCGCCAAGGCGTTGCTAAAGGATCTTACTGCGTTGCGCGTCAGGATGGTGCTTCCGTCAATGGGCATAATAGTGTCGGTAGTGGTTGCCATTGGATTGGCTGTTGCCATTTATTGCGGGATGTCGGCGAAAAATAAAGTCGAAGACAGAGAGCAAAGGGAGCGCGGATACATTGAACAGCAGAAGCAAGAGGCCATGCAGGCCGTGGACGCTGCACTGCAGGATATTGACAATCTCTTGAATGACATCAAGGAAGACCTCAAATGACCTACAGGCATTTTAACAACGAAACGACGCGCTCCAGCGTGCTGAGGGCGGTTGCCAACACCGAAAACGAGGCGGCGTGGCAGAGGCTCTTCGACCTCTATGCCGGATTTGTCTTTTCGATAGCTCGGTCTAAGGGTCTCAACGACTCCGATGCGGACGACATCGTGCAGACCGTCTTCGCAGATCTCGCGCGCAACTTGCCGACGTTTGAATACGACCGCGCGAAGGGGCGCTTCAGGTCTTATCTGACGGGGCTCGTCAACTGGCGCGTCATGGACCGGCTCAAGGCGTCGAAACGTGACGCGGAACTCAAGGCCAACTTCTGGGAGGAGGCGAAGGCGGCCGGCGGAGATGACGATTTCTCTGAGCGCGAGTGGCAGACGGCCGCGATGGAAGAGGCGCTTCGCAGGATGAAGCCGTCCGTCAGTCCCGAGCACTACGCGGCGTTTGTCGCAAGCGCGGTCGAGGGACAGGACACTGATGTCGTCACGAAGCTCTACGGAATTTCCCGCGACAACCTCTACCAAATACGCAAGCGCCTCACGGCTAAATTGCAAGAGAAGGCAACGGAAGTCCTTGCCGAAATGGATGCGCCAAACATTGCACAGTAGGTCCGCAGCATCCAGATGCCGGTGCGCTGATTTCTGGTGCTTTAAACTTTCAACGTCAAATCAGGCAGCCCCAGTCTTAAGAGAGCCCGGTCAGACATGTTGATACGAAATTCTTCGTTACGAATAATTTCGTAAGCAGATACTTGATTTCTCGGCAGCAGGAATGATATAATATCAGGCATGGAAAATCCGTTCAACTATCTTCAGTTCGCCACGGGCGACCAGTTCTACGACAGGAGGGAGATTCGCAGGGATCTTCTTTCCCGGTTCCTCAGCGGGCAGACAAGCGTGGTCCTGTACGGTCCGCGCCGCTACGGGAAGAGTTCGCTTGTCGGTGAGCTTGTCGGCGATCTCGAAAGGGCCGGCGTCCCCTGTGTCACTCTGGACGTCGTCAAGGTGCCGTCCATAGACATGTTTGTGTCCGCCTATGCGACGAAGGTATATCGGCGGCTCGCGCCGGTAAAATTCGAATTCAGGAAGTTGGGGACGTTCCTAAAGAGCCTCAGGCCAAAGATGACGCTTGACCAGACGGGCGAGGCGGGTTTTTCCTTCGAGCCGTCGGATGAGCAGATTGGAGACGAGGCGTTGACGGAGGTTCTGGACCTCCCGCAGAAGCTGCTTTCAGGAAAGAAGCGGGCCGTTGTCGTTTTGGACGAATTCCAGGAGGTTAAGGACCTGTTGCCGAACGACGGTTTCGAGAGGGTCATGCGCTCGGCCATACAGTCGCACCGCAACGTCTCGTATATTTTTCTCGGCAGCCGATACCACATGCTCCGGAGGATGTTCACCGACCACAACCGTCCGTTCTACAAGTCGGCCGTAACGATTCACGTCGACAAGCCGCCGGTGGACGAGAGTGTCCGCTTCGTGGTCGACAGATTCGCGAGTGCGGGGAAGGCGATTGCGCGGGAGACGGCCGAGCGGCTTGTCGCGAAGGTGGAGAACATACCATATTTCATCCAGCAGCTGGGATTCGAGACATTCCGGTTGGTCGACGACGCGCGCCGGAAGTCGGTTTCGCCGGATGACGTGGACTCGGCGTTCGCAAATCTTTCCGGGTTCAACCGCGACCAGTACGAACAGCTGATGCTCACGCTGTCCGTCTCGCAGAAGAAACTGCTGATCGCTCTGTCGCGCGAACGGACGGACGAGTTTGGCGATGCCTACCGAAGGCGTCATGCGCTCGGTGTTTCGTCTACTGTAAATTCCGCCAAGGGCAAGTTGATGGAGGACGGTCATATCGAGCAGTCTGAAGGAAAGTATGTCGTAGCCGATCCTTTTTTCGCGCAGTTTCTTCGCGCGACCTAATTCGCCGGCGTGTTTGCTGATGCCGTGCGCGAGGATTGCGCGGCAATGGCATAAGCCATCCCATTTGCCGAAAAGCGGCCGCAATCCGATGTGGCAAGGCAATCTCGCCCATGCCACATCTCCGGAAGAACCGACCTCTGCATCGGCCGCAGGTACTTTCAACTTTTCTACTTCTCTTGTCAGATTTGTCGCGCTCGCTCGTATACTGGTATGCTCATAGTGAGCGTCCGGCAGAGAGAGCCCGGATAGGCCTGCGGCGGAGAAATCGCGCCGCGAAATTTCCGTCAGCAGGCCTGATTTTTGGTATAATGTAGCTGCCAACGCGAGACGGAGCGATTCGAACCGCCGAGGCAAAACAGATTTCCCGCGTGGTAGGGCGGTCTCTCCGAGGCCGCCGCCGCGGACATGGGACGCGTCAGATGGAAGCCTGAGAAACTCCACTGGAAAGGCGCACAGAATGGCACTGCCGTACAAAGAGCAGTTTCGCCTCCTCTGATGTATCTTTCCGGGCTCTCTCAGGCGCCTCATCTGATGCATCGGAGGAGGTTTTCGTTTCCCGCCCCCGACGATTACTGAACGGGGCTCAAGCTCTTAGGGAGACAGAACAAAACAAACAAGGAGAAAATCAAATGTACTGCATGAGCTGCGGTAATCAAGTTGACGGTGCAATGGCTTTTTGCACTAAATGCGGAGCCCCCATTGGTGGAAGACAGGCGGCTCCTGTTGCCAAGGGTGAGGTCAAAAGTCACATGTTTGGAGCGATTCTTCAGCTTGTAATTTGTTTGCCTGCCGGCATTATTCCCTTGATGTATGCCTGCAAAGTCAATTCGAAGCTTGCCCAAGGGGACATTGCAGGAGCGCAGGAGGCTTCAAAAAAGGCGTTGCTGTGGATAAATATTACCACAGCGGTTTTTGGCACGCTTATCGTCCTGTCGATACTTATCAATGCGCTGTCAAACGGCTGAGTTGTGTCGGTGATCAATAAGGTGTCCAAAGTGATATCATATCTCACAATGCCTTCAATTGCAATTGTTGGCATTGTGGGATGTGCCATATTGTACAACCATCATCCTGCTGAAGTCAGTTGGATTCCTAAATGCCCATTTTATGATTTGACAGGATACAAGTGCCCAGGATGTGGAACGCTTCGCGGAGTCCACCATTTGCTGCATCTCCGTTTCTCTGCCGCATGGGATATGAACCCTCTTATGATTGTCATGATGCCGCTGATAGTTGCGCTTTTGGCATGGCCGAGACTAAGTAGGAATTTAGTTGTCGGAGTTTCCGCCGCGGGCGTGATAGTGGTGTATTGGCTGCTTCGTAACATTGCGGGCTTGTGATGGACTGCGATGTAGTCTGGAGTATTGCAAAGAAAACTAAATGTTAACAACGAGAGGAGCCCTGTATGACCATTAAATGTCCGCATTGTGGTGAGGTTTGCGAATCCGACGAGGAAATTTCTGTCGGACAGCATGTTGAATGCCCATTTTGCGCCAATAAGTTCTACTATGGACCGAACAATACGGAAGCCGCATTCTGTGGTCAATGCGGCGCTAAGATTCCGGCGACGGCATCTTTTTGCCCTGGATGCGGGAGAGCAGTCCTTGTCGAAGAAGTCAAGGTGTCCGAGGCGGGGGCTGAAACTGATTCATCGGTTGAGACAGACACGAGTGTTGTTGAACCTACGAGGGGAGTGGGAAGCGCAAGCCACGGATATTTCCAGAGACTGCTTCAACTAATTTTGTTGACCATGGTTATTTCGGCAATATCTACGATTATCAGTTGCATTGACATAAGAGAGTGTTATGCTTTTGGAAGAGTAGGATGTTTTTTGCTGGGGGTAGCATCATTGGGTATTCAGTTTTGGCTGTATGTGGCTGTAACGCAGCTCAAGAGTTGGGCTAGAAAATCATTGATAGTTTTCAATCTGATTGGCGCGTTCTTTTTTGTTTTCGGGATTGGGGGTGGTGTTGAAAACTTTTTTGTTTTCATGCTGGGGATTGCAGTGTGTTTAATCGATCTTTATTGTGTTTATTTGTGTTTTCAAGAAGAAGTAGTTGCCGTTTTCAAGCCGGACTCGGAATTGACCGATGCTCGTGCAATGGCAAACACGATGTATTGCTTCGGATTTTGGATTGCATATGTCTTGATGATAGTTGTTGGTGTCATTTGGATGATTCTCTATCATGGAACGGAAGCTTGGGATAGAGATTGCTCGGCGGCCGCGGTTGCCGGTTCTTCGTCGGCACGCGAGGAGTTGATAAGTTTTGCGGCTGATCGACTTTCAGATCAAGGCTATTATGATCCAGTTGAAACAGCTACGGAACGCATAGACTCATATATTGAAGAGTTGAGACCTTCGCCCAGTCGCACTCGCGGCAATGCCCCGAAACCAATGCATATATTTTTGGGGTTAAAGTTTCTTGGAAAGGCTTTGGTAGCGCTTGTGGCCGTTCTTGGCGGTATTGCAAAGTTTAAAGGCAAGTGACCTTCGATTCGCAGATTAGGAGTGAAAACATGGCAGGATTTGTCAAGATACACTGCCCGCATTGCAAAGGGGAGTTGGATGTCGAGGCGGATTGGCTCGGTTTGAAGGGGCAATGCCCATATTGCGAAACGAAATTCGTCATGAGTCTAGATGCGGAGACACTATCAGAAGAAACACTCCCTGCTGAAGAAGTTCCTGTGGGTTGGGACGAGGGCGCCGCAGAGGAGTGGGTGGCCGAAGAACCTGTTGCAGAAGAGGAGTTTCTTGAAGTGGCAGATGATGCCGTCGGGAACTATCGGGAAGAGAATGCCGTACGGAAATTCATCGGAGGATTTCTCGATAAAAAATGGCTAGTCGGTGGCGTTGCCGGAATTGCCGTTTTGCCTTCGGTATTGATTGTTGCAATCGTTTGCATCTTCGTTCGTCAAGGAGGGTCTATCACCGAGAGTGCGTCCGTAGAGCCGTTCCAGAATCAAAAAGCTGTAGAGGCGTACCAGAATCAAAAATGGGAAGAGCTGTTTGCGCTTGCGGATAAAGCAGATAAGGACGATCCGCGCATTCAATGCATCATAGGTGTTTGCTTTGGTTGTGGTTATGGCGTTAAAAAGGATTACTCTGAGGCTGAAAAATGGTTTCGCAAAGCCGCCGAGCAAGGTGATGTCGAAGGACAATATAAGCTTGCGCTTTTCCATATGCATGGCAAAGGTGTCAAAATCAATCATGCCGAGGCCGTGAAATGGTTTCGCAAAGCCGCCGAGCAGGGACATGCCGATGCTCAATATAGTCTTGGCGACTGCTATTGCAAAGGCTTAGGCGTTGCAAAAGACGATCAAGAGGCGGTTAAGTGGTTTCGCAAGGCGGCGGACCAGAACCACGCCAAGGCGCAGCTCGATCTTGGGGCATGTTATTTTATAGGCGCTGGAGTAAATAAAGACTTGCGCGAGGCGGTATATTGGTCCCGCAAAGCTGCAGATCAGGGGGAGGTTAAAGCGCAGAGCGCTCTGGCGATGTGCTATACGAGTGGTATTGGTGTCGAGAAAGATCTCGTCGAGGCGGTGAAGTGGTTTCGCAAGGCTGCAGATCAGGGGGAGGTTGAAGCGCAGTGGATGCTTGGGTGTTGGTATGGGACTGGTCATATTGTCAAGCAGGATGAACGCGAGGCAGTGAAGTGGCTTCGCAAAGCCGCCGAGCAAGGTCATGCCCAAGCGCAGCTCAAAATCGGCCTTTGCTATGTGACGGGCGTTGGAGTCTTGAAGGATGAGGCCGAAGCGGTGAATTGGTTTCGCAAAGCTGCAGATCAGGGGGATGCTGAAGCGCAGTTTGAGCTATATTCATGTTATGCAAAAGGCAATGGTGTGGATAAGAATGATCGTGAGGCTTTGAAGTGGCTTCGCAAGGCGGCAGAGCAGGGGAATGCCGAAGCGCAGTGCATGCTTGGGTGTTGGTATGGGACTGGCCATATTGTAAAGGAGGATGGTCGCGAGGCGGAGAAGTGGCTCCGCAGGGCAGCCGAACAGGGGCATTGCCAAGCGCAATTTATGCTTGGACTTTGTTATCTGAATGGTGAGATCATCGCGAAAAATCCTGTCGAAGCCGTGAAATGGCTCCGTAAGGCGGCCGAGCAGGGTAATGAATCGGCGAAAGAGTTGCTCGTGGATATCTTAAAAGGTCAGTAAAGTGCAAATGAAAGGAGAATCATGAAGAAATCAGTTGTAACATTGGTGCTGATGGCGGCGTGCTGCCTTGGCTTGCAATCGGCATATGCGTTGCCAGCAGTGACCAAACGATGCCCTGATTGTGAAGGGAAGGGACATGTCGAGAGTTGGTACGGCGGATATGAGAGATGTGAAAAATGCGGAGGTGATGGCAAGGTCTGTAATTGGTTCGGGGTAGTGGCCATGGTAGTGGGGTGTTTCATTTGTTATCAATTCTGGTGTGGCAAAAGGTAAATAATCAGTTTTCCTGCTGGTGGACTGTTTACTCCTGTTCTTTGTGGCTTACATAATTCTCAACTGCAATTTTTAGCGACGCGGCGCTTTTACATTTCCTGTAATTCGGCTGGTGACATGTCGACAAAATGTGTCGCGGCTGTTTTGGTACTAATAGTCGCAGATGCGGTTTCTCCTTGAAAATCGGGCTTCCCCCTTGTTTGGCATGACGTGTGCTAATTGTTCGGCGGCGGATGCGATGGACGCATTCGACAAACCAAACAAGGAACAAGACAATGACGGAAGAGACCAAGAGCGCGACGCACTTCGGCGAAGACGTGTTCGGCGAAGAGGCGATTCGGACATATTTGAGCAAGGACACGGCCAAGAAGCTACAGGCGACGATCCGGGAAGGAAAACCGCTCGATCCGTCGATCGCGGGCGAAGTCGCACATGGCATCCGCCACTGGGCGATGGATCGCGGCGCGACGCACTACACGCACTGGTTCCTCCCGATGACCGGCTCCACCGCCGAGAAGCACGACTCGTTCCTTGAACTGAAGGACGGCGAGCCGATCATGCAGTTCAGCGGCAAGAACCTGATCGTCGGCGAGCCCGACGCATCGTCCTTCCCGTCTGGCGGCATCCGCTCCACCTTCGAGGCGCGCGGCTACACCGCGTGGGACCCGACCTCCCCGGCGTTCATCAAGCGCCACTCGAACGGCGCCACCTTGTGCATCCCGACCGCGTTCTGTGCCTATACTGGCGAGTCGCTCGACAAGAAGACGCCGCTTCTCCGCTCGATGCAGGCGCTCGACAAGTCGCTGAAGCGCCTCATGAAGCTCTTCGGGCGCGCCGAAGGCCATGCCGCATGCACGCTCGGCGCGGAGCAGGAATACTTCCTCATCGACAAGGAATACTGGAAGAAGCGTCCCGACCTCGTGCTTACGGGTCGCACGCTCTTCGGCGCTCCTTCCGCTAAGGGCCAGCAGCTCGAAGACCACTACTTCGGCACGATCCCAGATCGCGTCATTTCCTTCATGAACGACGTCGAGCGCGAGCTCTGGAAGCTTGGCATCCCGGCGAAGACGCGCCACAACGAAGTCGCGCCCGCGCAGTTCGAGCTTGCGCCGCAGTTCGAGGAGCTCAACCTCGCGAGCGACCACAACATGCTCGTGATGGATACCTTGCGGAACGTTGCCGAAAAGCACGGAATGAAGTGCCTTCTCCACGAGAAGCCCTACGCGGGCGTCAACGGTTCTGGTAAGCACAACAACTGGTCCGTCGCCTTTGGCGGCAGGAACCTCCTCGACCCGGGCAACGACCCGCACGAGAACGCCGTGTTCCTCACGATGCTCTGCGCTGTGATCGAGGCGGTCGACAAGCATGCCGACCTCCTTAGGGCCTCCGTCGCGGGTGCGGGCAACGACCATCGTCTCGGTGCAAACGAAGCGCCGCCCGCCGTCATCTCGATCTATGTCGGCGACCAGCTCGCGGAAGTGCTCGACCGCATCGAGAATCCAAAGGGCGCGAAGCACGAGGAAAAGGGCTCCCTCAAGATCGGCGTCGACACGCTCCCCGCGATTCCGAAGGACGCGACCGACCGCAACCGCACTTCGCCTTTCGCGTTCACCGGCAACAAGTTCGAGTTCCGCGCTCCGGGATCGAGCGTCTGCTGCTCCGGCCCGATGACGGTCCTCAACACAATCGTCGCCGAGGCGGTAGACAGGATTGCCGCCGAGCTCGACGCCGCCAAGGTCGCCGGAAAGGCGAAGCCGGGCGAGCACACCGCGGCGTTCCACATCGCGCTCCAGAAGATACTGCAGGCCTCGCTCAAGGCCCACAAGCGCGTCGTCTTCAACGGCAACGGCTACGAAGCCGACTGGCCGAAGGAGGCCGAGAAGCGCGGGCTTCCCAACGCCCCCGACACGCTCTCCGCGCTCGCCGCGCTGTCGAAGAAGGAGAACGTCGCGCTCTTCGAGAAGTACGGAGTCATGACGAAGCGCGAGCTGAAGAGCCGCCACGAGATATTCCTCGAGGAATACGCGAACAAGGTGCGCATCGAGGGCAATACGGCGCTCGACATCGCCAAGACGATGATCCTCCCCGCAGTCCGCGCCGAGTATCTTGAAACGGCGAAGGCCTACAACGAGACTGACTCGAGCAATGTGAAAGTCGCAATCGACATGCTTCATGGGCAGATGACGGAACTTGGCAGCGGGCTCGTCAAGATGAAGGAGGCGATCGACTACTTGCAGGACGCGCTGAAGAACTACGACACTGCGGACACCCTTGCGAGGATGGCCGAGCTCAGGAAGATCGCGGACTCTCTCGAGACGATCATCACGAACGACAAGTGGCCGCTTCCGAAGTACCGCGAAATGCTGTTCCTTTACTAAGGGTCAGGAGTCAGTGAGTAGTGGTTAGTGATATCAAATGACTGATGAACTAAAGCACGAATGCGCCGTGGCGATGGTGGTCTTGAGAAAGTCCGCCGTCGCCATCGGCGATTTCGGCGGAACTAAGCTCTCGCTGCTCTTGGAAAAACAGCACAACCGCGGGCAGGACGGCGCGGGCGCGGCAATACTCTCGGCTAATCCCGAACCGGGCGAGACGCCATACTGGATTGCCAAGTCTGCATCCGCCACGCCGCTCGCCGATGTGTTGGGGATGCTGACGAAGCGGTGTAAAGTTCAGACAGGATTAACAGGATTGACAGGATTATCTGGGAGCACGGCGCCAGACACGAAAAATCCTGTAAATCTTGTAAATCCTGTCAAAACCAGATTTGAGAGGATTTTCCTAGGCCACCTTCGCTACGCCACGTTCGGGAAAAACGACGTGGCGTTCTGCCATCCATTCGTGCACGAGTCGAGCGAACTAAAGCACACTCTGCTTCTCGCTGGAAACTTCAATCTCACAAACGCCCACGAACTTTTCGACGACTACCGCCACCACGGTTCCTTCCCGACGAGCAAGTCGGACGGCTATTTGATCTGCGAGATGATCGCACATGAACTGGGAAGGCATGTTAACCATGTAGAACGTGTAGATCATGTAGAAAAAAACGCCCCCGATCTACATGTCTCTACATGTTCTACACGGCTAAATTCTCACCTGGCCGACGCCATTGCAAATGCATTGAAGAACGCCGACGGCGCGTGGACGCTCTGCGGCATGACTGCCGACGGGTGGGCGTTTGCGACGCGCGACCCGCACGGCATCAGGCCAGGCTTCTACTACATCGACGAGCGCGTCGTGGTTGTCGCGAGCGAGCGTCCTGCGATACAGGCCGCGTTCGACGTTCCGCCCGAAGCGGTGAAGGAGCTGCCTCCTGGCGAAGCTCTCATCGTCTCGCCGGAAGGGGATGTTGAGTTTGTTGCTTTAAACCGTGCAGAACATGTAGAACGTGTAGAAAGCAATACTTCTGATCTACATGTTTCTACATGTTCTACACGGCTAAATAACTTGTCTGTACGCCCTTGCTCGTTTGAGAGGATTTATTTCTCGCGGGCGAATGACGCCGACATCCACCGCGAGCGCAAGGCGCTTGGCGCGGCACTTGTGCCGCGGATCCTCGAGGCGGCGGAAGCTCCGCTCGAAGACATCTTCTTCAGCTACATTCCCAACTCCGCGCGCACCGCCTTCCACGGCCTTTTGGAAGCGCTTTTCGTAGAATGCCTCACGCAAAGTTCGCAAAGTCCACAAAGCGAAAAGCATGAAGCCACTTCGCGATCTTTGCGGACTTCGCGTGCGACATTTACCCCCCGCTTCGGCGAGGTCATCGTCAAGGACGCGAAGTTCCGCACCTTTATCGCCGACGCGGCGGCAAGGCGCGAGTTCTACAAACATGTCTACGACGTAACCTACGGGCTCGTCAAGAAGGACGACACGCTCGTCGTGCTCGACGATTCAATCGTGCGCGGCAACACGATGAAAAACGCGATTCTCCCGATGCTCGACCGGCTTGGGCCGAAGAGAATCGTGATTGCATCTTCCGCGCCGCCAATCCGCTACCCCGACTGCTACGGCATCGACATGTCGACGCTGGGCGAACTCGTCGCGTTTCGCGCGCTCGTCAATCTTCTGGACGGGGAGCGGGGATCCTCCTCTGCCGAGGCTACGGAGTACAAGACGAGAAATGGAGAACGAGAATTGCGCGAAGCGCTTGAAAAATCTCTACACGTTTCTACACGGCTAAACAATCCCCTTGCTGAGCTTTACGCCCGCTTCACCGAGGAGGAGCACTGCGCGGAGATCGCCCGCCTTCTCACCCCGCCCGGAATGAAGGCCGAAGTCGTTGTGGTCTATCAGACTGTCGAAGATCTGAGGCGGTGCCTCGGCGGAGAGAATATAGGTGACTGGTATTTCACTGGCGACTATCCGACACCTGGCGGATACAAGGTGCTGCGAAAGGCGCTTCTGAATTACTTGGAAAAGAGTTCGGAAAGGTCGTATTAGGAGTTGGAGTTCAGAGTTGGAGTTGGAGAGCGGCGGGGAGTTTTTAGCCACAAAGAACAGGAGAAGCAGGAGGAGTAGGAGTTCAGAGTTGGAGTCAGGGAAAGGAAAGAAGTTTATGAACTATAGTGAAAAGTGGAAAGCGGAACGCGAACGCAAGGCGTATCTCGCGCTGGACGACGGAACCGTCTTTCACGGCGTCGCGTTCGGCGCAAAGAAGGACGCGCTCGGAGAAGTCGTCTTCAACACAGGGATGTCGGGCTACCAGGAGATACTTACCGACCCCTCCTACGCCGGGCAGTTCGTCACCCTCACGACAGCAGAAGTCGGCGACTACGGAATAAACCCCGAGGACATCGAGTCCCGGGGGCTTTTTCTGTCCGGGCTCGTCATCGGTGATCTGACCGAACCCAGCAATTGGCGCAGCGAAAAGAGTCTGGACGGCTACCTGAAGGAGAGCGGCGTACCTGGCATTTACGGCGTCGATACGCGCACTCTTACAATCCATCTCCGCGAGCACGGGAACGAGAAGGCATACTTGCACGTCGAAGATGGCGACATGCGCGAGGAAGATGCCGTCGCCAAGGCACGCGAATGGGAAGGCCTCGACGGCCAGGATTACGCGGCAAAGGTGACGTGCGCGGAGGCGTATGAGTTTAATCAAGCAATCAAGCAATCAAACAATCAAGCGATTCCCCACATAGTTTGCTACGACTTCGGCGTGAAGACGAACATCCTTCGCTCGCTTGCGTCGTGGGCGAGAGTCACGGTCGTTCCCGCGAAGACGCCTGCCGAAGAAGTTCTCAAGATGAATCCCGACGGAGTGTTTCTCTCAAACGGCCCAGCCGACCCCGCTGCGGTGACATACGCAATCGAGAACATACGAAAGTTGTTGAGTTCGGAGTGTAGGAGTGGAGGAGTGGGGGAGTGTAGGAGTGATGGAGTGGAGAACTCACCCACTCACAACTCACCTACTCACCCACTCCCCATTATGGGAATTTGTTTGGGGCATCAGCTTCTTTCGCTTGCCTGTGGCGCGAAGACGGGGAGGCTAAAGTTCGGCCATCATGGTTGCAACCACCCGGTGAAGAACCTTGCGACGGGCCATGTGGAGATAACGAGCCAGAACCACAACTTCGCCGTTTTGCCAGAGACGGTTCCGGATTGCCTTGAAGTCACGCACATAAACCTCAACGACAACTCTATCGAGGGTGTAAGGCACAAGACGCTTCCCGCGTTCTCTGTGCAGTACCACCCAGAGTCCTGCCCCGGACCGCACGACTCAAGCTACCTCTTCAACCAATTCAGGGAAATGTTATTAACCGTGCAGAACGTGTAGAACATGCAGAATGCCACTTTCTACACGTTTCTACATGTTCTACACGGCTAAAACCGACAAAACATGAAACCGCAAGTCAAATACGTATTCATCACCGGCGGCGTGGTTAGCTCGCTTGGAAAGGGCGTCACAAGCGCGTCGCTTGCGCTTCTTTTGAAGAGCCGCGGCTACAGAGTCTTCATGCAGAAGCTCGACCCGTATCTCAACGTCGACCCCGGCACTATGTCGCCCTACCAGCATGGCGAAGTGTTCGTGACTGACGACGGCGCGGAGACAGACCTCGACCTCGGTCACTACGAGCGCTTCGCGGGTGTTACCTGCTCCAAGGCGTCGAACTACACCTCCGGCCGCATCTACTCTGCCGTCCTCGCGCGCGAACGCGCAGGCGGCTACCTCGGCGGGACGGTGCAGGTCGTGCCGCACATCACCGACGAAATCAAGACGGCGATCAGGAGTGCCGGCGAAGCGCATGGCGACGAGCCCGCGCCGGACATCGTCCTTTGCGAAATAGGCGGCGTCTCGGGCGACATCGAGTCGCTGCCGTTCCTCGAGGCCGCGCGCCAGTTCCGCTTCGAAGAGGGAAATGAGAACACTTGCTTCGTGCACCTGACGCTCGTTCCCTATCTCAAGGCGGCGGGCGAGCTCAAGACAAAGCCGTCGCAGCACTCCGTCGGTATGCTGCGCAACATCGGCATCATCCCTGACATCCTTGTCTGCCGCACCGAAATGACGATTCCCGAGGAGCACCTCAAGAAGCTCGCCATGTTCTGCAACGTGAAGCGCGAGTGCGTGATAGAGGAAAAGGACGTCGCTGACTCTGTCTATGCCGTGCCGCGCGAACTGCGCGAGCAGGGTCTCGACGAGCAGGTCTTGAGACAGGTTCGGCTTGATCTCTGGCCGATCAAGCACACGGTGTGGGACACGCTCGTCCGCAAGGCGACGCAGCCGAAGAAGCGCTGCCGTATCGCCCTTGTCGGGAAGTACATCTCGATACGCGACGCGTACAAGTCGGTCCACGAGGCGCTGCAGCACGCCGGCATGGCGAACGACTGCAAAGTCGAAGTCATCCCAATTGAAGCCGAAGAACTTCTAGCCGCAAAGAACGCAGAGAACGCAAAGAAAAAAGATCTTTGCGACCTTTGCGATCTTTGCGGCAAGAAACTAAAAGACATTGACGGCATTTTGGTGCCAGGGGGTTTTGGATCAAGGGGCGTCGAGGGCAAGATCGCCGCGATCAAGTACGCGCGCGAGAAGAAGATCCCGTTCCTCGGCATCTGCCTCGGCATGCAGTGCACCGTGATTGAATACGCGCGCGATGTCCTCGGCTGGAAAGACGCCAACTCGACGGAGTTCGACGAGAACACCACGCATCCCGTGATCGACTTGATGGAAGAGCAGCGCGGCGTCACGCAGAAGGGCGGCACGATGCGCCTCGGCGCCTATCCGTGCGTCCTCAAGAAAGACTCACTTGCAGATAAGTTATATAGCCACAAAGAACTCAAAACAGACTCTGCGTCTCTGCGTCTCTGCGTTAAAAACAAAGAAGCGCCTGTTATTTCCGAACGACATCGCCACCGCTACGAGTTCGCAAACAATACCAAGGCGCAGAAGGCGATAGAGGCGGCAGGGCTTGTCGCTAGCGGGCTTTCGCCTGATGGAAAACTTGTCGAGATAGTGGAGCTGCCGGGCCACCCCTACTTCATCGCCTCGCAGTTCCACCCCGAGTTCAAGTCGCGCCCCACAATCCCGCACCCGCTGTTTAACGGCCTTGTCAAAGCCGCTCTGAAAGGCAAGAAGAAATGAAACGCACGGATTTGAGGAAGATACTGATCATTGGCTCCGGGCCAATCGTCATCGGCCAGGGCTGCGAGTTCGACTATTCCGGCGTGCAGGCCGTGAAGGCGCTTAAATCGCTCGGCTACGAAGTCGTGCTCGTCAATTCCAACCCCGCGACGGTGATGACCGACCCCGACCGTGCCGACAGGACGTATGTCGAGCCGCTGACGGCCGACTACCTGCACGAAGTCATACGCCGCGAACGACCCGACGCGATCCTGCCGACGCTTGGCGGACAGACGGCGCTCAACCTTGCGATGGAGCTCGACAAGAGAGGCGTCTTGAAGCGCTACCGCGTGGAACTTATCGGCGCGAAGGCAGAGGCGATCGAACGCGCAGAAGACCGCAATCTTTTCAAGGAGGCGATGCGCGATATCGGTCTCGATCTCCCGCGTTCCGGCAGCGCCCACTCGCTTGCCGAGGCAGAGGCGATTGCACGCACCATCGGCTCGTGGCCGCTTATCGTGCGCCCTGGCTTCACGCTCGGCGGCACCGGCGGCGGCATCGCGCACGATGCGGAGGAGTTTGCGCGGATTGTCTCTGGCGGTCTCGAAGCGTCGCTCAACCACGAGGTTCTCGTAGAGGAGTCGCTGATCGGCTGGAAGGAATACGAGATGGAGGTAATGCGCGACAAGGCGGGGAACGCCGTCATTGTCTGCTCCATCGAGAACATGGATCCGATGGGCGTCCATACCGGCGACTCCATCACCGTCGCGCCAATCTTGACGCTCACCGACCGCGAGTATCAGGAGATGCGTGACGATTCCATCAAGGTCCTTGAGAAGATCGGCATTGAGACTGGTGGCTCGAACGTGCAGTGGGCGGTAAACCCGAAGGACGGGCGGCGCATAATCATCGAGATGAACCCGCGTGTCTCTCGTTCTTCGGCGCTCGCGTCAAAGGCGACGGGCTTCCCGATAGCAAAGATTGCCGCGCTTCTCGCAGTCGGCTTCACGCTTGACGAAATCACGAACGACATCACCGGCAAGACGCTCGCATGCTTCGAGCCGTCGCTTGACTATGTCGTCGTGAAGATCCCGCGCTTTGCGTTCGAGAAGTTCCCTGGCGCGAACCAGGCGCTTGGCACACAGATGAAGTCTGTTGGCGAGGTGATGGCAATCGGCAGGACTTTCAAGCAGGCGTACTTGAAGGCAGTCCGCTCGCTTGAAGCGCCGCTAAAGTACCACGATGCGGCAAGCTACGATCCGTGGTTCAAGCGCGAGCTCGACGAAATCGAAGAATACAGGAAGTTTCTGGCGAGCCAGAAAGATGTTTTGACAGGATTTACAAGATTAACAGGATTGGAAGAAAATACTAATCCTGTAAATCCTGTTAATCCTGTCTTGCAAAACGAGCAGGCGTATTTGCTGCTTCTTCAGGCGAAGGTCTTTGGCTTTAGCGACAAGGAGATTGCCGCGGCGATTGGCTCCGACGAGATTGCTGTGCGGAACAGCCGTCTCGCGCTTGGCATAAGACCCGAGTTCGGAGAGGTCGATACTTGCGCCGGTGAATTTGAGGCCGTGACGCCGTATTACTACAGCTACTACGGTTTTTCGACAGGATTAACAAGATTTGCAGGATTAACAAATCCAACTAATTCTTCTAATCTTGTGAATCCTGTAAATCCTGTCAAAAAGAAGATCATGGTCCTGGGCGGCGGGCCAAACCGCATCGGGCAGGGCATCGAGTTTGACTGGTGCTGCTGCCACGCGGCGTTCTCGCTTAGGAAGCGCGGCTACGAAGTCGTGATGGTGAACTCCAACCCAGAGACCGTCTCGACCGACTACGACACTTCCGACACGCTCTACTTCGAGCCGCTCACGTTCGAGGACGTGATGGAGATCTACGACCGCGAGAAGTGCGACGGCGTGATAGTCCAGTACGGCGGGCAGACGCCGCTCAATCTTGCGGAAAAGCTTGAAAAGGCTGGCGCGAAGATCGTAGGCACTTCGCCAAAGGACATCGCGCTTGCCGAAGACCGCGACTTCTTCCGTGCGCTTGTCGCGGAAATTGGAATGAAGCAGCCGGCAAGTGGAATCGCCCATTCAATCGAGGACGCGCGGCGCATCGCGAAGGAAATCGGCTATCCTGTGCTCGTGCGTCCGTCGTTTGTTCTCGGTGGACGTGGCATGGCGATAGTCTACAGGGAGTCGGAACTCGATTCCTATGTGTCAGAGGCAGTCGCCGCATCGGAAGGGAAGCCAATTCTCATCGACAAGTTCCTTGAACATGCGATCGAGCTTGATGTTGACGCTGTGTCGGACGGCGAGACGACGATGATAGGCGCAATCCTCGAGCATATCGAGGCGGCGGGCTGCCACTCGGGCGACGCCGCGGCAATTACGCCGCCGGTGAACCTCTCCGACAAGACGCTTGCCGAAGTGAAGCGCTACACCGAGATATTCGCGAAGCGGCTCAATGTCGTCGGGCTCATGAACCTCCAGCTCGCGGTGAAGGACGGGGAGATCTGGATGATCGAGGTCAATCCTCGCGCGTCGCGTACGGTGCCGTTCGTCTCGAAGGCGACGGGGATTCCGCTCGCCGATCTCGGCGCGCTTGCGATGGTCGGAGAGAAACTCCCCGTTTCCCATTCCCCGTTCCCCATTCCCCATTCCCCGAATTACTACTGCGTCAAGGAAGCAGTCTTCCCGTACGTCAAGTTCCCTGGCGCGAAGATCACGCTTTCGCCCGAGATGAAGTCGACGGGCGAGGTGATGGCGATCGACCCCGATCGCTTCGGCGCATACTACAAGAGCCAGGTCGCTTGCGGCAGCCCCTTGCCGAAGAGCGGCAATGTCTTCCTTTCGGTACGCGACGACGACAAGCCCCATGTCGCCGAACTTGCTGCAAAACTTAAGGAGCTTGGCTACGGAATTTGCGCGACGCTCGGCACCTCGACGTATCTCTGGAACCACGGCATAGAGGCGCGGGCGGTGTTTCGCATCTCCCGCGGGCGGCCTAACGCAATAGATCTCATCCGCAAGGGCGAGATACAGTGGGTCGTAAACACTTCCGAGTCTGATGGCGAAGCGTCGGGAGACAGCGTGAAGATGCGCTCTTCTGCCGTTGCATCGGGGATTCCTGTCACTACAACGCTCGCTGGTTTCGCCGCCGCCGTTGCAGGGCTCGCGGAAACCCGCGTAGAAGACGCAGTCTACAGTCTGCAGGAATATCTTCGCCCCATGCGGGCGTCAGCGGACGCGGCGATGTCCTGACACTTTCCGCAAGGCGCAATCGCGCGGCTATTCGTCTTCGGTCATCGCCGCGACGAGACTCGAGAGCCGCTGGACCATGCGTCGCTTTATCTGGTCGACGTTGGCGCGCGATATCCCGAACGCCGCGGCGACTTCGGCGGGCGGCTCGTGCATCAGCGCGACGTGGCGGAAAACTTCGCGCGCGCGCGCGTTTACCGTTTCGTCGGAAAGCAGCTGTTCGAGCGCCGCGTTCATCGCGGCGAGTTTCCAGTCCTCAGAAGGGGGCGGACTTGCCGTGTCGCGCTTAAGCCGGTCGCGCTTGCCGTTTTCCCGCGCCTCGCGCCTCAGGGCGTCTTCTGCCTTGTGCTTTAGTATGCCGGTCAGGTAGTTGTGGAAGTGTCCGTTGCTGTCGGGCGTGTAGTGGTAGTTCGGCATGCGCCGCATGAGCGCGACCATCGTCTCCTGGATCGCGTCGTCTGCGTCGACCGACGGGAAGCGCGACTGGAGAAACGAGCGCATCGGCTGCTCGTAGATGCGGAAGAACTCCGCCCAGCGGGCATTGTCTGTTCCGCTTGCGAGACCCTTAAGCAGGGTTATCGACGTTACTGGTGCGTTCGCCATGTCGCGTATTCTACCAAATGGCCGCGCATGATTGCTGAAAATCTGAAATCAAGTTGCTTCACCCACACGCGGAAAAATTTGGTATAATGTGCGCATTCCACGTTTAGACGCGGGCGTAATTCAATGGCAGAATAGGAGCTTCCCAAGCTTCTTACGTGGGTTCGATTCCCATCGCCCGCTCCACCTTTCCATGGCGGAACGATTTTTGGGGACATTGTCTTTTTCGTAGATGCTGAACAAGCTTGCAGTTTCTAACCTTGCTGTCGTCGAGAAGGTCGAAGTCGCATTCGGACCCGGGCTCAATGTCGTCACCGGCGAGACGGGCGCGGGAAAATCCGTCCTGATCGGGGCGCTCGAACTCGTGCTCGGCGGTCGCGCCGACAGCTCGGTAGTGCGCGACGGCGCGAAAGAAGCCGAGGTCGAAGCCGACTTCGGAGGCACCGTCGTCCGCCGCACCGTCACCGCCGAAGGCCGCTCGCGTGCGTGGGTCAACGACGAGAGCGTCGCCGTCGCGGAGCTAAAGGAGCTTGGCCGCCGTCTCGTCGACATACACGGCCCCCGCGCGAACCAGAACATACTCGAAGAAGACTTCCAGCGCACGACGCTCGACCGCTTCGGCGGCGTCGGGCTTGCCAAGTACTCCGCCGCATACGATGAGTGGCGCAAGATCGCGGGCGAGATTGCCGACCTCGAAGGCGGCGCGTCCGTCGAGGATGAAATAGATCTCCTGAAGTTTCAGGTAGGCGAGCTTGAGGAGGCGAACGTCACTTCCGACGACGACGACATCGCGGAGCGCCACGCCGCCGCCGCGCACGCTGCGGAAATCGTTGAAGGCGCGAACGCGATCACCGAGGCGCTTGGCGGCGACGAAGGCGCCGAGACGGCGATTGCGAAGCTTGGCCCCGTGTTCGCGTCAGTCGCAAAGCATTTCCCTGCCGCGTCCGAATGGGCGGCGGAGGCAGAGGAGATCTCCGTCCGCATAAACGAGCTTTCGCGCAACGTCGCCGACGCGGTGAGCCGCATCGACGCCGATCCCGAGGCGTTCGACGAGCTCGACCGCCGACTCTCCGTCGTGAACCGCATGCGCCGCAAGTACGGCGACCCCGAGGCGGCGCTCGCAGAGAAGCGCGCGAAGCTCGATGCGCTCGAACACCGCGACGAACGGCTTGGCGAATTGAAAGCCCGCCTCGCGGAAGCCGAGAAGACCGTCAAGGCGGAGGGCGCAGAAGTCACGCGCCGCCGCCGCACTGCCGCCGCGAAGCTCGCGAAGGCCGTGACGAAGGAGCTGCGCGACCTCGGCTTTCTGCAGGCGAAGTTCGACGTCGACATCCGCGAGTCCGCGCCTGCGGCTCACGGCTGCGACTCCGTCGTCTACATGTTCGAGCCGAACCCCGGGGAGAGCGCGAGGCCGCTTGCGGCGATAGCGAGCTCGGGCGAGACGGCGCGCATAATGCTGGCGCTCAAGACCGTGCTTGCCGCGCACGACGAGACCGAGACGCTTGTCTTCGACGAGATCGACGCGAACATCGGCGGCGAAGTCGGCCGCGCGGTTGGCGAGAAGATGCGCCGCGTCGCCGCGTCGCACCAGGTAATCGCGATTACCCACCTGCCGCAGAGCGCGGTGTGCGGCGACAGGCATTTCGTTGTGGCGAAAGGCGTCTCCGGAGGGAGGACGCGCACTTGGATTTCGGAAGTTGAGGGCGAGGACCGTGTTTCGGAAATCGCGCGTATGCTCGGCGGCGAGAAGCTCACGAGCGTTACAAGGAAACATGCTGAAGAACTGCTCGAAAATGGCAAGAAAAAAGACAGAAAGTAAGTACCCGATCGAAATCGTAGACGACGTCTTCGCAGAAGGAAACGCGACGCTCGCCGACACGCTCAAGGCCATCGCCGGCACAGACGCGGCCAAGGTCGCGCTTGTCGCGGACGTGAACGTCGTCCAGCGCACCGAGGGGCTTGGGCTCAAGATCGGCAAGTATTTCAAGGAACACGATATAACGCTCGCGGCGAGCCCCGTTGTTGTGTCGGGCGGCGAGAAGATCAAGGCGGACGGGCTTCAGAGCGCGATGCTCGTGGCGACGTCTCTCATTGACGCCAGGATCGGCGCGAACGACGTCGTGATCGCGCTCGGCGGCGGCACTGTGCTCGACGTCGCCGGCTACGCGGCCGCGCAGGTGAGAGGCGGGCTCAAGCTTCTCAGGATGCCGACGACTCCGGCCGCTATGATCGACGCCGCCTTTGCCGATACCGCCGCTGTTGACGGCGTTGCGGTGAAGGACGCGCTTTCCGTCCGCTGCGAGCCGGCGGCGGTAATCGTCGACCCGACTTTTACGAAGACCGTCCTTGACGGCGTTTGGTGCGCCGGATTCGGCGAGGCGGTGCGCTATGCCGCGGTGTGCGACGCCGCTCTCATGAAGCGCCTCGCAAAACGCGCCGAGGCCATCAAGACGCGTGACTTCGACGCCATGCGCGACACGATATTCGATTGTGTAAAGTCGAGGGCCGGCGCCGCTTTCGCACCGTTCGCGCAGTGGTGCGCGGCGCGGCTCGAGTCGATGAGCGGCTACAAGCTCCCCCACGGTTACGCAGTCGCGATCGCGATCTGCATCGACTGCGCGTATGCCGTCAAGAAGCGGCTGATGGACGAGGACGACCAGGAGCTCGTGTGCAGGGCGCTTGCGGACTGCGGCGCTTTGGACGGCCTTTCCCACAGCCACTATCTTCTCGCCAACCACGAAAGTTTGATGAAGGGCGTCGACGCGTGGTCTCTTGCCCACGGTTCCGAGACGATCCCTCTCCCCGGTGCGCTCGGCAAGTCGGTTGAAGAGAAGAGTCCCGACCGCGCGGCCTACGCCGAAGTTCTCGAAGGACTCCTTGCCGTCTCCCGCGGGGAGTGAATTTTTGGTACAATATCAGTCTATGAAAACACATATTGCGCTTTTCGCGCTTTTCACGGCTTCGACCGCATGGTCTGTGCAAGTTGTCGACGTCAAGTTCAAGGCGCTCGACGGGTTTGGCGGCGACACCGGTTCCATCGCGAGCCGCTGCCAGACGAAGAAGGGCCAGGAATACGACCCGTCGACGCTGACGAGGGACGTCGGTGCTCTCAAGGATTCCTCCGAGTTCGAGGACATCTCGGCCGACGCACAGCGAGTGGAAGGCGGCGTCGAAATCACTTTCTACGTGAAGCGCAAGATGCGCTATCGTGCGCCGTTGTGCGTCAAGGGAGCGGACTTCTTCAGCGAGTCAAAGATCACCAAGGAGGCGGAACTCAAGGACGGCTACCTCTACGGCGAGGCCGATCTCGCAGAGGCGGCCGACAGGGTCAGGACCGCCTACCAGAAGAAGCACTTCTTCGACGTTAAGGTCACGCCTCTTGTCGAGATGCTCCCCGAGGGCGATGGCGGGACGGTCACGTTCATGATCGACGAAGGTGTGCGCCAGAAGATCGGTTCGTACGTGTTTGCCGGCGCCACCGGCGTTTCGGCGGACGAGCTCCTCGAGGCGATCAACGTGCTTCCGTGGTGGAACCCGCTCGGGTGGTTCTCCGACAAGCCCGTCACGCTCGAGCAGCAGGCTCAGTGCGTTCCGAAGATCGAGGAGGTCTTCCGCAACCGCGGCTATCTCGACGTAACGGTCTCCGGTCCCGAGCGCGTGCAGCGCGAGGACGGTCTCGTCGATGTTCGCTTCGACATCGTCGAGGGCGTTCGCTATACCATTGGCGAGACGAAGCTTGCCGGCCTCACGCGCTATCCCGAGGAGTCGGTGCGGGCGAAGAGTGACCTTCCCGCTGCGGGGGCCGTTGCGGGCGCGAAGGTTCTCGCTGACGCCGCGCGTCGCATCGAGATCGCGGTCGGTTCGGGTGACTCTGGTCTTGCCGACACTCACGTGACCGTAAAGCACTTCCCCTCCGAGTCCGATCCTTCTGTCGCCAACATCGTGTTCGACATCGCCGAGGGCGTGCCTGTCGTGATCAACAAGGTCGAGATCCGCGGCAACGACTACACGAAGGACAAGGTGATCCGCCGCGAGATTACCCTCGGGCCAGGCGACCGCATGCTCGAGGACCGCGCCGAGCAGAGCAAGCGCAGGCTCGAGAACCTCGACTATTTCTCGCGTGTTCGCTACGAGCTCCAGCCGACCGACAGGGGCAAGGACGAGAACGGTGCCGAGTGGCGCGACCTCGTCTACGAAGTCGAGGAGAAGAACACCGGTAACTTCATGGTCGGCATCGGCGCCGGCTCGGTCGATTCCGTCTACGCGTATGCCGAGGTGCAGCAGTCCAACTTTGACCTATTCGCGCCAAGCAAGTTCTTCCGCGGCGGCGGGCAGAAGGGCCGCATTTTCGTGCAGGCCGGCCCGCGCATCCAGAGCTACGAGGCGAGCGTGACCGAGCCCCACTTCCTCGACCGCTATCTCGAACTCACCGTAGAGGCCTATCGCCGCAACAGGTGGTACGACGACTACGACGTTATCCGCACTGGCGGCGGCGCGACTCTCGCCTATCCCGCGAAGGTGTGGAACCCCAGGAGCTTCTGGAATCCCGAAGCCGACAAGTACGTCTCGTTCGGCAAGTTCGGCGTACGTCTTGGCGGCGAGTTCATCCAGATGGACGACGTGGAGAACGCCTACTACGTGTACAAGGGTGTCGAGAAGAAGTGGCTCAAGGAGGAAGACCGCAAGTACGGCGACGCGGCAGAGGCCGTCGTCCGCTTCTTCTGGAGCCGCGACGACCGCGACAACTTCCGCGTGGCGACGCGCGGCTCTCGCTCGCAGGTCTTCGTCGACGTAGGCGCCGGTGACAACGAGTACTACAAGATCGGCTTGAGCCACCGCCACTACTTCTCGCCGTGGAAGGGCATCGTCTCTGGAGACAGCTGGCTCAAGGAGCATGTGTTCATGGTCGGCTTCCGCGCCGAGACGATCGACGGCTTTGGCTCGAACGACTACGTGCCGATCTACAACAGGATGTTCCTCGGCGGCCCGAAGTCGATTCGCGGCATAGAGTACCGTTACGTCTCGCCATACATCAAGAAGGCGAACAGCAGGAGCGACTACATTCCGTGGGGCGGCCAGACGCTCTTCTGCATGAACTTCGAGTACACGGTGCCGGTCGTGAAGATGATACGCCTCGCGGTGTTCTCCGATCTCGGCAGCGTCGGCGAAGACGATTTCGACCTCGACTTCAGCGACACGTTCGCCTGGTCGGTCGGCCTTGGCGTGCGGCTCGACATCCCGATGTTCCCGATCCGCCTCGACTTCGCGACGCCCATCGAGAAGCCCGACCACTGCGAGGAGGAGGTCTTCTCGTTCTCGGTCGGCTACGATTTCTAAGACAAACCTACGGAGACAAGAAATGAAGAAGATGATGCTTGGCATGATTGCGCTCTGCGCGGTTACCGCGTTTGGCGACGTCAAAATCGGTACGGTAGACATGATGGTGCTCGTCCGCAACCACAAGAGCTACGACACCAACAAGAAGCTGCTCCAGGACTCCGAGAAGGACTACCAGAGGGAGCTTGACGGCATGAAGTCCGAGCTCGACGCGCTTCAGGACGAGGGCAAGAAGATCGCGGACCAGGGGCGGAACCCGATGCTCTCGCAGGCCCAGAAGGACAAGATAGAAAAGGAGCTCCTCGACATACAGAACAAGTATGTCGCAGGGCAGCAGAAGCTCCGTTCCAAGGCGATGGAATCGCAGCAGAAGCTCCAGGAGTTCGAGGCAAGGCTCCTCAAGGCCACGACCGAGGACATCCGTTCCGTCGTGGACAAGTTTGCCGACGACAACGGCTACGACCTCATCATCGAGTCGACGGTCACGGCGTTCGCCAAGAAGTCGCTTGACGTCACCGACGGCATCCTGAAGGCCATGGGCGTAGATCCGAAGTACGCGAAGGGCAAGGAGAAGGATGAAGGCAAGTGAGCTCGCCAAGGCCCTCGGCGGAACGCTTGAGGGAGAGGACGTCGAGCTCTCGGCCTGTGGTGGCCTTGAAGAGGCCCGTCCGGGCGACCTGAGCTTCTGCAAGGACCCGAAGCACGTCAAGCTCGTCGAGTCCACCAAGGCATCGGCAGTACTGCTCCCGCCGGAATGGGACAAGGGTGCGCCCTGCTCCGTTATTCGCGTTGCAGACCCGAACCACGCCTGCATGGCTGCGGCAAAGATCTTCGCCCCGCCTGAGCCGGTGCGAGTTCCTGGTGTCCATTCGACGGCCATCGTCGATCCGTCCGTAAAGCTCGGCAAGGACGTTCACGTCGGGCCTTTCACCGTGATCGAGAAGGGCGCGGAAATCGGCGACGGCGCAGTTGTAGAGGCGCAGGTCTTCATCGGCGAGGGCTGCAGGGTCGGTGCGAAGACGCACATATATCCGCAGGTCACGCTCCGCGAGGGGACGATCGTCGGCGCCGAGTGCATCATCCACTGCGGCGTTCGGCTCGGCGGCGACGGATACGGCTTCAACAACGGTCGCCGCGAGGATGGCTCGGTGTTCATCGAGAAGATTCCCCAGCTTGGTATCGTCGAAATCGGCGACGGCGTGGAGATCGGCTCGAACACGACGATTGACCGCGCGCGCATCGGCCGCACCTACATAGGCCCGATGACGAAGATCGACAACCTCGTGCAGATTGGCCACAACGTCAAGGTCAAGGGGTATTCCGGGCTCATCGCGCAGTCCGGCGTTGCCGGCTCGACCGAGATCGGCTACGGCTGCCTCATCTGGGCGCAGGCGGGCATCTCCGGCCACATCAAGATCGCCGACGGCGTGCAGGTCGGCCCTCAGGCCGGCGTTCCGCAGTCGCTCGACGGCTCGCTCAAGTACGTGATCGGCGCTCCCGCGATGAGCATGAAGGATCTCGCGGCGATAACGCTCGCCCCGAAGATGATCCAGAAGCTCAAGGGCGAGGTAAAGGAACTAAAGGCGCAGTTCGCCGCGAAGTAAATGCCGCTCTACGTCTACGAAGCCGTCGAACCGGAGAAGGGCTGCGCGAAATGCCGCGGCGGGTTCGAGGTCTCGCAGTCGATAAAGGACGACAAGCTGACGGCGTGTCCCGACTGCGGGGCGAAGATCCTGCGCGTCATCCAGGCGCCTGGCCTCGCGCACTCCAAGACCGATCTCCATTACCGCGCCAAGCGCGCGGGCTTCCATTCGCTCAAGCGCGTGAACAAGGGCGAATACGAGAAGATGTACTGAAAGGAGGGCGTGATGAGTCAGCTTGGAAACATGTTTTTTAAACCGTGTAGAACATGTAGATCGTGTAGAGATTGGCTTCTTGGTCGTATCACGCTGAAAAGCCGATTTTCAGTTGCCCTAATTGTCGCGTGTCTGGCTTTTTCGTCCTTTGCCGACGAGGAAGGGAGCGGCGAAACGGGCTGGTACACGGGCGCGGCGGCGCAGCTCGTGCTGCCGCAGGGCGGTGGGCGCATGCACCGGATCGGCGGTGGCGCGGCGCGTGTTGGCTATTACTTTACCGGCTCTCTCGCGTTAGAGGCCGAGGCCGCGTGGCTCGAGAACGTCGCCGGGCTTTCCGCTCGCGCCATCTGGCATCTCCACGGCTGGGAGGAGTTCAACATGCTCTTCGGCTACGAGCGCTTCGACCCGTTCCTGACGCTCGGTGCGCGCGGCTGGATACACGACGGGCAGGTTGGCCCTTCGGCCGGCGTAGGTGCGTTCTACTACCTCACCGACTCTTGGGCGCTGCGCTTCGACGCGGACGTGACGCTTGGGCTCGACACCGATGTCGAAACAGCGTTCACGCTTTCCGCCGGCCTGCAGTATTCTTTCTAATGGATAACAAGCGATTAGAGCCGTGTAGAACATGTAGATCGTGCAGCAATTCTACATGTTCTGCATGTTCTACATGGTTAATTGCGAAATGAAAAATAGTAGAGAGGAATGGTACGACAAGGACGTGAAGGTCGCGGTGACGATAGTCGACGTGACTGATGCGGCGCAGGCGCTCGCGCGCGGACACCTCTGCGGGCCGACGAGCGCGTACTTTCTCTCCAAGGCGCTTGCCGCCGCCGCGCTTCTCGGAAGCGAAATGTCCGAGGACGACGAGACGCTGATTCTCCAGATGAAGTGCAAAGGGCCCTTGGGCGGCTTCAACGTCGAATGCACTGCGGCGGGAACCCTGCGCGGCTACACGGAAAAGAAGATACTCGACGACTTCGACGGAATGGGCGTTCCAGACCCCAGGAAGGCGGTCGGCGAAAAGCAGCTGCAGGTCACGCGCTCTGTCCCTGGTCGCATACTCTCGCAGGGAATTTCCAACTCCCTCGACGGCTATCTCGCAGGGTCTCTCCAGCGCAAGGCCGTAATTTTCCTCGAAGCCGCGGTGAGCGACGACGTGGAGATTCTCGAGGCGCGCGGCGTGATGGTCGAGGAAATGCCCGACGCAAAGGACACAGGCGTCCTCTCGGTCGATCTTCTCGGGAAATCTCGTTCTGGTGCTATCGCCGTTACCTCCCGCAACATCCTCGGGAAACTCGGGCTCAAGAACGCCGAGCTCCGCAAGACGACTCCGCTCTCGTTCGCGTGCCGCTGCTCGCCCGACCGCGCGATCGCCATGCTCGCGGCCCTGTCGCCAGAGGAGCGCGCCGCGCTTCCGCCGACAATAGACATCACCTGCCACATGTGCGGCAGGACTTTTACAGTGCCGCGCTGACAATGGCGAATGTACCAGAGACTTCTACGACGCTTTTGAGGAACGTGAGGGACGCGGAGCATCCGCGCTGGCCCGAGTTTGTCGCAAAGTACCGTCCGATGATGGAGGCATACCTTAATGCGCATTTTCCGACATTGGAGGCGGACGACGTAATCCAGGAGACTTTCGCCGCGCTCTGCGGCATTCTGCCGAGCTACATCTACGATCCGGACGAGAAGGGGCACTTCCGCAACTACCTGACTGGCATCCTTCGCAACAAGGCGCGGCGTGCGCTCTGCAAGAGTGGTCGCCAGGCAGAGATAAACGACATGACCGGAGCTGGCTCTATGACCGCGCCGCAAAGCGTTGTTCAAGACGACGACCAACCCTGCCGCGAGGCCGTCTTCGGAATCGCGCTGCGGCGTTTTCTGTCCGACGAGACAATCGCCGACCGCACAAAGCGCATCTTCGAGCGCACCGCGCTGAACGGCGAATCGCCCGAGTCAATCGCCGCCTCGTTCAAGATGACGCGCCATGCCGTCGACCAGGCCAAGAGCCGTGCGATGACTCGCCTGCGCGAGCTCGTCAAGGAACTGGAGTCCGTCTATGGATGAGGATTCCATCTCGGCGATGTGCGCCGCGCACGGACCTGTCGCCTCCGCTTGTCGCTTTGCTGCTGGCACCGTCTTCGGCGACTGGCGTGTGACGGCGTTTATCGGGCGCGGCGGGAACGGCGAGGTATATTGCGCTGAGCATGTAGCGCTCGGCACATCCGCCGCGCTCAAGGTGTTGGTGCGCGACGAGCCACGCGCAAAGGAGCGCTTCTTGTGTGAGGCGAAGCTGCTTTCGGAATTGAAGTCCAAGTCGTTTCCGCAATTCTATTCGTACGGCGAGGCGAACGGATGCCCATATCTCACGATGGAGCTGTTGGAGCCAGGCGAACTTCCATCTGGAGACCGAAATGTCGCGCGCTTTCTTCTCTCGGTATGCGATGCCGTCGCCGAGCTTCATTCCCTTGGCTACATCCACCGCGACATCAAGCCCGGGAACATTTTGCGTCGCACGGTAGGTTCACGCGTCCCGCGTGACTGCGGACGCGCGTCCCTGCCATCCATCCCCGTCCTCGCCGACCTTGGCCTTGCCAGGGAGATAGTTTTACCGAGCGCAGAACTTCAAACATCAAACATTAGACTTCAAACTCTCACTCTTGGCGGCGTGGGCACGCCCGGCTACGGCGCGCCCGAGCAGATGGAGCGGGGCGAGGCGACTGTGGCGTCCGACATCCACGCGCTCGGCGTCCTTGCCGACCGCTGCTTTGACGGCAAGCCGCCGCGCGCGTGGAAGCGCATCATCGAGCGAGCCACATCGTCCATTCCCGCGCATCGCTATCCGTCCGTCGCCGCATTCGCCCGTGCGATTCGCTGGCGGCATCTCTGGCGGAATGCAGCCTGGCTGACGGTTGCCTTGCTTGTTCTGGCGGCAATGGCAAAGCTGAATTCAGGAATGTCGCACGTTGATGATGCGTCGGGGGCGAGAGGAAGCATGATGGGAAATATCACGCCGGAAGTGCTGGAATGTGTCATGCGAACGGGCAGGATTCCTTCACAGAAGGCGACGGCTGAGCCCTCGATCATGCCGAACGTCATGCGCCTGAACGGAGAAAAAGTAGCATGGCCGGAACAGGTCGTACTGGAAGGCGGCAAGGAATATCGAATCTTCGGACCTGGGACGCTTGATGCCGATTTGTTCTGTCCGACGACGGCGATTGTTCGTTTAAAGGACTGTGTGCTTATCAACCGCACGACGCGGCTCTATCCGGAGAATGGCATCAGATACCGATTGGACAACGGCGTCTACCTGAACTTCGTAAACGTAAAACACAAACCGCTTTCGCTGGCATTAGGGGATTTTCTTGGCATTTACGACGGCGCATACAACCACGTTCGCTTTGGCGGCCCGGAGACAGTAAAAGAGCTCATGGAGCAGATAAACGAAGAGCGGTCCATTGAAATTCAGAGCATGGAGCCATAACCCTGTGTGATATTTCGCCGCGTGGCGGGCGGGGCGTTGCCAGAATGCGGGCGGCTAGAACAAATCGGCGTGCGTTCCGGTGTCGGTAAGCGTGAGGACGAGTTCGCCGTTTGCGGTGTAGAAGTAGAGAAGCACCCAGTCGTTTTCGATGTGGCAGTCGCGAAGTCCTTCAAGGTCCCCGGAAAGCGCATGATCCTTGTATTGGGGTGGCAGCACCTCGCCCTGTGCAAGCATAAGGACGACGGCATTGAGTTTGTTTTCGTCTTTGCCGCGCCGAAGCATCTTCTTCAGGTTCTTCCGAAATCGTTTCGCCTTAAAAACTCTGTATTTCATGCGAGCAGAAACTCCTTGAGCTTGGCAGGATCGCCGCAAAACTGCGCGTCAGGAGAAGAAACTTCTTCCTTAGCTTCGTTATATGCGTCCAATATGCGCTGGTGCTTGCTCTTCCGAGTGAGTGTGAACGGGATGCCGCCCACATCGCGGATCTTGGCCAAGAAGCAGTTAAAGGCCGTGGACATGTTCATGCCAATGTCCTCAAGGATGTTCTCTACTTCTGCTTTGAGTTCCGCGTCGGTGCGAAATGTAATGCTAGTTGTCATTGTTTGTACTCCAATTGTACGAAAAACTGTAAATATTATATCAGATGGTGCCGAAAGGTGCAAGAAGGCGGCATGAAAAATTTGCGCTTGGTCCAAAGCAGTCTCATACAGCGGCTTTCCTTGGCTGCTTTGCCACATGTTTGGCGATGTGGGCGTTCATTATGCGTTCGACTTCTGCTGTCGTGTACACCTCGCCCCGGTCGGCTTCGCCCTCGGCCACGAGGAGGTCTTCGTACGCCTCCATCTTATCGAGTTTTTCCTGGATTTGATCCCACGTGGAGGCGTTAACGAACACGCCTGCCGTGCGTCCGTTCTGCGTGACGATGATGGGGCGTCCGGTTTCGCGTGTCTGCGTGATGTATCCCGCGAGGTTTGAGCGAACTCGCTGAGAGGGAGAATGTCCTCGTTTGCTTTGAAATTGATCATGATTATGCTCCTTTCATGGCTAAGTTATGAATATTGTTCAAAATTTAGGATGGCGTGTCAATATGGCGTCCGCCTTCTTCCTTCCTTCACCTTAACCTTAACCTAAATTTCCCGCGTGAGATTTCGCCGCGCGGCGGCAGTATGGGGTAGAGGAGAGGTCTGCCCTTTCCACGGAAGAAGGCGCGAAGTCGCAAATTGGCTGTTGCTGATTTTTGCAGAATGACGCCCACAAAAGGCGGAAGTTTTGCTATAATTCGCATTAGACAATTTAAGACTTTGCGTTCGACGCATCGTTTTGGCTACCGGTGGAATGTAGGAAGTTCAAACGGTAAGAGCCATGACGGAGCGAGGAATGCGCCCCTTGGGCGCATCTTCTTCCGTGGTTCTTACCGGGCATCCTACAGCCTCACCGGAACTGCGGCAGAAGACTGCGCCCTCTTTCTTTTGCCGCAAACAAAATAAGGGCAAAAGGAAGAACGGTGGAGCAAATCGGCAGAGACGCGAGAAGATGTGCGCAACGGAAGTCTCGTCCGTTGTGGATTGGCATGTGTCGTCCAGAGAGAAAGGATGTTCTACAGGGTTTCAAGACACTTCGTGTCGAGGAGAAAATCAATCAGGCCGATGTAGGCAATGCCGTTGTCGTCGTATGTCCTGGTCTGGAAGGGGTCGTTCGTTATCACGACCTTTTTGAAGGAATCTCCGGTATGGCGAAGCGAAAATGTTTCCTGTTCCCGCTTTTCGGTGGTAGGAATGGAATAGGCGGATTGAATGTATATCTGCTTTGGACCACGATTGACAACAAAGTCGATTTCGTATTGCCGCGTCTGATGGATGCCGTTTTTGCGCTCATCGAGCATCACCACGCCGACATCGACCGGGTATCCGCGCCGGACAAGTTCACAGTAGATGACATTTTCCATCAGATGTGTCGGCTCGGTCTGGCGAAAGTTGATACGCGCACTCCTAAGCCCAGGGTCTGTGGCGTAGTATTTGATGGGATAGTCGAGGTAATGCCGCCCCTTGACGTCGTATCTGGCAGCTTCAAGGACCAGGAAAGCTTTTTTGAGGCAATCAAGATATTTGACAATGGTCGGCCTTGTCGCCCCTGCGTCGATAGTTTTACCCTTCGCCGACTTTCAACTTTATGGATAATTCCAAAAACTTTAAAGCACGCTATTGCATCCAACCAATCTGATAAGCACACTTTCATCTTTTCGGCAAAATCCATAAACATGAAAACGGGATTCAATCCACTATCGCCCCGTCGCATTTCTCGCCGAGCCGCGTCGTACCGTGTAGCGGGCGAGTCGCCGCACGGATTGTGTTCGGCGCGAACCGGGCGTATCAGAACACTTTATGAACTTTCAACAACCCGGAAGCGGCTTGCGCCCTCAATCCGCCTCCGCAATCAACCCAAGGGCAAAAGGGGGAAAAGATGAACCTAAAACAAGTCGGCATGGCAGTAATGCTTGGCGGCACGGCATTGGTGGGATGCGTCTCACCAATTCACTCACAAGACCCAGCAACCCGAAAGCAAGCGATGGAAAAGATTACAGATCAACAAGAACTGTTCTTCATCGCGATGAATGTGGGAGTAGGCATTAAAGGCAAGTGGCCTGAGATGTACCAAGAAACTCATCTACGTTCGGGTGAATATGCAGATGATGTTAGGGTAATGGCGGTAAATAAGTTAACAGATACAGATTATTTGCTGCGGTGCGCAGCATGGAAAGATAATGATTTGTATGAAGACAAAGCGGCTGAAGACGGGAGATTCCTATACAAGGGAGAAACGCACTATCTGAATGGGAATTACAAAGCCAACATGATGGAAAAGGTCGCTCCTGGCGATGTAGTCCGTGATGCGGCAAAAAAGCGCCTCAAGCTCAGTGCTGTAGGCAAATCGCTTGCCGGCGATATAAGAGCCCTGTTTCCTTCCTCATCTCATTGGACTGGATCGGGGTATAGCAATAGTGGCGAGACCACATTCGTCGATACTTATGGACAGATTAAAAACGATAATCCGTTCGATATCGTCGTGTGCGACCTTGTAGATGCCGAGAATTCCTCGTCAGAGATTGTCACATTCTTGAAGCTGGCATCCAGCGGAGGCCCGGTTCTCACGCCAACCGCTTATGGGAGAGCGCTTCGTAAATTAAACGGGATCGATTCTGAGACAGCTAAAAAACTATTCAGAAAACTTTTCATTGGGTCAGAGGATTCTGATTCAAATGAGAAAATCGAAATCAGACAAAGACGGTCAGCAAGTGTTGCAAAAGCGAGTACGGTTGAAAATCCATCTAAAGACTGGCCGTGGTTGGTGTATCAACATATTGATGATCCAGAGGTCGAAATTATAAAAACTGCACTCGCACTATCCGACAATACTGCCCGCAAAAAGATTCTGCGCCATGGCAAGCTCGATCCGGAACTTTTGAAGTCGATTGCATTGGATGTCATGCACAAGCACACGCTTGACAGTTGGAACAACGGTCAAAACGATGAACTTGAGACGGCTGTTCTGATCGCCAATAATGTATCGGACAAGAAGATCGGCGGTCGGATCGCTGTTGCACTCATTTTCAAACTGAACGCCTATCGTTCTCGATGCCAAAGCGGTTGGGGGCTGTCGTGGTCGAACAAGGACAAGTCGATGGCTGATAAATTTACGAAATCGGTCGAAGGCCTATTGACGGATGACCTGTTGGAAGAAATTGTCAACGAGGACGATTCAAAATTGGTATCGTTGGCGCATCTCTTTAAGGACAAGAAGCGTTCATCCAAATTGGGATTCACTCGCATTCAAAATGCCGTCAAAAATGGCAAGGAGAATGTGATCACCAAGGCGTGGAAAGATTACGGTGCCGCAGTCACGGATGACGAAATGCTGAAAACCCTCTCTGTGTCCAGCATCTACCTCCGCCGCCCTGCATTTGATCAGATTAAGGATGACGAAGTTAAAGCAGATACTCTTGCCGCAATTAAGGAATCACTCGCCGCAGAACTTAAGGCCTGCGCCGCCAAGCAGGGTGAACTTGCGAACTTCATCGGGGAGATCGGCAATGGGGATGACCTCATTGCCTGGCTCAAGGGCAAAAGTGGACAGACCAATCTTCAAAACAAGGAGACCTTCGCCAAGCAGAAAGGCCGCATTGTAGTTTTGCGCGGTGAAGTCAAGAATATCGGGCAGACGATGTTTTCGAGCAAGACATACGTCTCTCTGCGTGTCGCAAAGGTGGGGATGTTCGATTATATCGATGTCCAATTCAATGTTCCCGATTCGCTGAAGCCGACGGTGACTGCGTGGATGAAGGGAGAAAGCCACATCATGCGCGGTAAGCTCACCTCCCAAGGAGACCTTGAGGACGATGCAAAGTGCGATGATGGAGAAATCGTCTCCGAGGAGAAGTTCAACGAAGCCGTCAACTTGAAGGAGGCGATGGAGGACATCAAGTGGCAGCTTAAAGAAATTGACGAAAAGAAAGTCCCGCCAGTTCGTACGCGCCCATCTCGGTTTGGAAATGCGGTCAAGTCTGCCGCTGGCTGGATCAAAGATGGCGTTGATGACATCAAATCGTCTGGCGACGATCTGAAACAAGCGGCAGAGATGTTAAATGGTTTGTTTAACTAACAATATCCCTCGAGGGTCTCACCTTTGGACCTTCGAGGGAACTTCAAATCCAAAGGTAAAAGGAAAAAACAAAAATGAGTGAACAAAAAACAAAGAGCAACGCGCCGTGGATACTCGGTGTCGTAGGATTCTGTCTTTCGATACCACAGATTTTCTGTAGTATCCTATGCGCGGCAGCAGATGCTAGTCATCCAACCGGAACTGACGCAGATGGAGCGTTGGCGGCATACGCCATGTTGCCGGTCATAACTACGTTCGTGTGCTTCATTTTGTCGTTCTTCGGCAAAAGCAAGGCATCTACTGCCACAGGTGTTTTAATGATACTGTGTGCACTTGCCGACATCGCGTTCTGCTGTATGAATATCTCGGCACTTGGTATTGCAGCAGGAGTGTGCTTCTTCTGTGCAGGCATTTCAAGTATCTGCAACACTAAGAAACTGAAGGCATAACATAGCATTGTGTTGCCCATGCCAATTCGCCAATATGTATCCTTGCTCGGCACGACATTCCCATTTTATGGGATTTGTGTCGGCGTGGCTCTGTTGGCGATTGGCATTTGGATGATTTATAACTTTAAGAAGTTTAATTTGAACGGAGACCTGCAGAATGAAATTCTGCATGGTTTTCCGTTCATGGTATTGACAGGGCTGTTCTTCGCATTTGCCCTTGATGCGCTGTTCACGGGTGATTGGCGAACTTGGACAGGGTGCGGAGAACGACGACTCGGTTTTACATTTACGGGATGGCTGTTCGGTGTAGTTCTCTTCATATTCATGTTTGGAGGATACACATCATTTGGACGAATGTTTTTGCTCAATATGTTTCTCCCCGTGTTTGCACTTGCACAGGGGATTGGCCGGATCGGATGCCTTCTCGGTGGCTGTTGCTACGGAAAGATATGCTCTTGTGGTATTAAATACCCGCCGGGTAGTTTGCCCTATGAGAGAATTGGGGATGTATGTGTTTTCCCGATTCAACTTGTTGAGGCCGTTTTACTTTTCTTTCTGTTTTCAATTTGCCTAAAATTCATTTTCAAGTATCGTGCTGTGGTTTATTTGATCGGTGTTGCCGCTATTCGTTTCGTCGCCGAATTTTTCAGAGGCGACATACGTGGTAATGTGCCAGGAGTGGTGTGTTTGAGTCCACAACAACTCATGTCGATCCTGTTTTTTGTCATTGGTTTGATCGTTCTGCTCATTGTGCGTCAAAGCGACATCCACGGGCGAGTGGTCACGATACAACCCAAACGAGAAGGAGTCAAAACATGAACGCGATCAGCGTTTTGAAGTGGGACCCAGCTCCTCGGGTCATGGCATTTCGATATCCGAGTTGCGAACTCAATTACAAGTCACAGTTAATTGTGACTGAATCGCAAGAAGCTGTATTGGTCAAAGAGGGACTGTTTTACGGGCCTATCCCCCCAGGGCGACACGCACTTGAGACTAAGAACTTTCCGTTCCTCACAAAGATGGTTTCCGCGCTTTCGACGAACCGCAAGACTCCGTATACGGCGGAAGTGTGGTTTCTTCAGAAGTCGGTGCCCCTTGATGTAAAATGGGGAACGTCAGACCCGGTTCTTGTTGAAGATCCGAAGTACCACATCGCTTTGCCTGTTCGCGCGTTTGGGCAGTACGGGATAAGGATTGCCGATTCGTGCCGTTTCTTGGCTCGGCTCATGGGGAGACTTCCCGCTTTCACGGAGAAGACACTTTCAGGTTATTTCAAAGGTGTCATCGTCACTCGCGTCAAAGATGTCATTGCGTCTGTGATGACAGACGAAGGATGCTCGTTACTTCAGATTGGAACGAAACTGAACGACATATCAGCTACCCTTGAGAAACGTCTGACCGAAGACTTCGCTGATTATGGCGTAGAACTGCGGCTTTTCATGGTCAACTCCATATCGACTGATGATGCTGATTCCTCAATTGTCCAGCTTAAGAAAGCATTGGCCAAGAAAGCCGAGATGGATATCATTGGTTATTCGTACGCACAAGAACGTTCCTTTGACGCCTTGCAGACGGCAGCTGGAAACGAAGGGAACGCTGGTACGTTGATGGGCGCGGGGATGGGGCTTGGCATGGGTGTAGGTGTTGGTTCTCCCATGGGAAATGCTATGGCTGCGATCACCAAGAACATAAACACAGTCAGCGCGAAGCATTGCATCAACTGTGGCTGCGAATTACCCACAGAGGCGAAGTTTTGCCCAGGGTGCGGAGCGAAAATCGGATAAGGAGAAAATGTAATGTCATTCAATCAGAAGATGATTTCGTTGTTGACGGTGTTCGCGCTCGGGATTACCGCCGCCATCGCTTTTGTGTTCTTTGAACCGCCTTATTCCGGCAAATTCTGGATTGGTTTTTCAGCACTTGCCTTTTCGGAATTACTGTTTGGCGCGTTCTGGGTTCAACAGATCGCAAAAGCAGATTCCGTATTGCCGATGTCTATTGGGGTCTGGGGGCTAAATGCTGCCTACTTCGTCTTTGCGCTGATAGCGACAATGCTGACTGGGCTTGATGATAAGTTCTACATTCTTCTTCATGTTGTGGGGTTCGCCCTGTTCGTCATGGCACATCTCTTGTTCCGCATGGCCGAACATCATATTGAAGAGCAGTCCAAAGATGACGAACCCGAGCAGAAAATAGAAAGAGCAAAAGTGACTTGGAGGTAAGACAATGAAATGTGAATACTGCGACAATCCAGTACCAAACGGCGTAACGCGTTGCCCAAGCTGCGGCGCTGCTGTTAACTTTCAAGCATATGGCGAGGCGCCAACGAGCCCTGTCTCGCCAGTGTCGTCGCAAGCTTCTGGCATGGCATTCGTACAACCGAGGTCTGAGAATCAGTCTCGTAGTCGGATTGTTTACATTCTGCTCGGAGTTTTCTTTGGGATACTTGGCATACACAATTTTTATGCTGGGCGAACCTATCGTGGACTTTGGCAGCTTTTGATTACGCTCTTCACGGGGTGGTTTTTACTCCCTTTGTTGGCTGTATGGGTGTGGAGTATTGTGGATATATGTGTTATTTCAACCGATGGAGATGGAACGAAATTCAAATAGTCAGCTATGAAATCATTGTGCCGGATAGCATACTGGGCAGGGGCTATTCTGATGGGAATAGTATTTTTGCCTGCTGTTTTGGTCGCCATGCTTATAGGGTTGTTGTCTAACCTTGCAGAGAGGTTCAAAACACCATCGGCAAGTTCAGTGAATTAATAGACTATCTGAGCAGAATGCGGGCAGCCTTTCGGGATACATTTTGTCGACAAGTGTGATATGTGAAAGTTTAACGGCGAGCAAATCGTCTTGCTTTTTCGCGACGGCGGACGCAGACCGGTAAGCGGTTTGGCGCACAGGGTGGACGGGTGCGACCTTTCGACGCTTACGGCGTCTGACTGGTGCAACGTTCTTGCGGTGCGTCCTGACCTTGCCAGCGCGTTCGAGGCGTCGACACGCGACCGGGCGGCGGACAAGAAGGAGGTTGTCGGGGAAGGGGCGGAGATGATACCCGCAGAGGAGTTTTTCAAAGACACGGAGTGATGTCGAGTCCAAGACGTGTCATCCGTCGGCGCGAGCATCCGAGCGTGGCGGAGATGCTGCATTGTCGTGTTCGCGATACTGAAAAATTGGCGGCAATTCAAACGCAAGAAACGGCAAGTTCGCGCCGCGACGGGCGTATCGCCCGTTGCGTACACGCGGCGAATCAAAATAGATCGGAGTGTGTTCCGGTGTCGGAAAGGGTGAGAATCAGTTCGCCTGTAGTCGTGTAGAAATAGAAAAGCACCCAGTCGTTCTCGATGTGGCAATCACGCAGCCCCTCAAGGTCGCCGGAAAGCGCGTGATCCTTATACTTGGGTTCCAGCGTCTCACCGTTGGCCAGTTTGAGGATGACATCGTTGATCTTGTTGATGTCCTTGCCGCGTTGAATCATCTTCTTAAGACTCTTGCGAAACCGCTTCGACCTGAAAACTCTGTATTTCATGCGAGCAGGAACTCCTTAAGCTTGGCAGGATCGTCACAAAACTGCGCGTCGGGTGAACTCACTTCTTCCTTTGCCTCGTTATATGCGTCCAAAATGCGCTGGTGCTTGCTCTTCCTGGCAAGCGCGAAAGGGATGCCGCCCACATCGCGTATCTTGGCCAAAAAGCAGTTGAAGGCAGTCGACATGTTCATGCCGATGTCCTCAAGGATGTCCTCGACATCTGCCTTGAGCTCTGCATCAGTGCGAAATGTAATGCTTGTAGTCATTATTTGTACTCCTAATGTACGAAAGATTGCGAGCATTGTATCATATATTTCAGATGCGTGCAATACGGTCAGATGCGAGGAGTTTCTCATGGAGGCGATTGAAAACAACATCTTGCGGAATTCCCTTGCCCTCGGCGAATTCGCGGCGGGAGATTTCGATGTCGCGGGAAAGTTCGATTCTGTTGAGGAACTTGTCTAACGATTCGGTGGCTGTCCGATGCCCAATAGGCGGGCGGATTTTGGTATAATCTACGCCGATGAGACGTAGTATTACACTTGCGGCGGCGATGCTCGCCATACTCACGGCGATTGCCGCTCCGTCGAAGAAGGGCGAGAAGGCGTCGCTTGCCAAGAACCGCGACGCCGATCGCTCTGCCGAGTTTCGCAACGGGACGATTACGAAGACGACCGCGGCGACTTTCAAGCCGGAGAGGACGACCCCCGTTCAGAAAGGCGAGTTCCAGGTTGACCTCGTCGTGATAACGTTCCCCGACTGCATCCAGCCGCAGTCTGTCGAGGCCGTGCGCTCGGCGCTCAACTCGCTTGACGGCTCCGCCACGATAGCCGACTACTACAAGGACTATTCACAGGGCATAACGTGGCCCGTCCTCGAAGTCTACCCGACAATCTACACCGCGCCCCATCCTTTCGGCTACTACTGCCGCTGGAATGCGTTTGGGAACCTGATCGGATACAACGGCGACGGCGGCGAACGCGCCCGCAAGCTGCGGGAAGATGCGCTCAAGTTCGTGCAGTCGAAGGGGAAGCTTAAGAAGAAGGGCGCGTATACGTGCTATGTCTACTGCCGCACGGTGAACAAGGACCCCGACCTTCTGGAACGCCTTCTCAGGCCGCTCTATCCGCCGAAGCCTTCGCCGGAGGCCCTGGAGAAAGGCGTCGTTGACAAGCTTGCGAGATATGATCCCAAGGTCATGTGGGCGGATCCGCTTTGGCCGAACTCCATTCCGCAGGTGTCGTATCCCGGGAACGGCCGCACACTCGTCCACGAACTCGGCCACTGCCTCGGTTCGCCCGACTACTACCACGCGACGGAGGAGCACGACGGTCTCGAGGGCGCGCCGTGCCTGCCGTGGGACTACGGCCCCACGGGGCCCGCCTACTGCCGCTACATCCACCATGCCTTCGTCCCCGCGGCCGCCTATCCGAAGATCGAGAAGCCGGGCGAATACACGCTCTCCCCCCGTTCCGCGAAATTCCCGATGACGGCGAAGGACGGCGACGGGCGGAATCCCCTCGGGCTGTTTGTGCCGTCGACGCACCCGAATTACCTATTCTACATCGAGTACTGCCACAACGAAAGGCCGCCAGTCGGCGACTCGTCGGCCGAGGGTCTTCTCGTCCATGTCATAAACGTCACGATGACATCCCCGATGCTCGGGCCGCCCGACCTCTGCTACACATACAGGAGCGGCGATCCCGACCACAAGGCGATCGGAGAGGGCGTCGCGTACCTAAGGCCTGGCGACAAGTTCGACGAGAAGAGCGATCCCGCCGCCGTGCTTCCGAACTTTCTTCCGGCTGGAATTGCGATATCCGACATAAAGACAGATGCTTCAACGGGAACTTGCACCTTCAAGCTCGACATGCCGGAGGTCAAGCTGACGAAGCAAGAGCTCGACTTTGCGCTTCTCCCGCAGACGGAGCTCATTTCGCTCGACGCGCCAATGCCGACATCGTTCCGCGCGAAACTCAACGTCAAGTACAGGGGCGAGCCGCTGCTGACGGAATATGGCTTCTGCTACGGGCTTAAGAAGGACCCGACCGAAAAGACAGGCAAGCTCTTTCCGCTCTATCACCGCGACCGCTACGAGGGGCGCATAATCGACTTGAAGCCGGGAGTCACGAACTTCGTCCGCGCCTATGCCCGAAACGCGAACGGCATACGGTACAGCAGCAACCAGAAGGGCATCATTCTTCCCGCAGAGGCGACCGGCAAGGGTGATGTGACGCTTTTTTCCGATACCGACCATCTCCTCTCCACTTGGTACATACAGCAGTGGTATTTCGGACTTAAGAACGACGTGTACAACTCGGCGAATCCGCTTTTTGCGTTGATGGCGATTGCGAACTACTATCGTGCGATTCCTGGCACAGAGAATGGCAAGGGAGATTTCGACATAACGCGCGTCCACTCGAACCCGTCCGACTCGCGCCCGAAGTTCCGGCTTGCAGAAGTCGACCGGCTAAGGCGAGAAATGGAAGCGCTGATTAGGGAATCGGGGCTTGGCTTTCTCGACTTCGAGCAGGCGAAAGAGAGTGGCGACGGCAAGGGGAAGAAGAAGCCGTCGAAGCCAGCGCCGCGCACTACGGGGAAGAAGAAGGGTGGGCCGGACTACGGCAAGAACGCCGAGTGGGTCGCGAAATGCGCGGCGGCGCTCAAGATCAAGTCGCCCGAGACGGTCTTTTTCAACTGCCCGACCGAGGAGGCGCTGCTTGCGAAGAAGGACGAGATTCGCCGCTGGATACTTCTCTCGCAGCCCGTCATGCTTGTCCGCCAGAGCCGTCCGCTCAATGACGAAATCTCCCAGCGCTGGCCCTTGGACATCGCGATCATCGACGGGCTTGGCTTTGATGACGAGACGTTCCACGTCGTCTTCCCGGGCGGAAGCGACCGTGGCCGCAAGGAGCAGAAGGGCGGCTACATAAAGCTCGGCGAACTTCTTTACCGCACGTCCGACGCGATGCTCATGTTCTACCGCCCCGGCGCCGCCGAATCCGCGAAGAAAAAGCGGTAGTCGTCTCTGCCTTTCATGTCATGGCAACGCCGAGCTTATGCCGTGATGCGTTCCCCCATTCCTCGCTGGAATGTGGTATAATTTCTCTGCGATGAAGGACAAATGCGGGAATGTTGGGCAGAAGGGGAAAACGCTGAAACGCCGCGTACGCGTCGAGATTGATCTCGGCGCATTGGTGAGGAACTACAGGAAGATCGTCGCGCACGTCAAGCCGATGCGCGTCCTCTCCGTCCTCAAGGCGAACGCCTACGGGCTTGGCGTCGGCGCATACGCGAAAGCGCTCGCAGAGGCGGGCTGCCGCGAGTTTGGCGTGGCGGAGCCGTTCGAGGCGCTCGAACTCCTCGCAGTCTTGAGGCGCGGCGGATTTGCCGCGGACGTGCAGATTCTCTCGTCGATACTGCCTGACGAAATCGCGCCGATGGTGAAGGCGGGTGTCATACTCCCCATTACAGACATCGCGACGGCGAAGCTCATAAGCGATGCCGCGCACAGGGCGAAGAAGATGGCGCGCGTCCATTTCAAGCTCGATACCGGCATGGGTCGCCTCGGCATACTCGCGAAGGACGCGCTTGAGACGATGCGCGCCGTGAGGAAACTCCCGAACCTCGACTGCGAGGGAATTTTCTCGCACTGCCCGATGGCGTACGACCCGAAGGACCCGTTCACGAAGCGGCAGATAAAGCTCTTCAAGTCGATAGTCGCGTCGTGCGCGAAGGAGGGCATCGCGTTCCGCAAGGTCCACATGGCGGCGTCCGACGCGATCAACAACTTCCCCGAGACGGCGAAACCGCCGTTCACGATGGTGAGGACCGGCATCAACCTTCACGGCAGCTTCGACCCGAACGGCCGCAAGGCGCTCAACGTCGAGCCGGTCCTCTCGCTCAGGACGCGCGTCGCGCAGGTGCGCGAACTGCCCGCGGGCACGACGCTCGGCTACGGGCGCACCTGGTGCCTCGCGCAGCCGACGAAGGTCGCGACGATCTCGGCGGGCTACGCCGACGGCCTCCCGCTCGCGCTCACGAACCGCGGCCACGTCTTCATCGGCGGACGCCGCTGCAAGATAATAGGCCGCATTTCCATGGACTATACGACTGTCGACGTGTCGGATGTTCCGGGGGTGAAGGCGGGCGACGAGGTTGTCTGCTTCGGCACTTGCGGGCGCGACTCGATAACGCCAGACGACTGGGCGTTGCTGAAGGGAACGCACGCTTATGATATAATTTGTTCTCTCGGCTCGCGCGTCCAGCGCGTCGTGAAGTGATTTAACGATAAAACCAAGGAGAAGAAAATGAACTACGCAGAGGCGAAGAAGATGCTCGACAAGTGCGGACAGGGACATGTCCTCGCTTGGTGGAACAAGCTTTCGAAGAAGGGGCAGAACGCCCTCATTGAACAGGTCGGGAAGATTGATCCGAAGAGCCTCGCCTACTGCCAGAAGGCGCTTAAGGCCGGGACGACCGCAATCGACAACTCGAAGGGCAAGGCCCCGAAGGTCGCCGTCCTCAAGGGCAAGAAGCTCGCCGACGCCGTCGCGCTCGGAGAGAAGGAGCTAAAGGCAGGTCGCGTCGCCGCGCTTCTCGTCGCAGGCGGCCAGGGCTCGCGCCTCGGCTACGACGGCCCCAAGGGGTGCTACTCCATCGGCCCGATCACCGGCGCGCCGCTCTTCTACTTCCACGCCCGCAAGATCCTCGCGCGCACCATCCGCTACGGGCGCACGATTCCGTTCTACGTGATGACGAGCGAGGCCAACAACGAGGCGACAATCCGCTGCTTCGAGGAGAACGAATACTTCGGGCTCAACCCGAAGGACGTGTTCTTCTTCACCCAGGGCATGTGGCCCGGCATGACACAGGACGGCAAGATCATCATGGACGCGCCCGGCCACGTCTTCATGAGCCCCGACGGCCACGGCGGACTTCTCGCCGCGCTCAAGCGCTCCGGCGCCCTTGCCGACATGAAGAAGCGCGGCATCAGGTCTGTCTTCTTCTTCCAGGTCGACAATCCCCTCGTCGAGATCGCGGACCCCGCGTTCATCGGCTACCACGTCGCGAACAAGTCGGAGTATTCGCTCAAGCTCTGCGCGAAGCGCGACCCCTACGAGAAGGTCGGCATGCCGATGCAGTTCGGCAAGACCTTCCGCATGGTCGAGTACACCGAGATGACGAAGGAGCAGTGCGAGCGCAAGGGCAGGGACGGCAAGCTCTATTTCCTCTACGGCTCGCCCGCGATCCACGTCTTCGACCGCGCGTTCCTCGAGCGCGAGGCCGGCAAGCCAATGCCGCTCCACCTCGCGTTCAAGAAGATTCCGTTCGTCGACGCGAAGGGCAAGGTCGTGAAGCCGTCCGAGCCGAACGGCTACAAGTTCGAGAAGTTCATCTTCGACGTCCTCCCGAACGCGCGCCGCGCGGCGTTCCTCGCCTTCGAGCAGAAGGACGAGTTCTCGCCCGTCAAGAACGCCGAGGGCGACGATTCGCCAGCGACGTGCAAGGCCGACATGCAGGCGAAGTGGCGCCGCTGGCTCGCCGAGGCGGGTGTCGCGGTGAAGGCCGGCGTTCCCGTCGAGATCGACCCCGCCTACGCGCTTGACGCGGCGGACATCAAGTCGATCGGCATCGCCCTTGGCGCGGAGTGATCGGGATGAATTTCGAGGACAACCTCAAGAAGCTCGAGCAGCTTGTCGCCAAGATGGAGTCTGGCGACATGAAGCTCGACGACATGATAAAGGCGTTCGAGGAGGGCCGCAAGCTCGTCGACACCTGCCAGAAGGACCTCGAGTCCATCAGGCAGCGCATCGAGAAGGTCACGAAGTCGGGCGCAGTTGAGGAAATGAAGGCATGAAGCAGATATACGTCCAGGCGCAGCCAGACCACATCGAGTCGCTTTCTAAGTCGGCTCCGATCGCGGCAGTCGAAGAGCTCGTGTGGAACGCGCTTGACGCAGACGCGCGCGAGGTCAAGGTAGACCTTATCACCAACCCGCTCGGCGCGGTAGAGGCGGTGCGCGTGTCTGACGACGGCACGGGAATCGACGCCGAAAAGGCCGACGCGACCTTCGGCTCGCTTGGCGGCAGCTGGAAGCGCACGGCGACCCAGACAGAGTTCGGCGGGCGTCGGCTCCACGGGCGGCACGGGCGCGGGCGCTTCAAGGCGTTTGCGCTTGGAACGCACGTCGAGTGGCGCACCACGATTCGCAAGGAGGGCGGCGGGCTTGGATCGTATGTCCTTTCCGGAGATCTCTCTAGGCCAGGCGTCTTCGATCTCGACGAGAGCGCGAAGCCAGGCCCCGCGACAGGCACCGAAGTGAACATCACCAACATCAAGGCGACCTGCGATTCGCTTTTGAACGCGGCGGAAACCGTGCAGACGCTCGCGGCGAAGTTCGCGCTTTACCTTAAGAGCTATCCCGACGTCAGGATCTACTTCAACGGCCTTCCCGTGACGCCAGTCATCGTCCAGAGGCGAACGACCGACTACAAGCTCACGCTTGAGAGCGGCGCGGAGGCGAAGCTCGAGGTCATCGAGTGGAAGCGCAAGTTTGTCGGCGCCGGACGCCTCGTCTTCGCGGGGCCCGACGGTTTCCAGCTTCACGAGCAGTCGGCGCTCGTGCGTTCTGGCGGGATTCCCTACACGGCCTATCTCGTCTCGCCGCGCTTTCCCGCGCTCAACGCAGAGAACGCGCTCGTCATGGACGAGCTCAATCCCGAAGTCAGGATGTACATCGACGAGGCGAAGAAGGTGCTTAAGGCGCACTTCGTCGCGCTCGGCGACGAGAAGAGCGAGTTCGAACGCGAGTGGGAGGAGCGGATTGCCGCACTCTCCAAGGAAGAGCGCAAGACGCTCTACATGATGCTCAAGAAATCCCTTAAGGCAAAATAGCCGCCATGCTCTACTACCTGTCGCAGTATCTCGTCCCGTATTGGGGTCCGTTCCGCCTTCTCCAGTCACATGCGCTCCTGCTCGCGGGCGGCACGTTTGCCGCGGCGCTTCTCGTGTGGCTTCTTTTGCCGCGGGTCTGGGACCGACTGCCGCAGGACCACGGCAAGGCGATACTAAAGGACATGGGAGGCATGCAGTCGCGCGGCAAGCCGACTGGCACAGGTCTCGCGGTGACGCTCATCTCCCTACCCGTGATTATCCTCTTCGCGCCGCTCGCCTTCTGGGACATGATGGCGGTGCTTGCGATGTACGGCGCGATGCTCTTCGGCTATCTCGACGACCGCGCGGCAGTTCCGTGGGGTGAGCTCAAGAAGGGGCTTCTTGATGCAGTCGTCTCTGGCGCGATAGCGGTGTTTATCTTCCTCGGTCACTCCGACGTCATCGACGGCTCGCACGTCATGGTGGCGTGGCTGCCGTTTGTGAAGGGCGCGACGATGATCGGCGACGTTGGCGTGTGGCTCATCCCCGGCTGGGCGTACGTTCCCGTCGCGGCGGCGATTCTCTGGTTCACGATGAACGCGACGAACTGCTCGGACGGCGTTGACGGCCTTGCGGGCACGCTTACCGTCATTACGCTTGCGATGCTTGCGGTGATCCTCTACATCGTCGTCGGCTATCGTCCTGTCGCGCACTACTTCTTGATTCCGGTCTACTCCGAGGCCGCACGTTGGGCAATTGTCGTCATGATCGTCGCAGGTGCGTTTGGTGGGTATCTTTGGTACAACGCCGAGCCCTCGAAGGTGTTGATGGGCGACGCGGGGAGCCGATTCCTCGGGATTCTCGTCGCCACTGCGTCGTTGATGACGGGCAATCCGCTTCTCGTCCTCTTCCTCTCGCCAGTCGTTCTCGTCAACGGTGGCGGCGGGCTTGGGAAGCTCGTCCTTCTCCGCGTCGCGAAGCGGCTCGGGTTCCAGATTGGCGACGACAGCGTGATTCGCAAGGTGCGCTTCCCGCTGCACGACCACTGCAAGAAGAACCTCGGCTGGTCGAACGCCCAGGTCCTCATGCGTTTCGTCCTGCTGCAGCTCGCCCTCGTCCCGATCCTCCTCATGATCCTTATCAAGGTGAGGTAACTTTCGCCCGAATTTTGCGTGTACACGTAAGGCGGCGTAGTTGTTTCTCCGTGCTGTGCTGGTTTTGCCTTCCACTGTGCGGTCACGGTCGAGGTGTGCTCCGGCGAGCTGCGCGAAGGCTCGCCTAACCCGTCGGGTCTTGCCATCGCGACGGCTTTCGCACATCAGACAAAGAGCCTAGTTTAGCCATAACCGCCGCGCAAGCGGGGCTCGCGCTTTGTAGCGAGCCAAGCCGAGCGAAGCGAGTGCCGAGCCGTGCCTCGGCGTCTATCACTGGTTGGGTACGCAAGCGCCTCTTACGCCTGCGAGACAAGACCGCTCCTCTTATGCGACCTTCGCACCCCGCGTTGAGCTCGCCTTCGGCGACTTCGCTTCGCTCCGGGGGATATTCCGCTCGCCTCCGCCATGGTGCCCTCGCTTTGCTCGGGAATATTGATTGCCTCTCCCGCATGCTGCATCCACCGTCCGCGCCGCAATGCTTCGTCGCCGGGATACCGGCTCCTTGCCTTGCGACGTGTCTCACCACGCATCCGACGAACCGCGTCGGCGCATGTCGCTCAGTTCGGCACTCGCCCCCTCGTCCCTTGCCTCACCTTCCATAAGGCGCGTTTGTTTTCGTAGCTCTTGCGCTCGCCGATGTTCCATCAGCGAGCTTAATTTTGTCCGCGACGGATTTGCCGCACCGCCGTAAAAGCTACGAAAAGAAACGCGTTCCAAAATTTCACTGCTCCATCATGATCGGTTTTTGGTATAATAAAGGCGTTCCAAGGGTAACAATCCTGCGGAGCGTGATCTCTGACATCGGCTGGGATGTGGTAATCCCAGCCATCGGGCTGAAGTTTTGGTAGGGGCGGCACTCCGTGCCGACCGCTTTCAAGGCCAAGGCCAAAACCTCGCAAGGAAACGCGGCATTCTTGCCGCGTTCCAACCGAGGAGCTGCGGAAACGCACCCTACGCCCGCAGCGCGTACGCAACAGCATTGAGGAAGTGTAACAAAAACAATATCATTTGAAAGGAGGTAGGAAATGCCAAAAGTGATGGAATACGAAGAGCTGAAAAGTTGCTTGCCAATGGTCTTTGACTTTGTGTCTGGCAAGCATGGCGTTGTTACGATTCGTCGTGGCGGCATTCCCGCTGTGCGGATATCGCCAATTCATGTCTATCGTACGACAGAACCCGATCCTGACTTGAGTGGTGAGATCAACTTCGATTTGTTCTCCGACGAGTCTTCAGAATGGGAGAATGCGTGATGAGCGACGCAGTATTGCTCGACACTTGTGCTCTTCTATGGCTTGGAATTGGCTCCGATTCCCTTTCGCAGTCGGCGCGATTGGCCATAGAGGAGACGGAAACCGTGTTTGTGTCGCCTGTGTCACTTTGGGAGATTTCCAACAAGTATAGGCAAGGGAAACTGAAGCTTTCTTTCCCCCCTCGGGAATGGTTTGCCAAAGTGTGCGATAAATATCGTTTGACGACATTGCCAATTTCAAATGAGGCGATGTTTCTTGCTGGCGAAATGGAAGAGCATCACCGCGACCCAGCTGATAGGATGATTATCGCGTCTGCAAAGCTCGCCAACATAGCCGTAGTTACCGCAGACCGAAATTTCCCTTTGTATGGGATAAGTATTATTCGGTAGTTCCTTTGGAATTCCCGCAATTAGAATTTTCACCGCTCCAATCGGAGCGGTTTTTGGTATAATAACGCTGTTCCAAGGGTAACATCCTGCGAAGCGTGATCTTTGACATCGGCTGGGAAGTATCAATCCCAGCCATCGGGTCGAAGCTGAAAGGCCAAGGCCAAAACCTCGCAAGGAGACGCGGCAAAAGTGCCGCGTTCCAACCCGAGGAGCTGCGGAAACGCATCCTACGCCCGCAGCACGTACGCAACAGCGTATGACGCTTGAAGTGAAATCGCCAATTTCTAGAAACAAAGCGGAATACGAAGGTTGCGCTACGTGGGTCAATCCTGCGTGGCGTGTCTTCTACTCATGTTTTGTTTCGGGCGTTTGGCGATGCCTACTTCAGACATGAGAATGTAAGGCGCGCCACGTTTTCTTTTCTGCGCCTCATCGTGGCTAGTCTCGTAAAATCAAGGCGCGGTGAACGAATAAATTGTATGTCAGACATGCCAAGAACCGTGACGTTGCGCATTAAAAACTGGCGTGACTTCACAAAAGTTTTGTATGTGATGCGGGGAGGCACATGGCTCTATCGTGGGCAGGAAAATGCCGAATGGCTTCTCCAGAGCAGCTTAGATCGGGAGCTGAAGGAGCGTCCAATCGATGTTCCTGCTGAGTCCGAACGATCTAGTATCGACCTCTTTCGTGCCAACTCTAAGTTGCTGGGTTATAGTTGGGAGTCTGACATAGATGCATTGATTGCGATGCAGCATCATGAGGCCAAGACGCGTCTTATGGATTTCTCTACTTCGCTGATGGTCGCGCTATTCTTTGCATTTGAAGAACAACATTTGAAAGCAACTGAACGAGCGATATTTGCCGTGAGTTTCAATGCTTTATGCATGAGCGACCCGCTGAGGCTTCGTTATGAGAAATATAAAATGGCCGACAAACTCAGGATACTACTCTCAGAGAGGATAAAGCTTGGACGAGGGCGTAGCATTCTTGTTGAAGACGTAGATTTCCGCAAGTTTGTTTCTGCCACCGCCAATGACATGATAAGAAGCGGATGCGATGAAGAAGGGATATTGCCACTTTATACGGCAGCTAACAACAAAAGGCAATTGGCGCAGGCAGGTGTTCAATTGATGCCATTTTCGTTCCGCCCATTTGTCGAAAACCTTGCTGTCGCGTTGGAGATAGACAACATAAAAGAGATTGACAATCCTTCTGTTGTGGTAAGTGACTTCTCGCATTTGCCAATAGATAAAGTTCCAGATCAGACCGTATTTATAAAGATGGTATTTGACAGTTCAATGGAGCGCGATGCGTGGGATATCCTTGATCAGGCGAATATCAATCCGTTTACGATCTACCCTGATTTAATAGGTCTTGCAAGAAGCTTGCAGCATAATAGCGGGAGGAAATAATGAATCACGACATGCCATATGAAGAGGTGGAACTTCGAATTGTTCTAAGGGACTGTTTGTTGGCGTCGCAAACGCATGTGGCACAAGAAATTAAAGTGCCAGATAAAACCATAACAGCCATTGTCAATAGGTTGTTGCGGGAAGAGGCAATTGTTGCTACAGTTTGGGATAAAACTATATGGCTGCATGGTTTTACAGACAAGGGGCGTACTGTGTATTGTAAAGATGACGGTTTAGACCCTTACTATACTCTTCCATTGTCATAATTAAGGAGAACTAACTATGAAAATAAAGAACCATAATGACGTTGGTGGCGGTGATCGCGGTTTTTGCAAGGGGATTAGAGAAGGGGCGAATGTTATATTGGTGATAATGGCGCTAGCTTTATCGCCATTGGCATATGGTATGCCGTCAGAGCAAAAACTTAAAGAAGTTAAGCCATTAGTAGATTCGCTAATAGCAGATGACATGCAGGCAATGAAAGCAAAGAAAAAGTCTCCAAAGGATGTCGCAGTTGCGTTGGTGGCATTTGCAGACAAGGCGGAATCAGAGGCTGGGAAATTCTTGCTTTTGCACAAAGCCTTTTACGTGAGTGCCCGTGGCAATATTGACGATTATGCCGCATATGTTCTCAATCGCATACGCAACGAAATCGCTGATGTCTCTGCAGAATATATCGTCGATCTGGTGAGCAAAGAAATACGGAACATCTCGGCGGTAAAGTCGCCAAAAGTTTTTGCCATTTACAGCGAAGCAAAGCGCACGGTTGACCTTCGAAGACGCTTGGCTACCATTGTTTCAAGATTGAGGAAGGAACCAGATGATAAAGCGTTGTTGCGTCAGCAAGCAGAGATTCTCGCTGCGTTAGGGAACTGGACGAGAGCGCTTGAAATCTACGTAGTTGTCGCGGAAAAACCAAAGGGTGTTTGTAAGACGGGCGACACCAAGACGATTACGCTTCCCGGCGGGGCAAAGATGGAGTTGATATACTGTGCGCCAGGCTTGTTTCTTATGGGGAACCCAAGAAAGGGAGGACAGCAAGTAACGATTTCTAAGGGCTTTTGGCTGGGCAAATATGAGGTCTCTCAAGCACAATGGAAGAGTGTTATGGGGGACAATCCTTCGCACTTCAAGGGAAATGACAAACCGGTTGATTCGGTCACATGGGATGATTGTCAGTCATTTATTAAGAAGGTCAATAATAGTCTTAAATGTGAGTCAAGATTGCCGACGGAAGCAGAATGGGAATATGCTTGCAGGGCTGGAACTACATGGGATTATGGTGGCACAGGGCAACTTGATGGCATGGGGTGGTATGATGGAAATAGTGGACAAACAACTCATAGTATAGGGAAGAAGTCTGCAAATTCCTGGGGCTTTTATGATATGCATGGCAATGTGTGGGAATGGTGTTTTGATTGGGAAGGGCCGTTAATGTATGGTACAGATCCTAATGGGCCTCCTTCGGGTTCGCGGCGAGTATTGCGAGGTGGAAGCTGGTCATATAATGCAGATTGTAGCAAGTCTTTCAATAGGGGCCGGAACTTCCCGAATGCAGTGTGCGAAGATTTTGGTTTCCGACTTTGCATGTCAGCAGAATAGTATGAGGATTCTGTGTGCAAGTGCTAGCCTTGGGTCGAGCTTCGTAGGCGAGCGTGGTTCGGATTTGTCGCGAGATTGCCTGATAGCGATGATAGCGCCTAGCGCCGGCGAGACGCCGGCTTTCCCAGTTAGAGCCGTATAGCGTCGGATCGGCGTCGGATAGAAGCGCGGTCACGGTCGGGGCCTTGCCGAGCGGACCGAAGCAGGGGGTGGCGAGTTGTGCAGGATTCGCCCCCGACGGCGTATATATATACGCCGAGTGGGGCGAAGGACGCACAAATCGCCCGCCCTGCACAGGGAGCACGGTTGCCCCGACCGTGACCGCACGTTGGAAGGCAGACCAACACCCAGCGCACGGGAAGGAAATACCCAGTTGGATGAAAACGGGCCATTGGGGGCGGTGAGAATATGGTATAATTTCCATGTTCCCAGGAAGCGGGAAGAGGAGAACAATGAACGGATTTTCGACAAGGCAGGCGAAACTCGGCGACGCGGAGCGCATCTACGCGCTCATCGGGCGCAACGCCGACAATCTCGTTCCGCGGTCGCTCGCCAACATCGTCGAGTCGATCGACCGGTTCGTCGTCGCCGAGGCCGACGGCGAGATGGCGGGCTGCGCCTCCTACCAGATACATCCCGAGATCGGCGCCCCAGAGGCGGCGACGGTCGAGATCGTCTCCGTCGCGGTGAAGACCGTCTTCAGGCGGCGCGGCATCGGGCGCGCGCTCGTCGAGGCGGTCGCCCAGCGCGCTGCGGCGTTTTCGCCGCGCGAGCTCGTCGTGCTGACGTTCGCGCCGGAGTTCTTCTCGTCGCTCGGCTTCGTCGAGGTGCCGAAGACGAAGATAATGCACAAGCTCTACACGGGATGCATAAACTGCACGAAACACGCCGATCCGTTCACATGTCCGGAAATCGCGATGATCCGCCATGTCCGCGAGCGGAATTTATGATATAATATGCGCCTATTTTTCGAAAGGAGAGGCAAATGGCCGATACGGAAGCGTTGGTGAATCAGTTGAACGAGTGCGCGGAGAAGCAAGACTTCGAGGGGGCTTTTCGGCTCGTGCGCGAAAACAGGGCAGAACTTGACAAGAAGATCCGCGCCACTGGCATAAGGGATGCATTGAAGAAGACGACAAGAGATCGTCTTCTTCTTTCTTTTTTGGACGGCGTCGGCTTTGGCGAGAGCCCGCTTGACGAGTCGCTCGTCAAGCTCGAGAAGCTCGTCGGCTTCCAGCCGGGCGCACTCGTCCTCAGCAAGGCGTGGGGCCTCGGCAAGGTGAAGCGCCTCGACTACTTCTACAAGCGCGTCACGGTCGATTTCAAGACGAAGAAGAACCACCAGCTTACCTACGCCGCCGCCTGCGACATGCTGGAGGTCGCGCCAGAGGGCCACATCCTCGTTCTCCGCGAGGCCGACCCCGCCGCCTTCGAGCAGATGCTCAAGGAGCGCCCCGGCGACTTCGTGAAGGAGGTCCTTAAGAGCTACGGCGACATGACGATTGTCCGCCTCGAGGACATCTGCGTCCAGAACGGCTTCGTCAAGGCCGTCAACTGGAAGAAGTTCTGGGAAGAGGCGAGGAAGGCGCTCCACCAGGACAAGCTCGTCGAGATTCCCGCGAAGCGCTCCGATCCGATCCGCCTCAAGGCGTCCGTCGAGGACTACGGCGACGGCTGGCTCACGGCGTTCTCCCACGAGACCGACCCGAAGCTCATTCTCGCTGCTGTTCGCGAATACGTCTCGCAGGGCCGCTTCAAGACCGCCACCGACGACGCGAAGTCCAAGATCGCCGACCGCCTCGAATTCGCGGTGACCGCCGCGCGCAACGTGGACGACGCGCTCTACGCGCGCCTCGCCTCGCTCGTCCTCGAGCTCGGCTTCACGCGTCCAGCCGCAGCCGACATGCGCGCGTACCTCTGGGAACGCAAGCGCTACATCTCCGCCGCATCTTCCCTGCCGGCTCGCGAGGTCGGCGCGATGATCGCTTTCCTCGCGGACTCCGACGAGGCGAAGGCGAAGCTCTATGCCGCCGTTCCCGAGCTCTGCTTCACGGCTGTCGCCGAAATCGTCTCGCGCTTCGGCGCTGAGACGGCCTGCCGCGCCGCGCTCGGCGGCTTCATGAAGGACACGCAGGCGCCTGCGACGCTCGTCACGCTCATCGTCGGAAAGATCGAGCAGTTCGGCAAGTTCGAATACGCCGATGTTCCGATCGACGGCAAGAACATCAAGGTGCTCAAGTCCTACGAGCTGTGGCCCGAGCTTCCGCCGGTCGCGACGATCCTCACCCACGCGATTGCGCTCGGCGAGGGCAGGCGTGGCGGCGAGACGCTCAAGATGCAGAACATCGTCCGCCGTCTCTTCGGCGACAGGGCGTGGCTCGAGAAGATGTTCAAGCTTTTGAAGCCCGCCGACCAGGTGCTGTTCTTCGAGCGCTTCCAGGCGTCTATCGCGTGGGATCCGTCGACTCACCACACGATTGTCGTGAGGATGACGCACATTGTTCCCTCGCTTGAGAGCCACCTCGTCAAGACCGAGAAGAAGAAGGAATACGCTCGCGTCACTTCGCTCCGCAGCTACGGGCTCAGGAAGCAGGAGTACCTCAAGCTTATCAACGAGGACATGCCCGCGAACGTCAAGCGCATCGAGTTCGCGAAGAGTTACGGCGACCTCTCGGAAAATGCGGAGTACCAGTACGCGAAGGACGAGCAGCGCGTGCTGATGCAGAAGCAGACCGTCATGCAGGCCGAGCTCGAGGCCGTCAAGCCGGGCGACTTCTCCGACGCCACGACCGACGAGGTGATGCCCGGCGTCACCGTCGTGATCGAGGGCCCGGAAGGGCGCAAGTCCTACACGGTTCTCGGCGAATGGGACAACGACATCGACAAGTGCATCCTCGCGTCCAAGACGCGCCTCGCGCAGAACATGCTCGGCAAGAAGGTCGGCGACCAGTTTGAGCTTCCCGGCGCGGAGGGCGAGGTGAAGTTCGCCACGGTCGTGGAGATACTGCCGCTGTCGGATGAAATTCGCGAGTGGATGAAGCTTCCACCCGGCGTTCAGATATGATAGAATAGGGACGTCGTCAAAAAGCATAACAGCAGAGTAGAGAGGAGGCCAACCATGGGAGTCAGCATCAAGAAGAAGCCCTCGAAGACGAAAAAGCCCGTCACAAAGAAATCGGCTGCCAAGAAGCCGGCCAAGAAGCCGACTGCAAAGAAACCGGCGGCGAAGGCGAAGAACCCGGTTTCGAAGAAGTCCGTTGCCGCGAAGAAGGCAAAGACCGAGATCAAGCGCGTTCCTCCGCGCATCACGCGTCGAGTGGTCGCCGTGGAGAAGCCGGTCTCGCCTGATGTCGAGGCGATGGACACCGCCAAGGCCGTCGAGTTCGCGATGTCGATTGCCGAGGAGATGAAGCGTTCCGCGGCGATGGCTGACAAGGCGCGCTCGGGCAGCGAGATCAAACTTTCGCGCCGCCCCACGACCCGCGCGCAGGGCAAGTCCACGGCGAAGTTTCCCGCAGCCGACCTCAAGGATTTCCGCAAGCGTCTCATCGAGGCCCGCGCCGCGGCGCTCTCGGGCGTCAACGCGATGAAGGCCACCGGCTTCAACGAAGCCGAGGACCACGAGTCCGACGGCGGCGACGGCACCAACCAGACGCTGCGTCTCCAGGCACTCGGCCAGATGGGCAACATCAACCGCACGATCCAGCAGATCGAAGAGGCGCTTCACCGCATCGACGACGGGTCGTACGGCGTCTGCACCGTCTGCGGCCAGCTTATACGCAAGCCTCGCCTCCTCAACCAGCCGTTCGTCCTGACGTGCATGGAGTGCCAGAGCGAGATGGAGCGCAGCCGCAGCTGATGAGGCACTACCTCGTCGTCTTTGCCGTCGTCGTTCATCTCGTTCTCGCGGACGCGGTGGCGAAGGAGCTTGCGGCAGGCTATCTCAAGGGGGCCTCTTCGCTTCCCGTCATCCCCGGGTTCTTCGACCTCGCATATGTCGAGAATCGGGGTTGCGCGTGGGGCATGTTTCAGGGGCAGGTCTGGCCGCTCGCCGTATTTGCGGTTGTCGCGCTCGCGTTCCTCCTCTGGAAGCGCAAGTCCATCTTCGGAGACGGGCGCGTTGCGGCTGTCGCCGAAGTCCTTCTCTATGCTGGCATCGTCGGCAATCTCATCGACCGCGTCTTCCGCGGCTTCGTCATCGACTTCTTCGACTTCCACTGGAAGGCAGCGTACCACTTCCCCTGCTTCAACCTCGCCGACGCTTTCATCACTGTCGCTGCGGGGCTTCTTATCCTATGCTCGTTCGGGAAGCGTACATCTTAGCGGGCCCGACCGCGAGCGGCAAAAGCGACATCGCATCTACGCTCGCGCGGGAAATGGGCGCGTGGATCCTGAGCGCCGACTCGATGCTCGTCTATCGCGGCATGGACATTGGAACCGCCAAGCCGTCCGCTGCCGAGCGCGAGGAGTTCCACATGGGCGGAGTCGACGTCGTGACGCCCGCAGAGGAGTTTTCCTCCGGCGCGTGGCTTAGGGCCGCGTCGTCATGGGCGGCGGCTGTTCCCAGTGGAGTGCCGATAGTGATTGTCGGCGGCACGGGACTCTATTTCTCTGCGCTTCTGCGTGGGCTAGACCGCCGCTGGGAGAAGCCGCCGCCGGAGTATCCTGTCATCCGCATCGACCGTGCAGTGGTGCGCGCGCGCATCGCCGCGCGGTTAGATGCGATGTTCATGGCTGGGCTCGACGCCGAGAAGCGGCGGCTGAAGGAGCTTTATCCCACCTGGTCTCGCACGGCCTCTCTTGCAATCGGCTACCGCGAGGGCGACGATCGCGCGAAGATACTGACGCGTACATGTCAGCTCGCTAAGCGCCAGGATACATGGTTCCGCCACCAGGCGACGCCAATATACGTCGATCCATCCGTTGAGGCCGTCCGGGAGTGCTGGCAATCCCGCGGTCCGTGGAAAGTCTCGTTTCCCACTTGATTTCCGCGGCAGAATTCGGTATCATATTCACAACTTCACACATAGGAGAAAAAGATGAAAATTTCAACGTTGATGGTAGTTGTCGCAGTCGCCCTTTCCTTCGCGGTCTCGGGCTGCAAATACAACAAGACTAACACGGGCGCGAACGGCGGTTCCGGTTCTGGCCTTGGCGCCGCAGGCGGCTCTGACATCTCCACCAGCATAGGCGACGACCAGCAGGAGGGGCCGCTCGACGACGTCGGCGTGCGTCCGTTCGAAGAGTACTGCACGCGTTGCACCGACGTCGACTTCGCGCCGGTCTATTTCGGCTTTGACTCGACTGTCGTTCCCCAGGGCGAGATCGGCAAGATCGACGAGGTCGCGCAGCACCTCGGTTCGCACGCCGACCGTGTCGTTGTCGTCGAGGGCAACTGCGACGAGCGTGGCTCCAACGAGTACAACATGGCGCTCGGCGAGAACCGCGCGAGCATCATCCGCAACTATCTCGTCCAGAGCGGCGTCGACGCTTCCCGCATCCAGACGCGCAGCTTCGGCGAGGAGAAGCCCGCGGTCGTCGGCAGCGACGAGTCCGCGTGGGCGAGGAACCGCCGCGGCGAGTTCGTGATTTACCAGAAGTAATCTTCTGCAGATGACGCTGGCGGTCATTTTCGACAGCATCGGCTTCGGCGAGTGGTTTGTGCTGCTCGCCGTCATTCTTGTTGTCGTCGGCCCCAAGCGTCTTCCGTCGGCGGCTCGCACGTTCGGCCAGTACTATTCAAAGTTCCGCCGCGCCGCAGAGAACTTCAAGCGCCAGCTTCTCGACATGGACACCGAGTTTACAAAGGCCGTTCAGGAAGTCGAGAATCAGCCGAAGGACGCGTTTACTGTTGATCCCGCAAATGTAGGGCCAGCGTCCACGAGTTCTGGCGACGGCGGCACCGTGCCCGTCGAGCCGCCTGCTGCGGGCATGCCGCCAGTGGAGGGCGCGTAATGGCGATTTCCCTTCTAAAGGACCCAGACGCAAGGAACGATCCTCCGCGTCCGCTTCTCGAGCATCTGCTCGCGCTTCGCGACATGCTCGTCTTTGGCGCTGTCGCCTGGGCAATCTGCGCCGTCATCGCCGGGTGCTGCACTCCGTGGATACTTGAATGGCTGAAGAGCCCCGCCGGCGACAGCGAGGAGCTTCTTCAGGGGCTCGACCTCACGACGGGCGTCTCGACGATAATCTCGATTGCCGGCTGGGGCGGCACTGCGCTCGCGTTTCCGTTCATAATGTATGCGATACTCCGCTTCGTCTTTCCGGCGCTAACGAACCGCGAGAAGGTTGTCCTGATGTCGATACTTGTCGCGGGAAGCAGCTTCTTCCTCGTGGGACTGGGCGTCGCGTACGCGAAGACGCTGCCGATGGTAGTGAGGGCGTTCAGGGCGATCAACGAATGGTGCGGAATCCCGTCGACGATCATCCGGCTCGAGGGCTACATCTCCATCGTCCTCAAGACGATCATCGCCTTCGGCCTCGTCTTCCAGCTGCCGCTCATAATCTTCGTCCTCGGATGGTTCGGCGTCGTCACTTCGAAGGGACTCAGGGAAAAGCGCCGCATTGCGATAGTGATGTCGTTCGTCCTCTCGATGTTCCTCACGCCGCCCGATCCGATGAGCCAGATCTTCATGGCCGTTCCTCTTTGCCTCCTCTACGAGCTGTCCATCTGGATGGTGTGGCTTAAGGAGAAGGGTACTTTCGGAAAATGAAAAGCCGCATTTCCTTCGCGCTCGGCTTTCTCGCGCTGATAGCGGTCGGCGCGGTCGTCCTCGCGCTTCCCTGCTGCCGCGCAGACAACCTGCGCGGCGACTTCGTGACTTCGCTCTTCACGGCGTTTTCGGCTGTGTGCGTGACGGGGCTCACGGTAGTCGACGTCGGGCGCGAGTTCTCCGTCGTCGGGCAGGTGGTTTTGATGGCGCTCGTCGAGCTCGGGTGCCTCGGGCTTATGACTTGCGGCACTTTCTTCCTTGTCGCGATAGGGCGGCGCATCTCTCTCGTGAGCGAGTTTTCGCTGATGAATGCCTACGGGGTCAGGCAGATACAGGGGCTTAGGGGGCTCATCTGCTGGATTGTCGGCTCGATGCTTGTCATCGAGGGCGTCTTCGCCGTGGCGCTCTACCCGCATTTCGGCAACTGGTATGAGGCGGTGTTCTACTCGATAATGAGCTTCTGCAACGCTGGTTTCGGGCTTGAGTCAGACTCGCTTGCGAAGTTCCCGCGCAGCTGGCCCGTCATCGTGATGGGCATCGAGACGATTCTCGGCGGCATCGGCTTCCTCGTCATCTACAATCTCTGCACATTCAAGTTTCTGCACCGAATCTCGGGCGCGAAGGGGCGTCTCTCCCTGCATACGCGTGTCGTCCTGCGGTTCACATTCTACCTGCTCGCCCTGACTTTCATCGCGTTCCTCGCCGTCGAGTGGAATCTCTCGCTGAAAGACATGAGTCTTTCCGACAAGGCGGTCGTCGGCTTCTACCAGGCCGTAACGCCGAGGACCTGCGGCTTCTGCGTGATCCCGACCGAGGCGCTCCACCCGCTGACGCGCCTCATCTACGAGTGCCTCATGTTCATCGGCGGCGCCCCCGGTTCCGCCGCTGCCGGCATGAAGGTGACGACGCTCGCCGTCATAATCTACACGGCTACGGCGATGTGCCGCGGCGAGACCGAGACGGTGATGGACGGACGGCTGATCCCGACCGAGATCGTGCGCGAGTCGCTCGTGATCCTGATGGCGATAGTGATGTTCGCCGTAGTCGTTACGGGCGCGCTTTTTGTCACCGAGGCGGGACGCGGCATTTCGTCCGACGCGCTTTTTTTCGAAGCTGTTTCGGCTGTCACGACGACGGGCCTTGCGGTAGGCGACACCACGGCGTCGCTCTCCACTCCCGGCCGCTTTGTCATAATGGTTGCGATGTTCATCGGGCGACTTGGCGCGCTTACGGTCGTCCTCATGATCGGCGACCGCGAGTCGAAGAAGCACGTGCGCTTCCCGACAGAGGAAATCGTCGTCGGCTGACAGGCGGGACTCTCCGCTTTTTGGTATACTATCCGCCGTGAAGAGTGACGATATATTGTTTCCGCCGCCAGGGAAGACGCCGAAGGAAGATACCGCGGCGGTGATGAAGTTCTACAAGTTGCCGAAGGCGTTTCCCCCGGCTGTTCTCGCCGAGGCGAGGCGCATTTCGGCGCGACCTATTTCCGACGCGGAGATAAAGCGCTCCGGGCGGCTCGACTTGAGGCGCAAGTTCATCTTCACCTGCGACCCGCAGTCGGCGCGCGACTACGACGACGCGCTTTCCCTCGAGACGGACCGCAAGGGCAACCGCGTCTTGGGCGTCCATATCGCGGATGTTTCGCACTACGTGAAGCCGGGAAGCGCGATCGACCGCGAGGCGTATCGCCGCTCCACGAGCGTGTATCTCTGCGACAGGGTCGTGCCGATGCTCCCCGAGGAACTCTGCAACGGAGTCTGCTCGCTCGTCCCCGACGAAGACCGTCTTGCGTTCTCCGTCTTCCTCACTTTCGACAAGAACGGCGAAGTCGTCAAGCGCTCGTTCTCGAAGTCGGTGATCCGCTCGAAGGCGCGGTTCACATACGAGCAGGTGATGGCCGTCATCCGCGGCAAATCCGACGCGAGGATCGCCTCGCGCGAGGCGAAGACGATACGCGCGATCTCCGCGCTCGCCCAGCAGATTAGGGCTAAGCGATTTGCGGCGGGTGCGCTTGACATCGAAATTCCCGAAGCCGAGGTCATCCTCGACTCGAACGGCGAGATGACGGGACTCGTCACTCGCCCCTACGACGAATCGCATCAGATGATCGAAGAGTGCATGGTCGCCGCGAACGAGGCGGTCGCGAAAGAGCTTTGGACGAAGGGGATCAGGATCCTCGCGCGCCTCCACGAGCCGCCGGACGACGAGAAGCTCGATATGCTCCGTGCCGAGCTAAAGGGCCTTGGCATAAAGGCGGGGAACATCTCGAATCCCCACGTCTTTGCGCAGCTGCTCCAGACGATCAAGCGCAGCCCACTCTACCCTACGCTCTCGATGATGGTCCTCAGGTCTATGAAGCGCGCGGTCTACGACGCGTCGGCGATCGGCCACTTCGGGCTTGCGAAGCGCTACTATGCGCACTTCACCTCTCCGATACGCCGCTATCCAGACCTGACGCTTCATCGCCAGCTTGCCGACTATATCGCATGCGGTTCCGCCAAGCGCCCGCCGAAGCTTCTTGCCACTTGGGCGAAGCACACGTCCGAGCGCGAGGAGATTGCGGCCGAGGCCGAACGCGGGCTTCTCGAAATAAAGAAGTACCGGCTTCTCGAAGACCAGCTCAAGACGCGCCAGGTGCTCGACTACGACGCGGTCGTCTCGAAGTGCACACCGTTCGGGTGCTTCGTCGAGATTCCAGAGCTCGCCGTTTCGGGGCTTGTCCACGTAAGTCTTCTGTCGCGGCGGTTCGTCAAGTACAACGAACACGACCAGTCGCTTTCCGCGCCGGGCGGCGGCAGCTGGAGGGCTGGCTCGCGCCTCAAGGTTCATGTCGCAAAGGTAGATTTCAAGCAAAGGAGGATAGACTTCACGCCATGTTCGCGCTAATACTTCCATTGATGCTTTCCACGTGCGATCTCGGCACTTACTTCGCCAAGCCCGAGGCATGGGAAGAATCTGCCGTTGACTTTGCCGTCGACCACCAGAAGGACGGTTTCGGATTTGCAAGCCAGAAGCGCGACATCGTCAACTGCATGACGCGCGGCTCTTGCACTTGGCATGGGCTCGAAGTGTGGGAGGCGCGAATCTACTACGGCGCCGACGGCGCGACGCAAGTCGAGATGTCGCTCTACAACCGTGGCGACGACAAGGGCTCGGACGGCCTTGATTCGGCGGGGCTCAAGAAACTCCTCGACGACATCGCCGCGAAGGCGCAGCCGGGCGGGAAGATCGGGTCGAACCCCGAGAAGAAGAAGCTCAAGACGGGCGGCTACCAGTTCTCGAAGAAGTGGAACAAGGGAGACTGCGACGTTGACCTTGTCTGGGGCGTCGACGGCGTGAAGGCGAAGGAGCTGACCGCTGACTACGTTCGCGTCACGATGCACCCGAAGGGCGGCGCAAAGGTAAAGGCGTCCGTGAAATCGGGCGGCATCGTCTCGAAGACAAAGGCGAAGTCGCACGTGAAGAAGAACGCCGACGGAGATGTTTGGATAGACGGCGTGCCGATGGTCGACCAGGGGCAGAAGGGCTACTGCGCGGCGGCTACGAGCGAACGCGTCCTCAGGTACTACGGCTTCGCCATCGACGAGCACGAGATAGCCCAGGCCGCAGGCACGACGGCGCGCGGCGGCACTTCCATCGCGGAAATGAAGGATGCCGTCAAGGCGGTTGGCTCGAAGTGTCGGCTTGGCTACCAGGAAATCGTGACGATGACCGGCTCCTTCCAGGATATAGAAAAGGACATCGAGCAGTACAACAAAGTCGCGAAGACCGAGGGCGAGAGCGAGATATCCCTCAATCGCTTCATGCGCGGAAACATGGTAAATGTCGGCGATATTCTCGAGGCGATGAAGCCGAAGGTCGTGAAGAAGATGCGGATGAAGGACTTCCGCTACAAGAAGTTCATGACCGGCGTAAAGACGCAGGTCGACCAGGGGATCCCCGTCTTCTGGGGGGTTACGCTTGGCATGTTCCCCGAGCCCGGTCTCCCGCAGGCGGCGGGCGGGCACATGCGCCTCATAATCGGCTATGTCGAGCGCAAGGACCCGAAGACGAAGAAGACCGAGATAAAGGAAATTCTCTACACCGACTCCTGGGGGGCCGGACACGAACTAAAGCGCATGCCCGCAGACTGGGCTTTCGCAATCACGCATGACGCATTCTTCCTGAAACCACTCTGATGAAATCCGCAGCAATTCTCCTATCCGCAATCTCCATCGCTGCAGTAGCCGCGGCGCAAATTCCAGCACAGGAACCGGCTCCTTCCGAGCGCGACTGGTCGGAGATATATCTCGCCGAGTCGCCATCCGTCTCTCCCGACGGTTCGTTTTTCGTGTTCGCATGGTGCGGGCGCATCTGGAGCGCACCGACTTCCGGTGGCACGGTGATTCCGCTCGGCGACGGAGTCGGCACTGAAAAGTCGCCTGTCCTGTCGCCAGACGGGAAGAAGGTTGCGTTCCTTTCGAGCAGGGCTGGGGCCGACATGCCGTTCGAACTTTCTCTTGGCGCAGACGGCCTCACCGCCGGCGGCCTTCGCCAGCTTTCGTTCCACACCCAGGGCTGCGTTCCGTGCGCCTATTCGTCGGACGGGCTTTGGCTTCTCGCAACCGCTTTCCGCGACAATTCGTCCGAGAGCGTGACGAGCGTCCGTAATTCGCGCCGCGCGATTCTCGTGCCGCTCGCCGCCCGAGGCGCCGAAGCGATGCTCTTTGACGCGCCTGCATACACACCGGCGCTTTCGCCAGACGGACGCAAGGTGCTTTTCGTCGACAAGTGTGAAGGCGGGATTCGTGATTTTCGCAAGCGTCGCCCTGGTTCGTCCTCGTCGTTCGCTGGTGAGATATGGCTCTACGACCGCGACAGCGGCAAGTTCTCGGCCATGGTGACCGGCCGCGACGGCGCGTATGACCCGATATGGGCTCCCGGCGGCGAGTCGTTCTACTACCTGTCCGGCGCTGGCGGCGTGAGGAATGTCCGCCACCGGGACTTGAAGTCGGGCGAGGATTGCGCGATCACGGCGTTCTCTGATGACCATGTGCGTATGCCTTCGCTTTCGCGCGACGGGCGTACGATGGTTTTCTGCAAGGGGCTCGATTTCTGGCGGCTTGACCCGACGGCCAGGAAGCCGGTGGCGACGCGCATCTCCGTCAGGCCTGCCGGCTTCGACCCTGCGTCTCCGCGGACCGTTCGACACAGGTATTCAAATGCAGACAATAACTACGGGCTTGGCAACTATGCGTTTCTCCCGGGCGGCAACGGCGTCGCGTTCACTGCGGGCGGCGATGTCTGGGCGATGGAGCTTTCCGAAGACGAGAAGAAAAGGCGCCCCGTCCTGATACACGGCATGTCGCGGACGCACGAGCGCGACTGCTCGTTCTCACCCGACGGCGAGACGCTCTACTACCTTTCCGACCATGGCGACGGCGCGGACGTGTGGCGCACCCGTCGTGCCGACCCCTCTCTCGCGTGGTGGAAGAACGTGTCGTTCGTCCGCGAGCGGATTGTCAGCGGTGACGTTTGCCGCAGGAGTCTGTCCGTCTCGCCTGACGGCGCTTCTCTCGCATGGGCCGATCTCGCGGGGCGTCTTTCGTTTGCCGACACGAACGGCGTTGTGCGTCACGTCGCGCCGTTACAGTCTTCCGACTGTTACAGCTACGTGTGGTCGCCCGACGGACGCTATGTCGCCGCAACGCTGCGCGACGGCTACGGCAACTGCGACGTGTGGATAATCCCGACTTGGGCGAAGGAGGAGGACGGCTCGCCTACGCCCGCGCCGTACAATGTCTCGCGCAACTACGACTGGGACGGCGATCCAACGTGGTCGTCCGACGGGCGCGTCCTCGCGTTCTCGGGAAAGCGCGCGGCAAGCGGACGGGATCCGCGCATATTCTACGTCTATCTTGATCCGGAGGACGAAGCTCACGAGAAGGCGGAGCTTGGCGTAAGGGAGGGGTCGTATCGAGTTGTCTTCGACGGACTTTTCGAGCGCGTGAGGAACCTTGGCATGAGAGGCGAGGATCCTCTTTTCTCGCCGGACGGCAGGACCCTCGCGTGGAACTGGAACGGCAAGACATGGAAGGCCAAGATTACCGACAACAAGGACAAGGAGATGTTTGGCAAGGCGATTCTCCTGAAGTCGTGGACAAAGTCCGGAGGCGAAAAGAAGGACGAAGAGGTGGCGCTTGGCATACTTGACGGTCTGCCGACGCGCGGCGACAAGTCGTTCGGCTTCACGGTTTACCAGACGATCGACGTCGCAGACTGGCAGGAACTCGCCTTTTTGATCGCGTGGGCCGACATGCGAGACGGATTCTGCGATCCGGCGACCCACGGAACAGACTGGCAGGCGGTCAGGGAGAAATACATTCTCGCCGCCCGCAACGCTCCCGCGTGGAGCGTCTTTGCCCATGTCATGGAGATGATGTACGGCGAGGTGGATGGCTCGCATTTCGGCTTCTGGGCGAACAACGCGACGCGGTCGCGCTGGATCCCGGCGGCAAGTTCAAGCGACTGGAAGCCGATCACCTCGCATCTCGGCACCCGCTTCGATCCCGACTGGAAGGGCGAGGGGTGGCGCGTCAAGGACGTTATACGCGATTCGCCGGCTGACCGCGGCCGCGAGGGCCTCTTGGCGGGCGACATAGTCCTTTCGATAGACGGCAAGGAGGTGTTTCCCGGGATGGACTACGCGGAGCCCATGACAGTTCCCCTGCCGCACAAGTTCACGCTCTCTGTCAAGCGCGAGGGCGAGACGAATTCCCTCGTACGCGAAGTCGAGGGCGTGAACTTCTCGAAGGCGCGCCAGCTCCTTCGCGCGGCAGAGGTCGTCGAGATACGCAGACACGTGCGCGAGAAGGGCAACTTCGGCTACCTCGCAATAGACGCGATGCGAGACGACACGGCGGACGCGTTCACCGACGCGGTGTTCGCGGAATGCTTCGGCAAGGACGGCGTGATCATCGACGTGCGCTTCAACACCGGCGGACACACGGCAGACCGGCTCATCGACATACTCTGCGGACGCCGCCATGTCCGTACGCTCTATCGCGGCGTCGAGGACGAGGGCTACATAATCTCCCGCTTCGGGCGGCCCGTCATTACGTCGCTTCCAGTCGTCGTGCTCGCAAACGAGCGCAGCCAGTCTAACGCCGAGGAGTTCACCCACGCGATGAAGACTCTCGGCCGCGCCAAGGTCGTCGGCACCGAGACGGCTGGTGACGTGATCGGGACTTTCGATCTTTGCCTTCTCGACTACGGCGTCATGCGGCGGCCTCGCATCGGATTCTTCCTCCCCGACGGAACCGACATGGAATGCCACGGCGCGAAGCCCGACATCGAGGTGGAGACGACGCCGGCCGACATCGCCGCAGGACGCGATCCGCAGCTCGACGCGGCTATCAAGGCGCTTGCAAAGGAGGCCGCTGCTCGCAAGGCCGCGCCGCCACCGCCGCTTAAGTACGCCAGGTAGAGCGGCAGATGGCTCTCTTGCTCGGTGCGCGGCCGTAGTATTTCTTGTAGACGTTGGTGAAGTAGCTCTGGTTGGCGAAGCCGGTGCGGGCGGCGATTTCCTTCATGCTGAGGCGTCCTTCGTCGATGAGTCGCTGTGCCTCGCGCATCTTCACCGAAAGGATGTATTCGCCGGTGCGCATCCCGAATTGCTTGCGCATTGCGGCCTGAAACGTCGGCTGCGACACTCCCGCTTCCGTTGCGAGGTCGGCAGTCGTCATCGGACGGTCCATGTTGATTTCCAAAAGAGAAAGGGCTCTTGCAAGCCAGGGCGGTTCGACGGGATAGACCGCCGTCGATTCCCGTTCGACGACCTTCATTGTGGTTGTGCGGAAGGTGGGGCGTGGTTTCGGCTTGACGGGGTTTTCTATGGCTGACGCCAAAATTCTCATTGCGGCGTAGCCAAGGTCATGGTAGTTAAGGTCAATGGAGGACAGCGTGACTGGCGGTCGTTCGCACAGGAATACATGGTTGCAACTGCCCAATATGGCGATTTCGTCTGGAATCGACCTTCCAAGGTCGAGGCAGCTCTGTCGCAGGACATCGGCAAACACGTCGTTGAAGCAAAATACGGCGGTATGGGCTGGAAGGTCGGCGGCCCATTTCTTGAGGCGTTTCTTGTTTGCGTTGGCCGATTTGCCGGCTTCGATCGTGATGTCCGTGTCGAATCTGATGCAGTCATGCCCCCCCTTGCCCAACGCCGACTCAAAGGCCTCTCCCATGTTGTCAGAGTAGCGTCGCCCAAGGTATCCCAAGTATGCGAAACTGGTGAATCCGCGTCGAAGAAAGGTTTCTGCGGCCATTGCCGCCGCCTTGTCGATGTCAATGTCCACGCAAATGAACGTGGGGTCGTCTTCGACTTCGCCTGAGAGATCGACAATCGGCAGCCCTGTCTCTTTCAGCCGAAGGGTGCGCTTTCGTGTGTAGGCAGCGGCAATGATTCCGTCGCAACCGGCGAAGGATCCGCCTTCGTCGATATAGCGAGGCGGGAAATGCCGCAGAATGAAATTGTGCCGAGCATGGGCGTATTGCGATATGCCCTTTATCAGTTCGGTGCAGAAGTCGTTTTCCCCGCATACCACGGCGACTGTCCGCATCTGCCGAATGTTCTTTATAGAATGTGCCATTTGCTCATGGATTCTACCATACTTCCTGCTACATGGCAAGGGTGCGGCGGCTTTCATATTTTATAAGCCGCCTTTCGTATCCAAGAACTGTCGCGCCTCCCTTGACAGGGGCGACCCTCATATTGTATAATCCTCATCGAAGTGAACAAATTTGTTCAGTGGGACGAATGATTATGTATGAATTGCCGCTGGTAAAGATAATAGCGAGTCGTTTAAATGAGAAACGGCTTCGGATTCAAGTTGTCGCCGGGCCCAGGCAAGTTGGCAAGACGACTGCCGTCAAGCAAGCCCTGAAGCATTATGGCAAGCCGTTCACATACCGACTTGCAGAGGGACTGGGCGTAAATCCCCTTGCATGGTTGGAGAGCGAGTGGCAACAAGCTCGGCTTCAGGCAAAGTCTCTTGGGGAATATCTTCTTGTTGTCGATGAAGTGCAGAAGATTGTAGGGTGGTCCGAGGTCGTCAAGCGACTTTGGGATGAAGATACGTTCGAAGATGTTCCCTTGAAGGTTCTGATTCTCGGGAGTTCTCGTCTCTTGCTTCAAAAGGGCTTGAATGAGAGTCTTGAGGGGCGCTTTGAACTCATTGAGGCATGGCACTGGTCCTACGAGCAGATGAATGAGGCATTTGGGTTTTCGATTGACGATTTTGTGATGTTCGGAGGGTATCCCGGCGCGGTTTCATACATCCGAGACGAGGAGCGCTGGAGGGCATATCTTAGGGAGTCGATTATAGAGCCGAGCATAAGTCGCGACATAATTCAGCTTGAGCGCATTTCAAAGCCAGCTCTTCTTCGTCAGCTCTTTGCGCTGGCCTGCACATATTCGGGCAAGATTCTGTCCTATCAGAAAATGCTTGGACAGCTCCAAGACGCTGGAAACGCCACGACGCTTGCGCATTACCTTGCGCTACTTGGCGAGGCGGGACTGGTCATGGGGATAGAGAAATACTATGAAGAGGTAGTCCGTGTCAAGGCGTCCAGCCCAAAACTGGCGGTTTGCAACACGGCGCTGATGACGGCGATGCTTCCATACGGATTCGATGATCTCCGTTCGCGACATGAACTATGGGGACATGTCTTTGAGTCTGCCGTTGGTGCGCGTCTCATACCGGGCTGCCGTAGAAACGACATCCAGCTGCGATACTGGAACATTGGCAACAAGGAGGTCGATTTCGTCCTGAGTAAAGGCGATCGGCTCGTCGCGATGGAGGTGAAGTCCGAAGATGCGGACAGCGTTTCTGGAATGAAGGAATTCAAGGCCAAGTATGCTCGTGCAAAGCCATATCTGATAGGGGGGCAAGGCATGTCTCCGGAAATGTTCTTCTCGTGTGAGGTGGATAGGTTCTTGTGACCTTATCTCGCTTTCATATTTTATAATCCGCCTTTTGTATTTTATAAGAATTCGGCGTTGAGGCGGCTGCAACGGTTGTGCTATACTATCTTCATAATCCGTCATAAGGAGGATAGCATGATGCTTGATACAATGAAGACGATGCCAATTCTTGCCGCAGTCATGGTTGCGTGCGGCTTACGTGGCATGGTACGGCGGCGGTTCGTCCCCATTCTACTGGGACGACGCGAGCAACTGGCGCTACAATTCCCGTAAACAGAGCGACCCCAGGTGGTCAACTCCAAGTTCCGTGCCTACCGGTTGCAACTGGAACATCGACGAGTCGGTGTTGAACAACCTCAACAGCAGCAAGTTTGCGTCCGGCTGGAATCCGAAAATCATCACATTCAGAACCGTCGGAACCTTTGGCAGCGCGTTGAGCTTCAACGCTGGAAGCGAGAGCCAGCCGGTCGTCTTCTCTGCGGAAGACGATGCCCACGGTTTTTCCAAACCCAGTGTTTCGTTTAGTGTCAATGGGGGCGGTTTGCACATTCAGAGGGGCACGTACAAATCAAACCTCTCCGTTAACGGACATCTAAGGCTCGGCGACGGCAATCACTTCGTTTCATACGAGACGGGGGCCGTTTCCGGATCCGGGACGCTCGTCTTTGACAGCGCAACGTTGAAGGCGACGTCCATCGCCGCAAGCCTTACGGTGAACGTTGGAGCGGCTGGCGCGACGTATGACACCGCCGGCGGCACCCTGACAATCAACGCGGCGCTCAACGACAAATCCAGCGAGGCCGGAAACGTCCTATTGACTGGCGGCGGCAGCGTCGCGCTCGTCGGCGCGGCGGAATACACAGGCAAGACATCCGTCATGCCCGGCACCGTGCTCGACGTCTCGCACGACAACGCGGCGGCGATTCTTTCGCACGGGCTCGAGCTTGTCGGCATTCCGGCTCTCGATACGCCCATCACGGTGCTGACGTCCACGGAAGACCTCAGCGACCTCGACCTCTCCGGCGTTACGTGTCCGGCGGCGGCGGCGTTCACGGCGGCGTTCGGCGCCGACGGCAAGTCCATCGTCGTCACCTGCACCGCGCACGCCCCCGGCTGGTATGTCGGCCCGGCGGACGGCGATTTGAGCGTTGGCGCAAACTGGACGGGCGGGGCCGTCCCCAGCGGCATCCCCGCCGTGTTCTTCTGCACGACGTCCGCCTCGCTGACCGTTCCCGAGGGGGTGACGCTCTCGCCGTCGTCCATCGTGTTTCAACGGTATTGCGCCTCGGTGTCGATCGGTGGCGACGGCGCGTTTTCTGGCGTGTCCAACGTGGAGAACAATTCCGCAAGCACCATGGAATTGGCAACTCCAGTCGGTTTCGCGACGAACATCGACGTTGTGCAGAATCCCGGCGCGGTCAAGTTCAGCGGCGGCGCGACGGGCGTGAAACTCGCGCGCGCCACCAACATCCACGGTCTGTACACGCTCACCGTTTCCGGCGACCATACGGAAATCGCCAACACCACGGTGAAGAGCGACGGCGAATACCGTCTGCCGAACGGATGCTTCTACAAGCACAATGGCGACTTCACTGTAGAGGTCGGCGGCAAGGCGGTCGTCAAAAGCGCCAAAATCGATCATAACAATAATGATGGGAAACGGCTTCTGGACAACCTTTCCGGGACGTTCATCGTCGAGGGAGAGTTTCAGGTCAAGGGAGGTAATAACCGCCCGACGCACTACCTAGCGAATGGAGGAAACGGCGTTCTTGTCGTTGGAGGCATAAGGATCTCCAATGGTGCGTATTTCGTGCCGTATACGTCGGGGGGAAGCAAGGCGGTGATTGGTTCCGGCGGCATTGTTCGCGGGGTAGGCTACATAAGGGTGTACAACTCGGGATCGATGGAGATTGGTTCAAGCGCCGACTGGACGATGCGTTACGAAGATTACGGCCACACCGACACCGCCAATCCTGCGATCTACAAGCACAACAGCACGACCACATCCACTCTCACATTCGACACTTCCGACTACTACGATCCGTCCGTCGGTCGCACGATAACCTGCGAGGCGCCCATTGCGGCGGAAAACGCGAACAGCGCCAATGCGTTCAAGGTCAACGTCAAAGGCTGCGGCGGGTTCGTGTTCGCCAACACGTCGGACGGCAACATCTTTGCCGGTGGGCTGACGGTGCAGGATTCCGCAACGGTGTCCGTCATGCCGAACGCGAGGCCCGGGAAGGGCACGGTGACGCTGCAGGGGACATCGACCCTGAAGCTGGCGCAGTCTGGCACGGTCGCGCTCGGTGGCAACCTGTCGCTTGCGGCGGGGACGACGCTTGCGTTCAACTACACGGACAATGCGACAGCTCCGGTTCTCGACGTGACGGGCAAGACCGTGACGGCGAGCGGGACGATCGCGGTGAAGGTCTCCGCTGCGGATGGCGTGAAGCCAGGAGGCAGTGCGACCGTGCTGACGCAGGGCGGCGCGTTCGCGGGCAAAGACGTTGCGCTCGCCGCCGGCGCGCCGGATTGGGCGAAAGGCCTCAGCGTCAACGCCGACGGCAATATCGTCCTCTCCGTCAAGCCGATGGGCACGGTAATCGTCGTCAGGTAGGGACAGGCCGTTGGCCCTTGCCATGGCAGAAAGGATTTTGGCAATGTTGAATTCCTTGATGACTCTGTTCGCGTGCATGACCGCGCGGCGTGGCGTGCTCGCCGGCCCCTGCAAAAGGGCGGCGGCGGTTGCGCTTGCGGTATTCCCTGCCGTGCCGGGATTCGCAAAGTCCATTGCGCTTCCGGCGAATGTGGTCTCGGCGCTTCGCAAGAGTGCGCCGGTTCTCGTCTCGCCAATGCCCGCCGCGAAGGTGGAGAAGATCAGCCCCGTAATGTCCGAGACTCGGCTTTCGCCGAACAAGTCGCTCGCAGTGATGCTTGTCGACGAGCCGTTTTGCCTGACGGCGGTCTCAAAGGATGGCAAGGCGGTGGAGCTTTCCGTTCCCGTGAAACCAGGGGAAAAGGAATGCGTCGAGCGCTGGTTCGTTGCGGAGGACGTGTTCGGCAGTATCAAGTGGGATTTGCGGAACTACAAGACCAAGGAGCAGAACCTGCTGTATTTTGCCAGGGGCAAGGAGCCGGTAGAGCTGACAGGACGCGTTGCCGGCAATTGCGACTGCAAGCAGCTTGGCACCGCATCGGTCGGCGAGACCGACTACAAGGTCATCCTGCAGGACGTGTTGAGGCCGATGACAGAGGGGCATGCCTTGACCAACCAGTGCAGCGTGGTATTGGCGCGCGAGGCCCCGCCAGTCAATACGATGGCGGACTACCATAAGCGCGTCAGCGAACTCTACGGCGAATACGTCTACCGCCCGAACGCCCCATGGGGCAGGGGCCATTTCCCCATCATCTCATGGCATCCAAAGCATCGCCGGTATGCATGCGCCGCCTTTGCCAACGACTTTTCGATGTATGTGTTCGGGAAGCGGTATGACGGCGGCTCCGAACGGTTTTCCGACCCGGAGGAGATACGTACGGGCGACTACATCCGCATAAACGGCGGACACAAGTTGATCGTGGCGTACCGCGACGGCGAAAAACTGTACACGATAGAGGGCAACCACTGCAAGTCCATTAAGCCGTCGGCGAAACGCCACCGCGTCAGGGACGGCAAGCTGTTCAGGAATGGCGTCGAGCGCAAGATAACGGCCGGGTTCCATCTGTGGGCGCCGCCGAATGACGCGAACGATCTCAAGCACGTGAAGCCCTTAGGAAAATGAAAACGACAAGACATGGAGTCTGCGGGGAGTCCCTTCGTCCATCTCGTCGGCATTCTCGGCGGCTCGATCTGGGCGACGGGTACGCTCCTTTCGTTCGTGACGGCGGGCACTGCCGGCGCCGCCATCGCCTACGCGCTTGGGCAGGGCGCGACACTCGTTTCGGCTCTTTGGGGCATTCTCGTCTGGAAGGAGTTCAAGGGCGCTCCGAAAAAGGCGGGCTTCCTGAACTTCGCGATGATCGTCCTCTTCCTCGTGGGGCTCGCCCTCATCATCGCAGCAGGGCAGTAGGGGGAGAGAGTGTAAAGTTGAAAGTGTAAAGTGCAAAACGGAGATATGAAACCGTGAATACAGTTTCTGAATGCATGAAGCACCGCATGGCGCTTGCCAGTTCGCTACTTCTTTCGCTTGCGTTTGCGTATTCGTCGCACGCCACTGCACAGCCCGTTCCCCGATCCCCGTTACCACCCCGCATTGAGCCGCCTTCGGCGCTCGCTTCGCTCGGGGGATACGTTCCCCGAGTCATCTTCGACACCGACATGATCACCGACTTTGACGACGTTGGCGCGCTCGCGTGTCTGCATGCTCTTGCGGATGCGGGTGAGTGCGAGATTCTCGCTACGGTCAGTTCGACTCGCGGCAACGCTTCCGTCGGCGCAATCGAAGTGATAAACCACTATTACGGACGGAGCGATCTTCCCGTCGGCGCACCGAAGGGGATGGGCGTCATGGGCGCCCATCCCGGCGCGAAGACGAAAGTCGATCCTGCCGCGCCGCTCGGCGAGAAGAAAGGCGGCGACGGTGGGCACTACAAGTACCGGAAGATGCTTGCGGACTATCCCGGATGGTATCGCTATGCCGACGCCGACGCCGCGCCAGACGCAAACGAGGTTTACCGCCGTGTTCTCGCGGCGCAACCAGACGGCAGTGTTACGATTTGCTCCGTCGGCTTTCTTACGAACTTGCGCCGTCTGCTCGAGACGAAGCCCGACGACATCTCGCCGCTTGACGGCAAGGAACTCGTCGCCAAGAAGGTAAAGCTGTGGGTGGCTATGGCCTGCAAGTATCCGAAAGGCAAGGAATACAACTCAAAGTGGGACGCCGCGTCTTCTCGGATTGTGCTGGAAAACTGGCCCACCCCGGCGGTGTTCTCGGCATTCGACTACGGGCGTAACATTTTCTCCGGACGCGCCATGGCGGAGTCGGCGGCGGAGGGGCGCAATCCCGTGCGCGACATCTTCGCTGAGAACCTTCCAACCAAGGAGCAGATGGAAAAGGACCCTGCAAAGTGGCACGCTAACTGCTACGGACCGGGCGGGCGCAGCTCGTGGGATGAGACGGCCGTCCTGATTGCCGTGCGCGGCTGGGAGAAATACTGCAATGTCGAGCGCGGATGTTTTCGCATGGTCGGCAATGCGGGCGCGGACGAGTGGGTTCCCGATGCCGAGAACGGCCGCCATCTTCGCATCATCGAGAAGGTCTCCAAGGCAGATGTCGGTCGCGGTATTGACGAGCTAATCTGCCGCAAGCCGCAGAAGCAATAGCAATGGCTACCTCGGCGGTCGACTTCGCGGGATCGGGGTTGCGGTTTTCGATGAAAAACCATACAACAGTCAGACCGTAAGCGCGGCTTTTTTGATATAATCTTCTTCTAAACATAGAAGAAGAACCAAGAAAGAGCGCAAAATGGAACTCTCGATCCTCATAAACAAGTTCAACATCAAGGGTCGTCTCGTCTCGTTGCAGCCGTTTGGCAACGGCAACATCAACGATACGTTCCTCGCGATCTACCGTAACACCTTTACCGAGACGCAGGTCATCCTCCAGCGTGTGAACAGGAACGTCTTCCCTGAGCCCGAGGTGATCATGGAGAACATGCACAACCTCACGCGCCACTGCCACGAGAAGCTCGAGGACGACGCGCAGAAGGGGCGCGACGACCGCGTGTGGCAGATGCCGCGCATCATCAAGGCGAAGGATTCCAAGGATTTCGTCGTCGACGACAAGGGCGAAGTCTGGCGCGTCATCACGCGCATCATGTCCGCCCACGCGTTCGATGTCGCGCAGGGGCCTGAACACGCGATGGAGTGCGGTGCCGCGCTCGGCCACTTCCACTACCTCATCAGCGACATGGACCCGAAGGAGATCAAGGACCCGCTTCCCGGCTTCCACATTACGAGCGGCTACCTCAAGAAGTACGACCAGACGCTCAAGTCGAAGGAGGCGAAGGAGCTCCTGAAGTCCTCGATGGAGGCGAAGCGCCTCGCGAAGTTCATCGAGGAGCGCCGCGACCTCGCGCTCTGCCTCGAGAAGGCGCAGAAGAAGGGCGAGCTCAAGAAGCGCATGTTCCACGGCGACCCGAAGGTCAACAACATCATGATCGACGACGTGACCGGCAAGGGCACGGCGATGATTGACCTCGATACCGTGAGCCCCGGTCTCATCCACCTCGACTTCGGCGACGCGCTCAGGTCCATCTGCAACCCCGCTGGCGAAGAGGAGACGAACCTCGCGAAGGTCGTGTTCGACGAAGACCTTGCGACGGCGTTCTGCAAGGGATACATGCGCGAGGCTGGCGCGTTCCTCACCGACGCCGACCGCGCGTATCTCTACGACTCGATCCGCTTGCTGCCGTTCGAACTGGGGCTTCGCTTCTTCCAGGACTACCTCGCCGGCAACGTCTACTTCAAGACGTCGCAGCCCGAGCAGAACCTGAACCGCGCCCGCGTGCAGTTCCGCCTGTGCGAGTCGGTCGAGGCGCGCGAGCGCTCGATCCGCTCCGTTCTCAAGAAACTGTAATGCACCGTCTCCTCGTTCCCTCCGAACAGCTGGCCTCGGATTCGCCCGTTCTTCCCAAGGAGGCGGCGAACCACCTGAAGGTCTTGCGCCCGAAGGACGGCGAGGAGATTGAGCTTTTCGACGGCTCTGGAAAGTCTCGCCGCTTTTCGGTAGAGGGCGGCGGGAAGAACTTTCGCCTCGCCGCGCTCTCCCCTGTCTGCGCCGCACTTCGTGCGCCATGGTCGCTTACGCTTTTCGCATGCGTCACGAAGGGCTCGCGCTGGGATTGGACGATAGAGAAGGCGACTGAACTCGGCGTGACGCGCATCGTTCCTGTCGTTTCCGCGCGGACTATCGTCAGGATCGGCGCGGACGAGCGAGAGGCGAAGCGTGCGCGTTGGATTCGCATAGCAGAGGACGCTGCGCGCCAGTCGGATGCGAAGTGGATTCCGGAAATCCACGAGCCGGTTTCTTTTGCGGAGTCGTTGCCGCTTGTGCGTGAGACCACATGCTTTGTCGGTGCGCTCACGAACCCGCCGCCCCGGCCAATGGTTGAGGCGATGCGGTCTTCATGCGGGCGCCTCGGAGATGCGCCCCTACCAGATTCCCCTCGTTCATTCGCCGTCTACGTGGGCCCCGAAGGCGACTTCTCGCCCGAGGAACTTGCCGCGCTTATCGATATCGCGACGCCAGTTTCGTTCGGCTCGACGATTCTCCGCGCCGAGACTGCCGCGATATACGGTGTTAGCGTTCTCAAGTCGTTTCTTGACGCCGCCTACAGCACTACTCCCTAACGCCCTTTAACCCTTCAGCCCTTCAGCTCTCCTATGTACGATTTAGTCGAGATCTTCGAGTCGCTTCAGGGCGAAGGCCGCAATATGGGGCGGCCGTGCGTCTTCGTCCGCTTTGCCGGCTGCAATCTCGCGTGTCCGTGGTGCGATACTGATGTTGCAAAGCGCTTTTCCTCGTCGCTTGACGACCTTGTTGCGGAAATAGGACAATACAAGCCAAAGAGCGTCGTTCTCACAGGCGGCGAGCCGACGCTTGTAAAGGAGATGCCAGAACTCGTCGCGGCGCTAAAGGAGCGCGGCTACTGGATCGCGGTCGAGACGAATGGAACTGACGACGCGGACTGGCTTGGGTTCGTCGACTATGTCGCCTGCTCGCCGAAGGCCGAGTTTCCCGATCGTCTTGCGCTTCCTCGCGCGGACGAAGTGCGTGTTGTCGCGTCTTCGGAGAAGATCGTCGACTTCTGCCGCGAAGTGCGCGGCAGAATTGCCGCGACCGACTACTACATTTCGCCGTGCGAGCGCGGCGGAGAGATGGATTTCGCGACGGCAAAGGCCGTCCTCGCGCAACTCGACGGCTGGTCGCTCTCCGTCCAGCTCCACAAGCTGCTTGGTTTTAGATGAAGCTATCATATCTATGAGCCAGTTGCAAAACATCCAATTTAACCATGCAGAACATGTAGAGCATGCAGAACTTCTACATGTTTCTACACGTTCTACACGGCTAATCATCTTTGGAAAGAGGGTTTCGCATTTTTAGTCACAAAGGACACAAAGAGTACAGGATTGGCAATATGGAAGATTTCGGATTTTATCTTGTCATGACAAACCCCAAGGTTGGCTATGAACGCTGCTGCGAGGCGGCTGTCAAGGCGGGGGTCAAGATGGTGCAGCTCCGAATGAAGGATGTATCGCGCGACGAACTTCTCCAGATGGCGAAGCGGCTTGTCGGGATAACACGCGGCAGCGAGACGAACCTCATCATAGACGACGACGCGTCGGTAGCGGAGGAGTCTGGCGCGGACGGCGTGCATGTCGGGCAGGACGACATGCCGGTAGAGGAAGTGCGCGCGAAATATCTTGGCATCCGCATTGTCGGGCTTTCGACCCATAGTCTCGCGCAGGCGCTTGATTCCATTCGCCACAATCCCGACTACATTGGCGTCGGGCCGGTGTTCAAGACGCCGACGAAGAAGATTCCAGACCCCGTCCTCGGCACGGAACTTGCGGGCAAGATGATAGCGTCCGTTCCTTATCCTGCCGTCGCTATCGGCGGCATAGACGCGGAGAACCTCAAGTCTGTTCTCGCCGCCGGAGCTCGCAACTGGGCGGTGGTGCGCGCGGTATGCGGTTCTGGCGACCCGTATTCGGCGATTCTGCATCTCCGCGACATAGCGCAGCATGGTTCGTAAGGCGGCGTCCGAAGGCTCCTCCTCAGGGGCCCTCGGCGAATACGCCGTATCCCTTCGCTCGGACCTTCGCTCCGCCGCCTCACGCATTGCGCCTAAGATTTTTCATGGGGCGTCCACATTGGGGCAATTTTTGATATAATATACCGAAACATTCCACTTTAGGGGAACACATGGGACAGCTCGAAGAATCGTCGGAACTAACACTTGATTTTACGAAGCTTGAGAAAGTCGGCAAGCAGGTCGCGGACAGCCGCGCCGCCGCAGTTGAACACGACCCGGGGGTAATTCCCGTAGCCGTGCAGAACGCCGACACGAAGGAAGTCATCCTCGTCGCCTACACGAACGAATACGCCATGAAGGAGAGCTTCGCCAAGAGGAAGCTCATACTTTGGTCGACGAGCCGCAACAAGCTCTGGTTCAAGGGCGAGACGTCGGGCGAGACGTTCGATCTCCTCGAGGCATATGTCAACTGCGAGCAGAACTCTCTCCTCTACATCGTCCGCCCCTGCCGCGGCGGGATCTGCCACACGAAGGACAAGGCGGGCGCCCCGAGGAACTGCTATTACAGGAAGATCGACTTCGATACGCTCAAGCTCTCGTTCGTCGATTCGTGCGGAAAAGAGACGATTTAAACGGAAGGATCAAAAAATGGAAGTGCTCGGACAGGGTTTGGTTTTGATGATTGCCGGAATGGGCATCGTCTACTTCTTTCTCTCTATTCTCATCGTCGTCACAAAGGTCTCGATGAGCGGCATTGGAAGGTTCGATTCGATCTTCCCGAAGGAAACGCCCAAGAAGGCCCCTGCGGCCAAGGCGGCCTCGGATGACGCCGATATCGCGCTCGCAATCGCCGTTGCGATGAATGGTTAGTATTGGAACGGACGAGTGCTCTGGCGCGCCCGCACCCCAACCCACGGAATATTTAGAAAGGTAAAATCATGGCCAAGAAAAATGTAAAGTTCATGCTCACAGCGTTCCGCGACGGCTTCCAGTCCGTCATCGGCGCGCGCGTTCTCTCGAAAGACTTCCTCCCCTGCGTCGAAGAGGCGTATGCGGCGGGCGTCCGCTGGTTTGAGGCGGGCGGCGGCGCGAGGTTCCAGAGTTGCTATTTCTACTGCCAGGAAGACGCGTTCGACGTCATGGACAAGTTCCGCAAGGCCGCGCCCGAAGCCGACCTCCAGACGCTTTCGCGCGGCGTGAACGTCGTCGGCCTTGAGTCGCAGAGCTCGGACATGATCAAGCTTCATGCGCAGATGTTCAAGAAGCACGGCATGTCGTCCATCCGCAACTTCGACGCCTTGAACGACGTCAACAACCTCAAGTGGTCCGGCCAGTGCATCCACGACGCGGGGCTCAACCACGAAGTCGTCGTGACGATGATGGGCCTTCCTCCCGGGATCGACAACAAGGGCACTCACACGCCCGAGTTCTACCGCGACCGCCTGAAGATGATCATGGACGCGGGCATTCCGTTCAAGCGTGTGGCGTTCAAGGACGCGTCCGGCACTTCGACGCCCGCGACCGTCTACAACACGATGAAGCTCGCCCGCCAGCTTCTCGGCAAGGACATTCACATCCAGTTCCACAGCCACGAGACGGCCGGCAACGGCGTCGCGTGCTACCTCGCGGCTCTTCGCGGCGGTGCCGACGGCCTTGACCTTTCGATGGCGCCTATGTCCGGCGGCACCTGCCAGCCCGACATCATCACGATGTGGCACTGCCTCGACGGCGATCCCGACTTCGGCTTCGACTTCGACATCAACAAGATCAAGAAGGCCGAGGACTCCTTCAAGAACGCGATGCAGAAGTACTTCCTCCCGCCAGAGGCGATGAGCGTCAATCCGCAGATCGTGTGGAGCCCGATGCCAGGCGGCGCGCTCACTGCGAACACGCAGATGCTTCGCGACAACAACATGATGGACAAGTACGACGACATGATCGCGGAGATGTACGACTGCGTCCGTCTCGGCGGCTTCGGCACGTCCGTCACGCCCGTCTCGCAGTTCTACGCGCAGCAGGCGATCCAGAACGTCATGTTCGGCAAGTTCAAGAAGTTCGCGCCCGGCTACGCCAAGATGGTGCTCGGCTACTTCGGGAAGACCCCCGTTCCGCCGGACCCCGAGATCGTCAAGAAGGCGAGCGAGTTCATGGCGTCGAGCGACCTCAACAAGGCGTACAGCGAGCCCACCACGAAGACGGTGCTTGAGATGAACGACGCCGACCCGAAGAAGGGCGGCGCGGTCGCGAAGAAGATGCTCGAGGACGCGGGGCTTCCCATCACCGACGAGAACATCTTCATCGCCGCGTCCTGCAAGGAGAAGGGCATCCTCTTCCTCAAGGATCCTTCGAAGGCCCCGATGGGCTGCCGCTTCGCGGAAGAGGCCAAGCCCGCCGCCAAGGGTGGCGCGGTCACCGTCACGATCAACGGCAAGGCCTACGGCGTCGAGATCAAGGGCGACGGCAAGGCCGTTGTCAACGGCAAGCCGGTCGACTTCAAGGCCGAGGCGGGCCTCAAGGCCGTAGCGCCTGCAGCCGCCGCGCCCGCGGGCGGGCAGGAAGTCAAGGCTCCTGTTCCCGGAACGATTCTCCGCGTCACCGCGTCGAGCGGCACGAAGGTCTCGAAGGGCGACGAAATCCTCGTCATGGACGTCATGAAGATGGAAACGCCCGTCACCGCTCCGTGCGACGGCACGGTCACGGTCACGGTCGCGGCGACCGACAAGGTCGCGACGGGCGACACGCTTGCGGTGATCGGGTAAGGACATGAGACGCTGGACGGGGGACGAGTTGGCTCGTCTCGCGTCTCGCGTCAAAGAAGGGCAAATCAATGAAACGCTATCTTGCAGCACTGTTAATGGCCCTCTGCGCGTTCGGCGCGCAGGCGGCGGAAGCGGACGTTCCGGCCGAGAAGCCCGCCTGGGAGACGACTCTCGCCAAGGTCAAGGACATGTGGCCCGACACCGGTCTGTGCTCGTTCCTCAAGAAGGAGGCGCCCGCGTTCATCACGGGCAACTTCGACGAGGCGGCGCGTCCGGAGAGGAAGCCGCTGTCGGCCAACCGCAACGGATACTGGGACAAGGACCTCAACTGGCACGGCGGATACTTCGACGACGGCGGACGCTTCGTCGAGGGCCATGCGGTCAAGGTGCTCGGCGGAATGCCCTACGGCATCGGGCAGCTCATCATGATTCCGATCTGCCTCGTCCTGCTCTACCTCGCCATCGTCAAGGGCTTCGAGCCGCTCCTGCTGCTGCCGATCGGCTTCGGCGGACTCCTCGCGAACTGCCCGCTCGCCGGCGTCACCGCGCCCGCGATGCTGCACGACGGCGTGATAACGTTCCTTCAGAGCGGCATTCCCGTCATGCAGGGCGGCATCGTCGAGCCCGGCGGATTCCTGTACTACTTCTTCCGCTTCGGCATCGACACGGGCGTGTTCCCGATCATGATCTTCATGGGCGTCGGAGCGATGACCGACTTCGGTCCGCTGATCGCGAACCCCAAGGCCGCGCTCCTCGGCGGCGCCGCGCAGTTCGGCATCTTCTTCGCGCTCTTCGGCGCGCTAGGCCTCGCCGCGATATTCGGACAGGACTTCTTCGGCTGCGAGCCGATCAAGGCCGCCGCGTCCATCGGCATCATCGGCGGAGCTGACGGTCCGACTGCGATCTGGCTCACGAGCCGCCTCGCCCCGAACCTCCTCGGCGCGATCGCGGTCGCCGCTTACTCCTACATGGCGCTCGTCCCGATCATCCAGCCGCCGATCATGAACGCCCTCACGACGAAGGAGGAGCGCCTCATCAGGATGCCGCAGCTCCGTCCCGTCAAGAAGATCGAGAAGATATGCTTCCCGCTCATCGTGCTCCTGCTCTGCGCGCTCCTGCTGCCGTCCGCCGTGCCGCTCATCGGCGCGCTGATGCTCGGCAACCTCGCGAAGGAGGTCGGCCCGTCCGTCTCGCGCATCGCGGACACGATGTCGAACGCGCTCTGCAACATCGTCACGATCATGCTCGGCCTCTCCGTCGGCTCGAAGCTCGCGTGCGAGAAGTTCCTCTCCGGGACGACGCTCGCGATCCTCGCGCTCGGCCTCTGCGCGTTCTGCGTCGGCACCGCGGCGGGAGTCCTCATGGCGAAGCTCATGAACGTCTTCTCGTCGAAGGACAACAAGATCAACCCGCTCATCGGCTCCGCGGGCGTCTCGGCCGTCCCGATGGCGGCGCGCGTCTCCAACAAGGTGTCGCTCGCGAACGACCCGACGAACTTCGTCCTCATGCAGGCGATGGGCCCGAACGTCTCGGGCGTGATCGGTTCCGCTGTCGTGGCGGGCATTCTCTACACGCTCTGCCGCTAAATAATGGCTTGGTCGCGCGAGCGCATCGCCGTTGCCGCGTACTTCGCGGTCCTGGGGGTCATTTGCGCGACCTGGGCTTCGTCCATCGACGACATGAAGCTGCTCCTGGGGCTCAACGCTGCCCAGCAGGGGTGGCTTCTGTTTTCAGGGCCGATGGGGAGTCTCGTCAGTCTCTTGTGCGCGAGTGCGATAGTAACTCGGCTCGGGAGCCGCCGCAGTCTCATCATGGCGGTGGCGGCCTATATTCTTGTGGCGTTTGGCCTGGCGGCCTGTTTTTTCTGGCGCGCGCCCATTCCGTGCTGGTGCGCGGCGATTGCGTTGCTTGCCTGCGTTGGGACGGTCTTCAACATCTCCGTCAACACGCAGGGCGGCATAGTCGAGAGGAAGGCTGGATGCACGATAATGAACTCGTTCCACGCGATGTTCAGCCTGCTCAGTCTTATTGGCGGGCTTCTCGCTCTCTTCGCGGCGGCGATGCATGTCCCGGTCGCGTATCGCTTCTTTGGCGTCCTCGCGCTTTCCGCAGTCGCGCACATCGTGTTCTTCTCCTGGCTTCCCAAGGAGAACGACATAGCGAAGAAGGAGAAGGGCACGGGGTTTCGCCGCCCAGACGCAGCTCTCTTTTTCATCGGCGTTGCGGCTCTCGTCATCATGGGGTGCGAGGGCTCGATAAATGGTTGGGTGAACGTCTTCTACCGCGAGACGCTGGCCGCGCCAGATAGCCGCGTGAAGTGGGGCTTCTGCGCCGTTTGCGCCATGATGACGTTCGGGCGTTTGGTTACGGACCGTTTCGTAAATCGCTTCGGCGGCGCACGAATCCTGCGCGTCTACTGCGTCTTCGTGACGGTCGGGCTTGCCCTCGCGCTCACCTCGCCTTTTACAGATATAATGGGAACAATTCTTTTTCAAGCCATACCAGGCTTGCGGAGAGGGATTGTTCTTTGACAACCGAGAGTGTAGGATAGACGACTTGCAAACATGCCAACACGCGCGCTTGCGTTTTGAGGCGCATCGCGCGCGTTGACATGTTCACAAGTCTTCCCGCCAAAGGCAAAGCCAGCCCCTCCCCGACTCTGCTATAATTGATTTGAGAACCGCACTCTTCCACGGTGGGAGGTGCAAAAACAAAAACAACAAAACCCCAGGAGGGGCTGACATGGAGTATTGTACCACAATCGGGGCCGACGTGAGCGACCGCACCACGAAAATCTGCGTGATGACGAAGGCCGACGGAGGCGAGAGGCGCATCGTCGTCGAGACGACCTGCGCGACGACAAAGGCTGGCTTCGAGGAGGCGTTCTCGAAGTTCGACCGATCCTGGCCCGTCGTCTTCGAGACCGGGACGCACTGCCGGTGGATGGACAGGCTGTTCCGGAGGATGGGCTTCAAGACGATCGTCGGCAACCCCGGCAAGATACCGTCCATCACGAAGTCCAACACGAAGAACGACCGCAACGATGCGCGGGAGCTGGCGAGGTTGGCCATAGCCGACCCTGCGATGCTTCATCCGGTGTTCCTGCGCGACGAAGTCTACCAGCAGATGCTGAGGTTCCACCACGCCCGCAACGTCCTGCTTTCGCAACGGACGCAGACGATCAACCAGATCCGCGGGTTCGCCAAGTCGATGGGGTATCGCATTGAATGCTCTTCGACCGAGAAGTTCCACGAGCTGGGCAAGGCGGACTGGCCAAGAGAGCTGGAGGAGTGCGCATGGCCTCTGATGGGGGTGCTCAAGGCGATCAACCTCAAGATCAAGGCGTACGACAAGCTCATCGCGAGACTCGCCGAGAGGCCGGAGTTCAAGCCGATGGTCGAACGCGTACGCGTCGTGTACGGCGTCGGCACCATCGGATCGACCGTGTTCGTCGCGGCGATCGGCGGACGGCCCGACCGGTTCGACCGCGTACGCGACATCGGCCCCTACTTCGGGATGATTCCAAAACAGGACCAGTCGGGCGACGACGACAAGCAGCTCCACATCACCCACGCCGGGCCTGAAATCGTCCGCACGGCGCTCGTGGAGTGCGCGGGCGTGGTGATGATGGAGAAGTCGAAGGACACCGACCTCAAGCTCAAGGGTCTGCGCATCGCGATGAGGGGAGGCAAGATCGCGAGGAAGAAGGCCAAGGTCGCCGTGGCAAGGGGACTCGCCGTGGCGATGCTCGCCTTGCTGCAGCACCCGGAGCGGGAATACGTCCCGTTGTCGGAGGAAGGCAAGAAAGGATTTGAGCGCTACCGCGCCGAGATGGAATACCTGACGATGCAGAAGGCATCGCGGAAGGATAAGAAGGTGGCGTAGCCAGGCGAAAGGATTTCGGGCAAGGCGAAACAGGGCTCGGTAGTTCGCCAATGCGCCCGGCTTCACGAAGTCACGATGTCCCGTCCCAGGTGAGTGCGAGAAAGCCTTTGCACAGAAGTGCGTTTTACAGATTGCACCCCTGAAGACGGACTATACGATGCAAGCGCGGCGAAGGCTGCGGATTGCGAATAAGAGGAAGACACGACTGACTTTTTTCGAAGACGGAGCGACTCGGCGGAAAGGCGACGATGAACTGACGAGCGAAACTACGCAGAAAGCGGACGGGGAAAATCGCACGCGATTGGCCCTTGACTATTGTTCCCATAAGAGGGCTTTCCGCGATCTCAACCCGTTGAATGACCTCGGAAGCGGGTAGAAACCATGCGAAGCGGCTGTTTCCGGACGGGCGCTGAAACAGGCGCGACAAATCCGCCGCGATAGGAATTACATAGGATGAATCTCTGTCTTTTCTTCGAGGGTACGGGGCGGGGCGTCGCGGGGTGTATCACAAATGTGACGCGCTTGCGCGACCTTTGCGTGGATGACTCGCGGCAGAAGCTACATCTTGAAGCGGGGCCTGGGACTCATTTCGGTTCGTATCTCGCGGGGAAGATCGCGGGCGTGGACTGGAGAACGACATTCCGCTCGGCGCGGCGGTGGTTCGAGGCGAACTACGAATCGTTGCCGAAAGACGGGATTGGCACTTCTGTTTTCCTCTTCGGCTTCTCACGCGGGGCGCTTATTGCTCGGCACTTCGCGGCGTGGCTCGACAAGCTTGGCGTCGAGGTTGACTATCTTGGATTGTGGGACACAGTTGACGCTACCATCGGGCTGGATGTCGCGGCGGATTGTCCGCGCAACGTCAAGAAGGCGCGGCATGCCGTGTCGCGCGACGAAACGCGGAGGTTCTTTCAGTATGTTCCGCTCAAGGGCGGCAAAGGGCAGGTTGCCGAAATGCTTTTCCCCGGCAGCCATAGCGATGTCGGCGGACTTTACGACGACAATCACCTTGTCGCCGACCTTGCTCTCGCATGGATCGCGGCTGGTGCGAAGCGAGAAGGATTGCGTCTCAAACGCAGCGCTCGTCTCTCGCAAAAGCTCGACGCCACAGCCGTAGTTCTCCACGATCCCCACTGCGAATCCTCCAATCTCTGGGGAGCGTTCGACCGCGTTCGCCGCAATCTCCCCCGAATCAGATTGCACTTCGCTTGCAAAGGGTTGTAGTGGTCGAAATAAAGTCGGATAGCGTCTTGTAGCGTCGCAGCGTGTTGTGGACGCGGCGGCAGTGAGGCGGTGGAGCGAAAGTCCGAGCGAATGGATACGGCGTATTCGCCGAGGCTCCATGAGCTTTCGGCCGCCGCCTCACGGATTCTTTTGCGAGTGGTTGAGTTGTGGTTGGAGAATATCGGATGTGGGATGGTTGAGTCGAAATCGTTCTTGGATTCGACACGAAGGATAGTTGTGTCGTGGTTGTTGGATGGTTGGGGGAATGGTTGAATCGGCGTTGCGGCTTCCGAATGGTGAGCGAACGTCCGCCTTATACGCCATCCTCAATAAACTTGCCGAGATGTAATTTTTCTTCCAGTTCGCCATTGACAGGGGCGGTCGTTTTATGATAAAGTAATCGCGTGATTACGATAAAAGGAGATTTCGAGATGCAACTGAAAAGGGCGAGGAAGGCGCGGCAGGACGGCGTGGAGACGCGTGAGGCGATACTCGCGGCGGCTGAGCAGGAGTTTTCCGACAAGGGCTTCGAGCTTGCCTCGGCGCGGGAGATTTGCCGCCGCGCGGGTGCGAACTCGGCGCTCATGAACCGCTACTTCGGCTCCAAGGAGGCGCTTTACCGCCTCGTCGCGAAGCGGCTTTTCGGCGATCTCGGCGCTCCTCTTGCCACGCTTGCAGACGGCGTCAAGGACGAGAAGTCGTGGCGTGCGGCTGTGCGCGAGTGGGTGGATGATATGCTTTTCATGACGCTTCCGACCGAGCGCGCCCAGAAACTTTGCGCGGGTCTCTTCCGCCACGAAGTCACGCGCCCCACGAAATTCCATGACGAGTTCAAGGAGGCGTTTGGCCGACCTGTCTACGAAGGGCTTAGGAAACTCCTTGCGATGAAGGTGAAGGATGAAGAGCGGCTGGAGCTTCTGACGACGTCCATCTGGGCGCAAGTTTCGGTCTATGCGCTTGCGGACGTCAAATGGCACAAGTCCTTCCGTCCTGCGGGCGTCGACAATCGCGCTTGGGCCGAGAAGGTCACGGACAGCATCTGCGAAAGCGTTTTTTCTTCGTTGCAAGACAAAAAAGGAGCAAGATGAACAAGATGATTCGAACGGTCTTGATTGTGCTGGTCGCCTCGATCCTGGGTTCGGGGTGCTGCACGACGATTGCGATGGCGAACGACAACAAATGGGCGGTCCCCGCAACCGTGCCAGTGGATGCCGCTCTGTTGCCGGTGGAGTTCGTGGCTCTGGAGGTGACGTGCCTTTTCCTCACCGGAGGCCAGGCGGGCTTTTTTGGACTGATGGACGCTTTTTCCGCCAAATGACATGAAAGAGCTGTGTCACGGCAGGCATGTGAAAGGGGGTATTGTGAAAAATTCATTTTTGTCGCTTTATGTGACCAACTTCTTCGGGACGCTGAACGACAACTTCCTGAAGACGCTGGCGTGCCTGACCGTCATCGGATGGATTGCCGACGAGCGCGTGCGGTCGCTCCTGACGAGTGTTGTCGCGGGAATGCTCGTCCTGCCCTACATTCTCTGTTCGCCGCTTGCCGACCGGCTGACCGCCGTGTGGCCGAAGCGTCGGATCGTACGTGCGGCAAAATGGGCGGAACTTCCGATAATGGCCGTCGCGATTGCGGGCTTCGCGCTCCACTCGCCGTGGCTCGTCATCGGCGCGGTGCTGTTGATGGGGCTCCAGAGCTCGCTCTATTCGCCAGCGAAATACGCGCTTGTGCGCGACATAGGCGGCGCGGAGAGAATCTCGACCGGCATGGGCGGCATGGAGGGCGTCTCGTTTCTCGGCGTGCTGCTCGGCACGGTGGCGGGTGGCCTTGTGGCCGACCTTCAAGTCCGCCATCCCGAGTGGAATCTCGCCTACTGCTGCCTTGCGACATTCGCCGTGCTTGGCCTTGCGGCGAGCTACACAGTCAGGGCGAAAGAGGAGCTCAACCGCTCTTTCCACGCCATCAACCCGATTCGCTATATTGCCCGTGCCTACCGAATGGCTGGGCGCTACGACGGGCTCAATGCTGTCATCTTCACGCTCTCCATTTTCTGGTGGGGCGCGGCGATGCTCCAGATGGGGCTTCTCGTCTATGGCAAGGCAGAGGCGGGGCTAAACTTGAGCGACACCGGCACGGGGGTGCTTCTTTGCGGCGCTGCCGTTGGCATTGTCACGGGGCAGATCGTCGCGGGATTTGTCGACAGGCGGCGCTTTCTTCTCGGCGCGACGCTTCTCACGGGCTGGATCGCAGCGGCGTTACTTGCGGTTCTCTACTTCGCGCCGCTTTCGCCGCGGTGGTTTGGCGTTGTGCTGGGGCTTTTGGCGTTTGACCTCGGATTCTTCAAGCTGCCGTTCGACGCTGAGATTCAGAAGGTCGTGAAGGGGCCGAAGCTGAACACGATGCTCGCCTACTTCAACCAGGTGTCGTTTCTCTTCATGCTCGCGGCGAGCGGATGCTACGCGCTCGTGAGCTGGGCGTTCGGCCCGAAGGCGTTTCTCCTGCTTCTTGCGATCGCGTTTCTCGTCGCGCCGTTTCTCTTTGTGTTCAGCTATAGGCCGGTGCTGCTTTATGTCGGCCGTTGGGTCTTCGCCTGGAGATATAGGGTGGAGGTAGAGGGTTGGGGAGATCAGACAGGATTAACAGGATTAACAGGATTGACAGGATTAAGAGCTGGGGGAGACCCCCAGACCCCCGAAAATCTTGTTAATCCTGTAAATCCTGTCAAGAAAACATCGTTGCTCGTTCTCCCCAATCACCCGGCGATGGTCGATCCGATGCTCGTGGGCGTAACGTTCTGGAAGACTCCGCTTAAGCCGCTTTCGGACGAACTCTTCTTCCACACCGGCATCGTCGCGCCGCGCGTTTTGAAGACGCTTGGCGCGGTGGCTGTTCCCGATCTTCGCAAGCACCGCACGGCGAAGGGCGCGACAATCGCGCGGGGCTTGGGCGACATCGTGAAGTCAACTCTCGAAGACGGCGGGAACGTGATCTTCTATCCTTCGGGACATATTCAGACCGAGGGCGAGCACGAAGACATCGGCACGCGCCAGCTTGCGTACAACATGTGCGGCGACTTGCCGGAGAATGTGCGCGTTATTGGTGTCCGGACGCGCGGACTCTGGGGGTCGATCTGGTCTCGCAAGGGGCGCAAGACCTCGCCCTCGTTCGTGCCGACTTTCATCAAGAGCGTTTTCCTGTGGTTCTTCTGGTCGCCGTTCGTTCCGCGCCGCCGCGTGACGATGCATGTCGAGGACATGACGGATCGCGTCAAGGAATGGTCGAAACTCACGCGGCTTGAGTTCAATCGCAAGCTGGAGGAGTGGTATAACGCGGAGTGATTTTAGCCGCAAAGAACGCAAAGGACGCAAAGTGTTTTTAGACAGGATTAACAAGATTGACAGGATTGGGAAAGGAGAAGATTATGAAAAAGATAATGACGGCGATTGTTTTTGCGGCAGTGTGTCTGTCGCAGCAGGGGTGCTACATGTTTGTTGACCGGGAAGGGAAATATTATGCCTCGACGAAAGATCTTTGGTCTGGAGGAAAAAGTTTCAAAACAGCGGGCGACGCTATGATGCTGACGGGGGCAGTGATACCTGTTGTCGGCTGGGTCACGCTGATTCCTGCCGGTGCTGTTGCAACTCTTGCAGAACGTTGCGTCGTTGCGCCAGCGTTTGACACCGTCATGCTGCCTATCGACTTTCTCGACAACGCGCTTTCGCAGATTGAGGAGGCGAATTACCAGGATGTGCGGCGTCGACTGGAATCAGATCTTGATGCAACGCTTGCAGATTCGGAATATTGGGAATCGCGGGCGTGTGATAAGCTATATTATCTAAACCGATGGCTTTCAGAGAAATCAGACTTGAAGAACTTGTCAGATAAGCAAGTGTCGGCTATTCTCTCGATTCTCAGATCGTGGCTAAAAGGGCAATCAGACATTGATTGGAGAACTATGTATCAGTTCCAGGGCATAGTTGGGTCCGTGTACGAGAAATCTTGCGAGCGTGAATCTCTGGATATGTTGGCTAAGGGGCTGGTCGAGATTAAGGAAGCAACAAAGGTGCCTATGTTTCAGGTAATTCCTCATAAAATTGAGTATTCCATTAGCTCAGCGTCGGAGGGAAAAGACAATGTGAAGTTCAGCGACGAACAACTGATGGTTCTCCGGGATGCCGATATCATGAGAGCAGAGATCGATTGGCTTCTCAAGATGCGCCAAGAGAAACGCGAAAAGGAAGCCAACGGGCAAAGGGACTAACTGAAGACTTCAACAGTGCGAGATTTGCCACGAAGAACACAAAGAGCACAAAGCGGAAAGAAGGAATCGAAATGAATATGCGGATGATATTTATGTGGGCCGTCGCGGGAAGGTTTTTAGACAGGATTAACAGGATTTACAGGATTACGAAAGGAGCGGGAGCGTGAAGGAGAAAGTGGAAAACCATTCAGCGAAGAAATCTCGTTTAAGCAAGTGTCTTTATAATGTGCTGGATTTGTTCTGTGAAATTGTCCGTGATTTGGTGCGTTGGTTTTGGAGGATTGTTGACATTTTTCTATCTATTCTGCCTTGACAAAATGCAATTGAAAGAAAAGAACTCATGAATACGCGAAAGATGTTTGCGCGGGTTGTCGCGGGAGCGGCGATGCTCAGCTCGGTTGGTTGCTGTTCCATAGAGCGCACTGGCGAGTATTATGTTGCAACAAAGACAATGACATTCCAGAAGTTGGATGAATACCATTGCGAGATAGGCGATTCCACATATATGCCTTTGCCTTTTTCCATCGCCATTCCCGACAAGGACATGAAAGGTCAGACATGTTTGCCGCCGTCTGCGGGCGTGATGCTGTTCTTCGCAGGGTTTCTAACTGCGGACGCAGATGATTGGCCGTTGACTCCACTCGTCTTTGCTCCGGCTGGCGCGGTAGTGTGGGCGGGAGAGGCGTTGGTCCTTGCGCCTGTCTGGGATACGCTTTGTCTGCCAGTTGACTTTTATCGACGCGACGAGTATTTGGGAAAGACTGCGGATAAGGTAGAAGCGGAGGAAGCGAAATGAATATGCGAAAGACATTTGCGCTGTCCGTCGCGGGAAGGTTTTTGGACAGAATTAACAAGACTAACAGGATTAAGAAAGGAGCGGAAGCATGAAGAAGTTTCTGATGTTGCTTGCGGCCTCCTACATTTCAGGGGTGTTGTTATTGCTTGGCGAATGGCCGAAGGCGTTAGGTTTTGCCGCCGTGAGCATTCTGTTCTTGCCATATTTTACGGCGTGGGCTGTCATAGGTGCGCTCTATGATGTTGTGGGATGGTATGTCACGGGTGAGTGGCGGTTGCTCTTATTCGTTGTTTCCTACATTTTGTACATCGCCGTCGGGCTTGTGTTCCTGATGGTGGATGAACGACGAGCGCGATGGACGGCCTTTGCTTTCTATATTGTAATGTTGCTGCTTTCAATGTATGGCTTTGCCTGGTTTTGCAATAGCTATGATTGAATCGTACTTCAAGAAAGGAACTGACTCATGAATACTCGAAAGGTATTTGCGCGGATTGTCGCGGTAGCTGTGATAGCGGGGTGCTTTGCGGGCTGTATGAACATACCGGCGCAATTAAACAATTTCTCGTCGGAGGTCAACCCGCTTCCATTTCCAACGGTGCAAAGAGTCGTCAAGGATGCAGTTGCCACGTCGCACGAACCGGATTCTGTTGGCATAATTAGTTTCTCGCCTGATGCGAAATGGTATGATGTGACTTTAGGGTATTTATGTTTTACACCTATTGCCGCGTTGGAGTGTGGCGTTGCTTTGGTAAATGATGCGCTGTTTCTGCCATACAACCTCCCGGCAAGTATATTCCTGCATGAAGACGGCTGCCTGACGATGGAGGAGGGTGTAATCAAATGGAAGGGCAAAGTGGATTTGTATGACTATGATCCAGCGCACGATCAACTGCTGATCGTCGATCTCAAGAGAGGGAATTTGACGCTTTCCGTGGAAGGACCACCCCTTGGCGGCGACATTAGTTTCTCGGAGCCAGGGCGTCACATTGTTCGCATCTCGCCGCCACACGTTGGGTTCGACGAATTTGCGTCAGATAGGAAGAACGTCTATTTTACACCGCTTGCGAAGCAAGGCGGGAAATGGGGTGAGTTTGCGACAATCAAGAAGAGCGCTGACTTTGTCGGGGAATGCTATCTGACAAGTCTGGACAATCTCAACGCGAAAGGAGAAGCAAAGGAGGAATCGAAATGAATACACAAAAGATACTTGTGCGGATCGTCGCGGGCGCGGCGATTGCGGTAATGGCGCTGATGCCAGGAGAAGCCTTTGCTTTTCTTGGGCTGTTCGAGTCAAAGCCGACGCAGGCCGAAATGGAGAAGGTTGATTCGCTTTTCAAAGACTACTATCGCTCAAACGATGTAGAATCGGCCATTGCCGTGTTGCCGACGGTCAAGAAGATCGGCAAGATGAAGCCTGGCGGCATCCCGCCGGTCATGGGGTTCTATTTCGGCGCGGCAAAGTCGTCGCTGGCGACGCATCGGGCGGAATGGGAAGCGGCGAAGAAGCGAGGGGGCAAGGAGATTGCATACGCCATCGGCGCGGCCTTGGACGGAAAGGCCCTTGGCGACATGGTGCCGCCGGATTTGACGGACTATGCGCCGGGAATCCTTGATTTCCTGTGGGGCTACTTCTTGGCGACTGGCGAAGCGGAAGCGCCGCGCCGCGTGATTCGACGTGGCGGAATGACGGTTCCCGACGAGCCGTGCGTGGTCGATCTGACTGCGCGTGCGGCGCAATGGTCGTCAGTCTCGCTTGCTAAGGAACATCCGGCGGTCGCGGCTGAACTCGAGGCGTTTGCGCTGAATGCGGACGAAAAGAGCGTGCGAACCTTCTTCGCCCCTGAACTGAACGAAGCTGAACGGGCGGTTCTCTCGCCGGCCGCGGTTGCGCGAATTGTCTCGTGCGGCGTTGCGGAGCGCAAAGCGCCGACGGAACGCGAGTTGCGGAACGTTGATGAGAAACAGAATAATGGGAAAAGGAAAAATTCTTAATCCTGTCAATCCTGTAAATCCTGTCTAAAAAACGTAAAGCTTGCCTAAACCGAAGGGAGCGACTAATGGCTATGATTAAGAAACTACTGAAATCGCTGTTGAGGATCGTCATTCTCGTGATCGTGCTTGGGTTCGTAGTCGGCACGGGGTGCATCAACACGATTATGTTCCATCCCGAGTTCGCCCGGGACGGTTACGACGAAAAGTCACCAGGCTTTGTCGACATCGGAACGAACGGCGTCAGAATCGCAGCGGTTGTGCACGGCCCAGAGCACGGCACGAAGGCGCTCATTCGCTGCCATGGCAATGCCGAGGACATGATGGGAACCCTCTGGGCGCTCAAAGATCTTGCGGAGCAGGGGTACACCATTGCGGCGGTTGACTACCCAGGCTACGGACTCTCCGATGGAAGCCCGACCGAGGAGGGATGCTACCGCAACGTTCACCGCCTTTACGACTGGCTTGTCGAGACGCGTGGCTTCAAGCCCGAGGACATCATTGTCGACGGATTTTCGATTGGCTCTGGACCTGCGACCGAGCTTGCGGCGACGAAGCCTGTTGGCGGACTGATTCTTGAGGCGCCGTTTCTCTCTGCGCCGCGCGTCGTCACTCGTGTGCGCCTGCTGCCGGTTGATCCATTCCCGAACTTGAAGCGCATAGCCGACGTGAAATGTCCTTTGCTTATCATGCACGGCACAAAGGACAACGTCATCCCCTACAACCAGGGCAAGGCGCTCTTCGAGCTCGCCAAAGATCCGAAGCACTTTGTATCGGTCGATTGCGGCTATCATAATCTCCTGCCCATCAGCTTGGGCGAGAACCGCTACCGCGAACTCATTGTCGATTTTATGGAAAACGGAATCAGGGAAGGTTTTAGACAGGATTAACAAGATTAACAGGATTGCGGGAAAGGTTCTCAATCCTGTCAATCCTGTAAATCCTGTCTAAAACAAAAAGCTTAAAGGAAGGGAGAAAAACATGAAAAAGATAATGACTGCCGTTCTCGGCGTGATGCTGCTGGGCGGGTGTAAGATGAAGGAGTTTTCTTCGTCGCCGTTCTACGAAGGAAACGAAGTGAAGTTCACTGGCGCGGTCGAGGATCGCGTCAACCTGTGGCCGGTCGCGTACTACCGCGAGCCCGTCGGCTCGCTCGCCTGGCCGCTCATCTCGTGGGGTGACGACCACCTCGCGCTTAGGCCGCTTTACTCGCAGTACAAGCAGAGCGGCAGCGGCGACTATGACGAGTTCAACTTCTTTTGGCCGATAAGCCAGTTCGACACAAAGCACAGAGACTATCGCGTGTTCCCGCTTTTCTGGGGAGAGAGCTATAGCGACAAGCCATATTTCTGCCTCTTCCCTGCCCTGTGGTGGAACAGGGAGTTCGCCGGAGTATTCCCGATCTTCTGGGACAACGACGACGACGATGACGGCGGCTTCTGCGTCTTCCCGCTTTGCTGGGCTGGGTGGGAGAAGAGTGGAGACTTGTGGAACACGATTTGGCCGCTCTACTACTACGAGTCGAGAGAGCGCTCCTCGTGGAGCGAAGAGAAAAGCAAATTTTGGGCGTTCTGCGGGCTCGCGGGCTTCAATCGCCGCGATGGTAAATTCACCAACCATCGCTGCCTGCCGTTCTATCTCTATGACGACGACGACTTATACTCGATCCCGTATTCCCGCTACAGCGGAGGCAGCCACGTCAAGAGCCGCTATTTCTGCGGACTCGCCGGAATGGACTCGACGACGAACGGCGACTACGAGGCGTCGTGGCTCTTCCCGCTCTATTCACACGACAAGGCCAAGGGCGAGTTCCTGACTCCGCTCTACGGCAAGACAAAGGATGCGAGCTGGCTTATCCCGCTCTTCTACCACGACGAGCACCTGACGCTCACTCCGCTCTACGGCAAGACGGTCGAGGCCAACTGGACGCTGCCGCTCTACTACAAGGACAAAGAGAAGTTCCTGACGCTGATCGGCGGCAAGGACGGCGATGCCGACTGGGTTGTGCCGTTCTACTGGCGCAACAAGAGGACTTTCGCCTCGCTTCCCTATTGGCGGCAGCTTGGGTCGGACGGCGAGATCGACAGGGCGTTTTCCCTCCCGCTTCTCTCCGGCTACGAGCGCGACCACAAGAGCGGCGATCGGCTTCTCTACCTTCTCATGGGGCTTGGCGGCCATGTCTGGAACGACGCGACAGGCGGCGCGAGCTGGGTGTTCCCGCTTTTCTACAAGGACCGCGAAAGCTTCTACACTCTCCTCTACGGGCACAACCCGCGCCGCACTTGGCTCTTCCCCGTCTACTTCGACGGCGAGGAACGCACATACATCACTCCGTTCTACGGGCGCAACAAGAAGGACGGCAGCGACTGGCTCATTCCCCTCTACTACCGCGACAAGGAGTCGTTCATCACTCCACTTTACGGGAAGTCGGGCGAGGCGTCGTGGCTCTTCCCGCTCTACTGCCGCGACGAGGCGCAGTTCAACTCGCCGGTCTATTCGTATTGGGACGACGCGAAGAAGGGAACTCGCGGCTTCTTCTCCTTGCCGCTTCTCTCTGGCGCGAACTGGGAGACGAATTCATGCGACAAGACCTGGTTCACGCTTGCGGGGCTCGTCGGAGGATCGTCAAATGCCTCTGGCTCGCACAAGACGAATTGGGCGCTTCCACTCTTTCTCCGCGAGGCGGGAGAGTCGTTCTACTCCATTCCATTCGGATGGAACGGCGGCGGCTCGTCATACACGAACACATATTTCGCGGCGGGGCTCGCTGGGCTCTGGTCCGGCAAGAAGGAGGGCGGATGGTTGTTCCCGCTTTACAAGAGGGAGGCGGATGTCGGCTACAGCTCAAAGTCGGCATGGATGGACGCGGAGAAGCTGCCCGACGACATCAAGATATGGACGGCGACATATACGAATCGTGTCTGGAATTCTTCAAGGGAAGCATATGACAGAACTGTCGAACAGAGGTTGCAGGCGACCGACGTATGGGCAAAGGACGTGCGGACGGCTTTCCTTGTTTCTGATAACGACAGGCATTTCAATGGCTGTCTTCCATACGGCACCACGAACCGCTACGAAATGACGGAAAGGCACAAGCTTGGCAACAAGCTCGTCTTCAACCACGAGAGCAATCGGAAGGTCTGCTTTGACACGGCGACACGCGAGAAGATCTCCGACAGCGAGGAGGGCGATACATCGCTTCTTCTGCTCCTCTACAACGGAGAGCATCGCGCGGACACGGTGAAAGGCACAAGCTACACGAGCCACAAAGTCATCTGGAAGCTCTGGGACTGGGAGGAGGAGAACGGAGATGTCGCGCTCGATGTCTTCCCTGGCTTCACCTACGACTCGAAGACGAACGGCTATTCAAAGACGTCCTTCCTCTGGCGCTTCTTCCGCTACGAGAACGATCCCGAGAAGGGCAAGAAGGTCGACCTTCTCTTCATCCCGGTGTGGAGATAGTTGAGTGGGAAATGGTATAATAAAACTCGTAAAGAACAAACACTAGGTGTTGCGGAAATGAAGAAAGGAAAAGTGATGGCAAAAACCGCTGGTTTCGCTTCCTTAAACATGGTATAATGTCCGCAGTCATGAATAAAGAAAAGTATATTTCTGTCGAGGAAGCCGCCAAGAAATGGGGGAAAACCGCGCGGAATGTGCGGCTAAGATGCCAGAGGGGGCATGTTCCTGGCGCGACCTTCGAGGGCAGGTGCTGGCTGATACCGGCGGATGCGGTCGATCCTGGGCAGAGCACGCGGCGCAAGGTGAGGGCGAAGTCGATCTGGGATGTGCTGAAGGCGGAGAAGCGTTCGGGAACCAAGAACGGAATCTACCATCGGCTACAAATCGACTTTGCCTACAACTCCAACCACATGGAGGGCAGCCGCCTGACGCACGAGCAGACGCGTTGGATATTCGAGACCAAGACCATTGGTTCGCTCGGCGAGGACACGCCAGTGGATGACGTGGTGGAGACGGCGAACCATTTCCGTTGCCTTGACATCGTCATCGAGACGGCTGGCGCGGCGTTGACGGAAAGCTACATCAAGCGTCTTCACGCGCAGCTCAAGAGCGGCACGAGCGATTCGCGCAAGGCGTGGTTTGCCGTCGGCGAATATAAGAAGCTCGACAATGTGGTGGGCGAGCGCGAGACTTGTCCCGCGAGCGAGGTGCCGCGCCGGATGGCGGCGCTCGTCAGGGAATATGCGGCGAGCGGAAAAACGCTGGAGGACATCATCGACTTCCATGTGAAGTTCGAGGCGATACATCCGTTCCAGGACGGCAATGGACGCGTCGGGCGGCTTTTGATGCTGAAGGAGTGCCTGAAGAACGGTATCATGCCGTTTGTCATTGCCGAGGGCTTGCGGAAATTCTATTACCTCGGACTCGACGAATGGCGGCAGAACCGCCGCGCTCGGCTGATGGATGTCTGCCTCACTGGACAAGATGTGTTCAAGACGACCACGGCAAATCTGCTGTCAAAGGCTGCAAACAACACTAAATACGCGGATGATATCTCGCGCAGAGACGCAGAGACGCCGAGAGGTGTTTTCGACAGGATTAACAAGATTGACAGGATTAAGAAAGGAGGGTGAGCATGAATGTCAACAGAGTGTATGCCGAGGAGATAGCCAAATGGGAAGGCGCCAAATCCTGGAGTGGCGACAAGGCGACAAAGCCGTTTGCCGTTCTGTGGGACGATCCGGAAAGTGGCGCGGACTTGAAGGTCGTATACAGGACGCCGAAGGAAGAGGGCGTATCCCTGCTCCTGCTTGGGTTCGCGACATGTGTCGTCTTGGCGGCGATTACCGCTCTCCTTTGTCGTGCCTTTCAGCCAATGTGCGCCATCTTGATAGGCGGACCGCTAATCTTGGCTTTTGCTGTCAGCGTGGTGGTTCGCGCCATGCGCCTTGGATGGGTTCGCATGGAGTATGAGTTCAGGCGAGGAATCTGCACCGTGCGCTATTCAATGGCGGAACACTGGAAGCGTGAGTGGTCGTTCCCCTACAACGACAGGACGAGGATCTTCTCCCGCCTGCCACCGTTCGCCCGTGGGTTCGTCATATCGGAATACGGATTTGTGGATGAGGCGGGCAGCATCCTGTTTCGCACAAAGCAGGCGATGAAGCTTCCTCACTACGACTACTTCTCGCTTGTCGTGACGGGTTATCTTTCGCGCGACGAAGACGAAGAGAAGTCCGCTCGGGACATTGCGGAAAAGTATCGTGAATGCACTTTGCGTGACAAATCGCTGTCGAGAAAGTGGTGGGCTTTCGTTGTTGTTTCCGCGACGATTGTAATCGCCATGCATTTCATTGACAGCTGTAGCAAGCCGACAAAGGAAGAAGAGCGTGCGCAGAAGGAAATATACGAGGCGTTCCACAACGGCGGCGACTATCTGGCGGTTGCCGAGGTGCAGAAGGCCAAGTGCGGCAAGCGTGCGCAGAAGGGGATAGACGAGGTGTTGGATTACTGCGCGGAATTCTCGGCGGCGCGGCAAGAGTTGCAGGAAGCGGCGGCGATTGAGGACGCGGATCGTCGCAAGGAAGCGTTGCAAGAGCTTTCTTCAAGATTGCGCGAACGGGTAAAGGCGATGAAAGCCGTCAGACGTAGAAGCGTTGACAATTATGTCTTTGCCAATTCCTTCGAGGGCCTGGCTGTGACAGCCGAAGCACTGATTTCTGTTCCAGGCTGCAAGGTGATCACAATCACCAAGGAGAACATGAAAACCGCCGCGCCGCAACAATCACTGGAGGAAACGAAATGAATGCTCGGCTGATGTTTGTGCGGGCTATTGCGGGGAGTTTTTAGACAGGATTAACATGATTGACAGGATTAAGAAGGGACAAGCGAATGAAGAAGAGAATGGTGTTCCCGACGAAAATCTGGATTGAGGTCCTAGATTGTCTAAGGTGGATTGTCGGCGTTGCTCTGACGATAATGCTTCTGTTTGCCTGGGTTTTAAGGGACGGACTGGGGCCGGATTCTCGGAGTTCAACCGGTTTTACGGCAGTCGTCAAGATGTTTTCCTTTCTTGGAGGCTGGGTATTTGTCCTTGCGCTTTTGTTTGTTGCTCTTTCTGTTGTAATCTGCCGCTTGTATCGCCGAAAGGGAGATGCAAACGGAGCCTTGGATGCAATGGCAACGACGACGCTTGCGCGCGGAGTGGTACAAACAGTTGAACTTTTACTTTTGCTTGGTCTGATTGGCGTGGCAGTCCTTGCAGGCGTGTGGAAAAAGCAACGATACTCGGCTGAATCTATAGAACATGTTAACTACATGGACGCCGTGTTGGAGCAGGTGATTCCGTCGCTGTCGTTCGCTCCGCCTGTCACTTTCGGTGACGCGGTTGAGTATTTCGACAAATGCGTGTTCAACTGTCTTTGCCCGAAAGGACATGACGACAAGGGGAGAATAAGGGTCATCGCCAATATAGACGAAGAGCTGATGAAAAAGCCGATGCATCAGATGCGCGCGACAGACATCAAGACGCGAGATGCCCTGCGCCTGGTCTGCGAGGACAATGGCTGCCGATGGGATGTCGATCCCTGGGCGCGAACCATTACTATATACGAGATACAGGGATGCATGTTGCCGGTCGAACGCACTGTTGAGCCATCTGGCCGTTAGAACGAGATGTTTTTGTAAATCCTGTCTAATGCAAAACCGAAAGGAACGGAAACAATGAAATCAATTGCACGAATGATAATCGTCTCATTCCTCGCGAGAGAGTGAGGCGCTGTATTCACGTCTTGATTCCTGCGGCGAAAGGATGGTATAATGTCTGCACAAACAAAAGTTAGGTGGATATCCGCCTAAGAATTGGAGGGCTGATGATTGTGCGCCGTCATCTGGGCTATCTCAAGTCGGCTTATCTGATAATGGAGACGGACGAGAAGCGCGAGCAGGAGACATTGCCGCTTCGCAAGACGGGCGACTCGTTTCGAAAGATCATCGTCACCGGGGATTATCAAGACCCATGGAAAGACGAAGGTGGCGTCGTCCATATCGGGGTAATTCCGTTCCTGCTCGACAAGGAACTAATTGAAAAGTAATGCATAGAAAGTCTCAATCCATGAAACCATTTTCACGAATCAGTTTGCCCGCCGCCGCTCTGCGTAGTGGCATCCTCGTCTCATCCCTCGCGCTTGTGGCGGCGGCTATCTGCGGCTGTCGCGGGTCCGACGTGGTCATCTACGATGGGGGTACCGACAAGATAGTCTGGGGGAGCATTGGGACTGACAGCTCATGGCGCGAAGCATTCGCTGGTGTCGTCGACCCGAAGAACGAGTGCTTTCATACGCTACAGGATATTAAACCTGCGAACGGCAAAGATGACGGTCTGTATGTCCTGCGAGAGTACGATTTTTCCGGGGTGCTGCGATGGGAGCGGAAGCTGGAAGGGTATCTACAAGTTTCTCCTTCGGGTTTTATCGTTAGCGGCGGCGGACTCTATCTGTGGCACTATGTCACTGTCGAAGTGGACGTTAAACCGCCGGAAATCATCAATGGCACGGAACGCCGATATGTCATGACGGACACAGACCATGAGGAATTTCGGCGGTATGACTTGAAGACGGGCAGGTACTCGATTGTTCGCTTCGGAGAGAAGGATTGGAACAATGAATCCACTTCTCCCCACTTCGCCTACTGCAACAACGGAATCGTAGTCCTCACGCGGCATGGCCAGTATGTACGTACGGATCCGAATGGCGTACCCTGTCCGCCGCCCAGAGGAATACGCAGACTAAAGGACGATGCGGGCGGTGTTTTTCGTGTTGGGCATGATGGCGTCGTCACGAAGATCATCAGCGAACAGGACCACAGGGCTTCGAGACTTGAGCTTGTGCCTGGATGGAGCGCGGCATATTTCGCCGTGAAGACAGTGAACGGGGACGTGCGGATATATGACATGGACTGCAAGCAGGTACATCATGTCCGGCTTTCCAAGACACATCCCGATTTTGTGGCGGACGACCTGTTTGTAACGTACGTCTGGGCGGACGACGAGACGATTGTCTGTAAGAACAGAATCTCAGAGGGGAAGTACGGGATGCTCGCGATAAGTGCCAAGACGGGCGAAGTGCGCGAGGCAAAGACCTCGGAATTCAAAGAAGCGTGGCGTAGCGGTGTTCGGCTCCGTGGGCCGTTGCGCATCAAGGAACGATTTTGAGTCGGAATTGCGTGGAGCGTTTCGGGCACGCCGTGGGTACGACCATGCACGTGCGGGCGGAACGCGTCCTGCGGCGGTAAACGAAAGGAATAAAGAATGAAGAAACAGACAAATGCAATTCTCGTCTCATCCCTTGCGCGAGCAGGGGAGATGGAAATGTGCAAATGTGCAATTATCCAATATCCAGTATCCATTATCAAATATGCAGTATGCAATATCCAACGATGGCGGAAAGATATTGAGTATTGGCTGTTGGATATTTGCACATTAAACAAGGAACAACCTAAACAAAGGAGCGAAATGACAATGGCAGTTTTAGCGGCGACGGTGTGGTTTATTCCCGGGTGGCTCCGCACGGCGGAACCACACGAGGGGATTATGGAGTGCGTCTCGAATGCGTTTCCTGAGGCGAGCGTCGAGTTCAAGGCGTGGGATGGCGACAATCTCGTGTGGCCACTTTCGGTCGACTCGGCGGACAAGGAGTCGTGGCGCTTCGCGTTCGAGGTCGCGATGATGCCGCCCGAGGCGCGCACGAACCTGACGCTCGTTGGGCATTCGCTCGGCGGACGCATCACCGCGCGCGTCCTCGCGCGGCTCGCCGAGAATGGGCTCAAGGTGAAGCAGGCGATCTTGATGGGCGCGGCGATTCCGGCGAATGACCCCGATCTCGTGAAGATGGGTCTTGCGACGGAACTCCCCGTCCTCGCCGTCTGCAATCCGAAAGACCATGTCCTTCGCTATGTCTACGCGACCGTCGGCGGAGAGGGCTCGGTCGCGTTCGGCGCGAACGGCACGCCGACTCCTTGCGAGAATGTCGTCGAGTGCGTGACGCCGACGAACATCACGAGTGAGGTCGATATCGGTGGAATCTGGGCGAAGAAGGTGATCAAGGACATCGCCAACCATCACGAAAAGTTCTACTTGGAGTATGCCCGTCGCATCCTCGGCGGCGAGGAGCCGTCTGGGAAGGTCATGGTGCCGCAGGGCTTCCCCGGCGTAGAGGGGCATGTCATGGATTCGATGGTGTGGTGGGACGTCCTTGACTCGTCGGGCGGATGGAAGCTCGAGAAGAACAAGGTAACCGGACACTGCCGCATCATCGACCCGGACAAGCTTCGCAAGGCGTGGGGCCGCGAGGCCGAAATGCGCTCGGCGTTCGAAAAGGTGAAACAACAATTGAAGTAATACAAAAGGAGGCAAAATGATGGAAGGAATAGTACTTGCCGTGCTCGCTCTCTTGAGCGTGCCGGTTTTGCTTATCGTAATACTCGTGAAGGTCTGTGGGCTTGAAAACAAGGTCGCCGACCTCACTAAGAAAGTTGGTGTGATTGATTTCACACAGAGTCACGTAACCGCCGCGCAAGCGGGGCTCGCGATTCGTAGCGAGCCAAGCCGAGCGGAGCGAGTGCCGAGAGACACAGAGAAGAAGGTGGCGGTCGCCGCGCCGTCGCCAGTCGTCGCGTCGACAGTTGCTGCGCCGCCGGCCGCCAAACCGCCGGTCGCCCCGACGCAAGTCAAAGTTTCGGCAGCAAAAGAGAATGTTGAAAAACCGCTCTCCAACTCCAACTCTCCAACTCCAACTTCTTCTCCATCCGTTCCCCCGGCCCCTCTTCCCAGAACTCCCTACGAGCCGACGGCGTTCGACATGTTCTGGATGCGAATTGAGGACTGGCTCGCCGTTCGCGGCGACTTCGCTCCAAAGGGAATGACCCACGAGTTCGCCTTTGCGACGCGCTGGCTCATCCGCGTTGGCGCAGTACTTATCATCGGCGCGATCATCTACTTCGTGAAGCTGTCGATCGACCGTGGCTGGATGGGCCCTACCGGGCGCGTCGCCGCTACCCTCTTCTGGGGCATGGTCGGCTGTGTCGGCGGCTCGTGGCTCGTCAAGAAAGGGAGATATTCACTCATTGGACACGCCGTATCAGCGCTTGGCGTCGTCGCCCTCTATCTTGGCTTCGGGCTCGGCCACCGCTTCTTCGACCCGCCGGTCATCGCCTCGCCAGTCTTCGCGTTCGCCGCGCTCGCCGGCGTTACGCTCTTCGCAGGAGTGATGGCCGTCTACCTCCGCTCGCCGCACATCGCGATGATGGGGCTCATCGGCGGCTATCTCGTACCGGTCATCGCAGGGCGCGACAGCGGCTTCCCGCTTGGACTTGATCTCTACCTTCTCGTCCTCAACCTCGGCGCGTTCTATGTCTCGCGCAAGTGCCTGTGGTCGGCTCTCGACTTCCTCGCCTCGATGCTGGCCGTTCTGATGTGCTTTATCTGGAGCGCTTCCCACCCGAACAGCGGCGGACAGTTTGCGGTGCTCGTGAACCTCGCGTTCCTCTCGGTCGTCCACGCGCTCTATATGACTGGCGTCATCGTCGGGGCCAAAGCGCGCGGCAAGGTCGGCAACGCAGTCGCGTGGTCAGGACTCTGCATCAACGCAGTCGCCTACTTCGCGTGGCTCGCCGCAGTCTTCCGCGAATCGTTCTCCAGCAACTACGCAGGGCTTATACTGCTCGCTCTCGTCGCCGCATATCTCGCCGTCGCGACGCTGGCGATTCGCCGCGGCTGGGCCGATCGCGCCACGGTGAACATTCTTCTCGTGTTCGCGCTCGTCTTCCTCGCAATTGTGCCGCTCCTTCTCTTCGACCATCCGTGGTGCATCGTCTCGTGGGCGGCGCTTGCCGTCGCCGCTTCTGAGGCCGAGGCGCGCAGCGGAGAGCGCATACTTGGTGTCCTCTCCTATCTGCTTCTCGCCGTCGCCGCGCTCGGCGGGCTCTTCTACTACGCACCGCTCGCCTATTGCGAACGTCCGGTCTACAAGCTGACGGAGTTGACGGCGGACGCGTATTTCAAGGAGCTCGCCCTGCGGCTCGTCCGCCTCTGGTCGCTTCCTGTTGCGGCGGCGCTTATTGCGCGGCGCGTGAAGGTGGGTGCTCTCGCCGTTGCCGCGCTGATAGTCGCGTTCCTCTTCTTCACCGGCGAGGCGCGGATATTCGGCTATGTATTCCTGCCGGCGCTCAAGACGGGCACCGTTTCCGTCGCGTGGCTTCTCGCCGCGTTCGCGGGGCTCTGGGCCGGCATCGTCCGCCGCAGTCGCGCGACGCGCATCACGGCGCTCTCGCTTCTCGGCGTCTCGGTCGTGAAGGTCCTTCTGATGGACACGGCGCGGCTTGCGACGCCGGCGCGCGTCGGCGTGTTCGCCCTCGCAGGCGTCCTGCTCATCATCGGTGCGTTCCTCTACATGAAGTTCAAAGAAAGGTTTGAAGACCATGCATAAGTCAATTCTCCTCGCTATCCTTCCGCTCGCCGTTTTTGCCGCGAAGGAACCTCAATCCTGGCCGTTGACAGGTGTTGTCACTGAAGAGTGCGCTGTCGCCGTCAACTGCCATCCGATGCTCTACGCGGCGGCGACGCAGGGCCGAGAAGACGCCATCAAGAGCGAACTACGCGTCCGCGACTCGAAGGGGCACGACATCCCATATGCCTTCCGCGCCGCGAAGACGCGCGTTGTCGACGAAGTGAAGGATTGGCGCGAGCTCAAGATAACGCGTGTCACGGAGGCGGACGGACGGCTCGTCGTTGACGCCGAGTTTCCGGCTGGATCATCGAACCCCGAACGCTTTCTCGCGCTCAAGGTCGCAACGCCCTTGACCGACTTTGAGCAGTCCGTCGAAGTGTCGTCCGAGGGCGTGCCGCTTGCGAGCGGAGTTCTATGCGACTACCGCAAGTTTGCAGACCTTCGCGTAACCGAGATGCCGCTCGAGGCATCATATCGCCGCACGCTGACCGTCACCTTCGCAAAGCCGACGAGCGAGGCGGCGGCTGCGGCGTTCGAGAGGACGATCCGCGAGAACGGAGAGGGGAAGCTCGAGGCGAAGAGCGTGCGCGAGTCGGTCGTTAACCGTCCTTTCCGCATCGACTCCCTGTCCGTCGCCGTTCCTCGGACGCGCGTGTCGTTCGAGGCGGCTCCGCCGATGATAGTGAGCACCGCCTGCACGGTGGAGACGGACGAGAAGGCGAAGAAGACTGTGCTCGAGACCTCGGTGTTCGGACTTCCAGTGACGGCGATTGCCGTCAACGCGACCGACCGCAACTTCTCGCGCAAGGTCGCTGTCTTCCGCCGCATGGACGGGCGCTGGCATCCGCTAACCTCTGGCCGTATCAGCGCCGTCAACCTTCCGGGAGAGAGGAAGAGCAACCTTGAGATCGCCTTTGGGCGCGAAGTGCGCGAAATGGCGCTTCGCATCGAGATTGAGAACGACGACAACCCGCCGCTAACGCTTGCGACGACTTCGGACGCAGGCGTCGAGGGGTTTCCCGTGACGCTCAAGGTGACGCAGTACGACATCGTCTTTGTCGCTACCCCCGGCGAGAAGTATTCACTCGTCGTCGAGCCAGGTGCGGACCGTCCGCGCTACGACGAGGCGATTCTCGGCTACATCGACCGCGTACAGGATCCGGTGCGGTTCGAGATCGGCCTAAATACCGTGGGTTGGGGTCCTTTCATCATCGGCGGCGCGGACGGTCCGACAGCAATCTGGCTCACGACGCCATTCGATGTGATACCGTTCATCTCGGTAATCGTCTTTGTCGCGCTTGGCCTCATCTGCATCTGGCTTATCAAGTCGACCAACCCGCCGAAGCAGGAGTCGTAGACAGTTGGATAAAAAGCATAAAAGGCAATACAATGAACAAGGACACAATTCGAATAATCTCCATTTCGCTTTTCTTCGCGTTTGCCGCCGAGCCCGTCTTCGCGGCGTGGACGGTCGATGCCGATAATAGCGCCATTCACGACGGAGAGATCGAGATCACGATCGGGCCAGATGCTGCGCATGATGGCGGCATCGTGTTAAAGAAGGTGCGCCAGGCGCCAAAGGGCGACTGGACTCTTGATTCGCTCCCGCGCATTGAGGCAGACACGGGGCTTCGTCCCACGGCGATTGACGGCAGCTTCGTGGCGTGGAATAGCGGGTTGCGTTCCTTCGCGCTCCCAGACACGGTCCAATCAATTGAACGCGCCGCGTTCTTCGCGTGCGAGAACGCGACGAACACCCTCGCCCTCCCGTCGAATCTTGAGACTCTTGGTCGTGCGGCTTTCATGGGTTGCAAGAATCTTCGCGGCAATCTTGTGATTCCGGCGGGCGTGCGTGTCATCGAGATGGAGTCGTTCTATGGATGCCCAGGCCTGACGGGGCTTGCCTTCGCGCAAGGTTCGCGCCTGAAGCGGATTGACACTCTCGCATTCAAGCGGTGCGGAGGCTTGCGCGGCACGGTAGACTTCTCTCCGTGCGAGGCGCTGGAGCGGATCGACCCTGAGGCGTTCATCGGATGCGGACCGGAGCGCACTGTCTTCGGCGAGCCGTTCAAGCGCCGTGTTGCGGATTCGCTCCGCGCGGCTGATGCGACGAACGGCTATCCGCGCGCATCGACCGACTGGCTCGCGGGCTCGTTTGGGATCGGCGTTCACTGGACGACATGGACCACAGACCAGGACGGACAGCGTGGCGACTTCGATAAGGCCGTTGACGCGTTCGATGTGCCGCGATTCGTCGCGCAGCTCAAGGAGGCCGGCGCGCGGCATGTCATCTTCACTTCCTCGTGGGCCGAGCAGCATCCTCCCGCGCCATGCTCCGCGCTCGACCGCATACTTCCCGGCCGTACGACGAAACGCAACCTGCTTCGCGAGATTGCCGACGCTCTTGCCGCGGAGGGGATTCGCACGATCCTCTACTACAACCACGGTTGCAACGGCGAGGACCCTGAGTGGATGAAGGCAGTTGGCTACGCGGAAGGGCGGCTTGGGGAGTTCGGATCGAACATCGTCTCGATTGTGCACGACCTCTCTCTTTCCGCCGGTCCAAATGTGGCGGGATGGTGGTTTGACAGCCCAGGTGCCGTCTCCGACGCTGGCCCGCATCGCGTCGCGTCGGTACGGATCGGCGACTACAAGTTTCCCTTTCGCGAGCTTGCGCTGGCGGCCAAGGCGGGTAACCGCGACACGCTCGTCTCCGTGAACTCTCAGGGCGGCACTTTCGTCTATACGCCTTGCCAGGAGTATTTCAGCGGCGAGGAGCTCGTAGATTTCCCGCTTTGCGGCCGCACAAACGCGCAGGGCATGCAGATGCACCTCTGGCTTACGATGGACAACCGCGACTGGGTTCATCGCGGCAGTGGCTTCGCAAAGATGCGCTTTACGGACGACTACCTCCGTGCCTGGCTCGCGCGCCACCTCTCTGACGGGTGCGCCGTCACGCTCAATGTTGATGTCGACCGATCCGGCTTGCTGAACCCCACCGCCATCGAGCAACTCAAGCGTTGTGTCCCCGTAGCCCGATAGCTTTTGGTAAAATGTTCTTGCCGTGAAAAACATCAAGTCCAGTGCAATTTCAGGTGAGGTGTCGGTTTCGGATGTCATTGCCGAGCTTGGGTGCGGGAGCCGCGTCTTGCTGCTCCTTCGCCACTCGGAGCGCCCGAAGATCGGCTATGAGGACAAGACTTTCGGCGCGTCTCTGCCGCTGACGGAGAACGGGAAGCGGCTTTGCGTCGAGTTCGGGCGGATGCTGGCGGGTGCGACGCCGAGCGTCGAGTTCAGGGCGAGTCCGCTTCTTCGGACGGTAATGACGGCCGAACTTGTCGCAGAGGGCATGGGGCTCGCTGGCGCGGAAGTAGTCCGCGATGCGCTCGTCGGCAACGGGTCAGCATACGTTGCGTCTGAGCTCGAGCTCTGGCGGCTTTTCCGCGATGGGTCGTTCTTTCAGCGGATGGGCGAGTACATGCAAGCAGGCGAGCAGCGCGGGTTCAATCCTCTCGAGCAGGCGACCGACGCCTTCGAGGAGTATGCGCTGTCGGTGTTTTCGGCGCAACTCGGCGTTTTCGCTACGCACGACGTCTATGTGGCGGCTTTTCTTCACGCACGCGGCGTCAAGACCGACTTCAATCCCGACAATTGGCCGCGGTTCCTCGACTCCGCGGCAATTGTACTGCGCCCAGACGGCGAACGCCGGTATATGCTCGTCCGCGCCGGGCTTTCCCCTCTCGCCTGCGGAGTGGCGTGAGAAGCGCGCGAATGCGATTGTGGCGCATCTTGAGACAGGTTCCATGCGTTGCAAACTCGCGAGGTAAGTTTTCCGCCGGATGCGATGGTTTTTGATATAATTTACGAGTTCCGCCGGACGGAAAGCTGGCGAAGGAAACAAAACCGAAAAAGGAGCGCTTGAAGATGAACAGGAAGCTTACGATTATGCCGTGCCTCGACATGATCAATGGACGCGTGGTTAAGGGTGTGAATTTTGTTAACATCAAGGATGCCGGCGATCCCGTCGAGTGCTGCAAGGCGTACTGCGCGGCCGGGGCGGACGAGCTCGCGATGCTCGACATCACGGCGACCGTGGAAGGCCGCAAGACGATGCTCGAGGTGGTCCGCAAGGTCGCGGACGCCGTCACGGTTCCCTTCACGATGGGCGGTGGTATTTCGTCAGTCGCAGCCGCCGAGGAAGTTCTCAAGGCGGGCGCGAACAAGGTTTCCACGTCCTCCGCGGTTTTCCGCCGTCCGGAGATGATCGGCGAAATGGTCAAGGAGCTCGGCGCCGACAAGGTGACGGTCGCGATCGACGTGGCGCAGAACGCCGCGATGCCGTCCGGCTACGAGGTGTTCATCGACGGCGGACGCACCGCGACCGGCAAGGACGCCATCGAATGGGCGAAGCAGGTGAACGACTACGGTGTCGCCTGCATCCTGCCGACTTCCAAGTCCACGGACGGCGTTCGCACGGGCTATGACCTCCCGCTCATCAGGAAGATCCGCGAGATCACGGACGCCTCAGTAGTCGCGTCTGGCGGCGCGGGCACGATGGAGCATTTCGCCGAGGCGGCCGAGGCGGGTGCCGATGTCCTTCTCGCGGCGTCGGTGTTTCACTTCCACGTGATCGGCATCCCGGAACTCAAGTCGTTCCTCGCCTCCCGCGGCCTTCCCGTCCGCACTTGATCGGCGTCGGCCAATAAAATCGCGGCTTCCGTGGGGTCTGTCCCCAGGATTTTGCTATAATTCAGGCATGGAAAATGCTGCCATGAAAGATGTTTTTGAAGTTGACGGGGCAAAATGCGTCAAATGCGGCGCATGCGTTCGCGACTGCGCCTTCGGGGCGCTCAAGATGGCGGACGGAGCGCCGCGCATGGTCTTTCCGGAACGGTGCATGAAATGCCAGCACTGCCTCGCGATATGCCCCACGGGTGCCGTAACGCTCGACGGGAGAAAACCCGAGGATTCCGTCCCGGTGAAGGGCCTCGCCTTGCCGACGCTCGACGAGGTGGAGAACTGGATGCGCGCGCGCCGGTCGGTCCGTCGCTTCGCCGCTGAAGACGTAGACCGCGCGACTCTCGACAGGATTCTCGCTTCGCTCGGCAACGCGCCGACCGGATGCAACGCGCGATCCCTAACCTTTACGTGCTTCCCGACGCGCGCGGCGACGGACCGCTTTCGCGCCGGATTCATATCCGCGATTGAGCAGCATCGCGACGGCACGCGCCTTCTTCCGCGCTGGCTCGCCGTTCCCGCGATCAGGCTGCGCAAGGGCGGGGAGGACATGTTCTTCCGCGGCGCGAGCGGGATCCTCATCGTGTCGTCCGACGAGACTGCTCCCGGCGTAACCACTCCGCGCGAGGACGTGACCATCGCCTGCGCCCAGTTCGAGATGCTTGCGAACGCGGCGGGAATCGCGACGTGCTGGTGCGGCTTCCTCGGCCTCGTGCAGAAGGAAGTGCCGGAGATTCTCGAGGCGACGGTCGGCATTCGCCGCACGACGCCGTTCTACGCGATGCTCTTCGGCCGCCCGGCGGTGCACTACGCGCGCTGCGTCCAGCGCGAATCCTACGCCCGCATCGACTACAGATAATTTTTAGCCGCAAAGAACGCAAAGATCGCAAAGGTGTTGGGGGTGGGCTTTGCCCCGTCCGTCTACACGCTTTCCGCGCGCAGCAGAATTTCCGATAGACTGAAAGAGTAAGTTTATGGTATGATATCGTTGCTCCCCGGGATTGAACTCCGTGGCGACGGAGGTACGAACGGGAGCCTTTGATGAGCCGTTGGGTTGAAACCGAAGGGTAGCCGCCGAAAAGCTTTGCTTTGAGGGCCGAGGCCGAAAGGCCGAGGGGATAGCCGAGCCAAAGGCGAGTGCCGAGTCTCGCTGAGAACGGATCGAAAAGCCTGAAGGGTGGGCGGACGGTCCGGGAGGGGGCGTCGATGTCGGGAACCGCGGCCGCCGATTTGGAACGTGAGGAGGAGGCTTCCTCCGCGGGCTTGAGCGCGAGATGCGCGGCCCAGGCGTCGTCGGCATTTGGCGAGGCATCGCCTATTCCGAAAATGCGCCGTAGGCGTATTGTATCCAGTGGCCGTGGTCCGGCTGCGCAATGCGCCGACACAACGCAGAAAGGAATAGGAGTCCGAAATGGATCAAATATGTCCGAAGTGCGCCACGGGAATATGCCCTTGGCGTGATGGAATCATGTGCAGGAATTATGTCTGCGCGAGGGATGATGTCGGGAAGAGCGGAGAGGACCTTCTCAAAGACCTTCCGCCTGGCTTCGCCGAAATCTTCCGCGGATTCGGTTCAAATGAACAGTCGCGCTGAGCGAAGGCATCCAAAGGGAATATTGCCATGGATAATAATAAAACTGAAGATCTGCCTGAGCCGAAGAACGAGATTGTCGTCTATCAGCCTGATGAAACAATCCGACTCGCCGTCCGTCTTGAAAACGAGACGGTGTGGCTGACACAGTCGCAATTGTGCGAGCTGTTTCAACGCGATGTATCTGTAATAAGCCGCCACATAAAGAACATCTTTTCCGAGGGTGAGCTGGACAAGGAAAGCAATTTGCATTATTTGCAAATTGCAACCTCGGACAGACCAGTGGCCTTATATAGCCTAGATGTGATTATTTCCGTCGGATACCGCATAAAATCAGTAATTGGCACCAGATTCAGGCGGTGGGCCAATAGAATTCTGAAAGAGTATGTTTTGCGCGGATACGCCGTCAACGAGCGAATTGTGCGATTGGAGCAGAAGGTTCTCAAGCATGAGGAGCAGATCAATCTTGTGTTGCAAACCGCTTTACCGCCTATTCAGGGCGTGTTTTACGACGGGCAGCTGTGGGATGCGCGCGCGCTGGTGCTGCAGCTCGTTGCAAGCGCGAAGCGATCGTTGATTCTCATCGACAACTGGGCGGCACCTGAGACACTTGATCTCCTTGCGAAGAAAGGCAAAGGAGTGAAAGTTACGGTCTTCACATCGGAGCACTACGACAAGAAACATGCTCCGCACCATAAGATTTCCCCTTCGGACATCACTACCTTCAACACCCAGTATCCGAAGCTCGCCGTCCGCTACAGCGAAGCGTTCCACGATCGATTCCTGATCATCGACGACAAGGAGCTCTACCTCATCGGCGCATCTCTCAAGGATCTCGGCAGAAAGTGCTTCGCCTTCATGAAGCTCGACCCCGGCGAAATCCCCCGCATCAAGAAAACGGCTTTCGCCACGTCGTGAATCAAGGAGGCGGCCGCTCTCTTTCAATTTCTTTCGCCGCAAAGAACGCAAAGGGCGCAAAGAAATGGAAAACCAGCGACTACGAACGCCTAACAATCTTTCCCGAAAGCCGTTGCTTTTGGTATAATGCTCACTGTCAGAAACGGGAACGCATCTGACCTCATAGCTCCCCGACGAGAACCGCCGCGGAGAGGCCGGCAGGATCGGCCATCGGTTGCAAACATTGGATTTTGAACTGCTACAGTAAATAATTTTCCATTTTAAGACATGGAACAGAATTCCCCGAGACTGACGACTCTCTGCTACATCGAGAAGGACGGATGCTATCTGATTCTGCACCGCACCAAGAAGCAGCACGACGAAAACGGCGACAAGTGGATCGGCGTCGGCGGAAAGTTCGAGTACGGCGAAAGCCCCGAGGAATGCGCGATGCGCGAGGTGAAGGAGGAGACGGGGCTCACCATGCTCAATCCGCGCTTCCGCGGACTCGTCACGTTCGTGTCCGACGAATGGGGCGTCGAATACATGCACCTCTTCACCTGCACGAAGTTCTCCGGCACGCTCACCGACTGCGACGAAGGCGAGCTAGTTTGGCTGCCGAAGGGCGAGCTCCTGACGAAGAAGCTGTGGGAAGGGGACAAGCTCTTCCTCCGCGCCTTCGACGAGCGCAGCGACTTCTTCACGCTCAAGCTCCGTTACGAGGGCGAAATCCTCGTCGAGTCTAAGTTCACCTGACCGCGCCGCCGCGCGGCGGGGGCGGCATCTTGCGCCGTCAGCAATATTTGGCCCCAAAATGCCAGTTTTTTGGGCCGTTTTCGGCGTCAAAACTCAAATCCTTTTTGCCACAGAGACATTCATTTTTGGTATAATATTTAAGACTTGGATAGGAATGTCTGAGCATACATAGTCCTGTGGCGCGAACCGCCGCGAGGAGATGAGTTGACCAAGACATTCTGTTTGCAAACGAGAGGAGAATGATAGGGCAGGAGGCGAAGAGGTTCTTCAGAAAGAAGATCAAAGGCGAGGTCGAGTTCGGCCCCGGCTCTGGTGTCTGTTTCATTATCTCGGTAGGATATTGTCACGCTAAGGCTCTGGTGTTAGGGTGTGGAAGTTCACAAGGAGGCTCTTGAATCATGGCCATTGAGACTTTCAGAAGTAGGGCACGTGTAATTGACCTGTTGGGGCGGCAGCAGATCGCTGATGCACCTACTGCAACAGGTGAACTTTTCAAGAATGCACTTGATGCTGGAGCATGGAAGGTCCAGGTTGATTATGTTGATGTGAAGAATAGTAATGGTATTGGGTTCCTTCGCATCAGCGATAATGGCCTTGGAATGCGGCTCAAAGAAGATGTCGTTGGCAAATGGCTTGTTTTGGCGACGGAATCAAAGTTTGCTAAAAAGTCAGATGATGGCTGGGCGAAGTTCGCGACGAAAGAACAGCGGCAATGGATTAAAACCGCGTATGGCGAGAAAGGGATCGGGAGGCTTTCTGTTGCATCGCTTGGCCGTATGACGGTCCTTTGGTCCGTTTGGGGTGAAGGCGTAGAAAAACGCGGTGCGTTGTGTGTTGTCCATTGGCATCTTTTTCAACATCCAACTAAATTGTTGAGTGAGTTGCCAATACCTTGTGCTTCGTTTGATCATGTGCCAAGCCTTGCAGAGTTTGATGCTGTACTTACTTCATTGAGGAAGTCACCACTTGTCAACGATCTTCTTAACGATGGCACATGGGATGCCTCACTTCGTGCAGAACTTAGTGACGACGTTAATATCCCTGCGTCAGAGTTGTATAAGCAATTACGGTGCGACTTTGATATGGGCACAACATTCTTGTGTGTTCATACAAATGATGATCTCGATGACTTGTTCAGGACTACATCAACTCGTGATAACGAACTGGAAGATACGCTATCTTCGTTGACGCTTAAATCGGTCAATGCATTTTCCAGTTTCTGGGACCCTTTTCACTCAGATAAAAACAGGCCGTTTGATGTAAACAGGCCGTTCTATATTGATGTTCTTAAAAATGGTTTAGACGTTCGCAAGGATGATAAATATCGGTATTGGAGCCCAGTGGACTTCGATCAATGTGATCATCATATTCGCATTGAGGTGTCTGCAGATGGGTTTGCAGATGGGTACATTGCCAATTATCATTCAGAAAAACAAGAGTACAAACGGCAACTTAAGAAATTGCCCCAAGGTATGAAAAGCCCTGGGAAGTTCGTGATTGAAATTGGTTATGTACAGGGCACGCCGGCGGTCTCGTTCTTGCCAGCGGACTTGCACATGCAGATGGATAAGCGTTTGAGGAGCGCGGGTGGCTTCGCTATCTATAAGGGAGGTGTTCATATTCAGCCATACGGCGCGCCAGATAGTGACTTTGCTGGGTTTGAACAACGGCGCCTAAAAAATGCTGGTCGCTATTACTTTTCTCATTTGCGCATGTTCGGCGGCGTTTTCCTGCCAGCGGACAGTATCGTGAAGGAGAAAGCTGGTCGGGAAGGGTTTATAGTCAATGGAGCGAGTCGTGGACTGCGCTTTTGGCTCGAAGATGTCTTTGTCGACATAGCAGACCGCTTTCTGGGGCGCAAGGCGGACCGTGAGGATAAAAGACGTTTGAGAGAAGAGAAGAAAAAGGCCGCTGCACAAGCGCGACTTGACCGAGAAAAGGAAGAGTATCAAGGCAAGATTCGTTATGCCCGTGGATGGCTAGATAATTTCAAAGAGACAATTGTTGCGGCCGTTAGACATTCGCGCCAGTTGATAAACCGTACAATGAATGCGATTTCTGAGGAAGGATTGCACGAGTGTGAGGTGGCCATTGAAAAACTTCGGGAATACCTGAACGAGTTACAGACTTCCGTTGCAGAACCTCCGGATGGCGTTGTTATACGCGGTGATGCTTGGGAAGTTATTACCGATTATATTTCCAAGCGTGCTGTTCAGATTACAAATCTGCAAGGAGAGATTGCCCGAGAAGAACAAGATTTTCAAAAGATGGCGGCACGTGCTCGACCTATGAAAGAGCGTGAACGACATTTTGCGGATCGCTTGCAGAAAGTTGATGAACTCGTTCGTAAAAGAATATCAAAGTTAGTGTCGGTTCCATTCAAGCAGGTGGAGAATCTTTCTCCTGCATTGGATGAGTTTGTTGAAAAAGAGATCGCAAAGCTAAGACTAGTTCGCGACAATTTCTTAAACGGTATGACACCTGGGATGGTGGCTGCGGATCGTTCGGGGCAAGCTGTCGAAATTTTTGAGATGGCAATTCAGGCGGAGATTGACGAGTTGGAGTCAAATGTACTTCCGCGACTTAAAACACTTTGCACAAATCTGCAACACCTTACCGATGGTGAGAATGGCGTCTTTGTCCTCTCAGATCAGACACGCGAGTTACAGATGTTGCGCGAGCAACATTCCCATATTGTCACTGCGGCACAGTTGGGGCTTGTGTTCGAGACGGCGACGCATGAGTATGAAAAGCAAGTTGGTATTGTGTGTGATGCTATCCAGCGCCTTTCTAAACGACTTTCAGGAGAGGACCTTGAGAGCCTTTTGGCCCTTAAGGATTCATTTGGTATTATTGAAGAGCGCATCCGCTTGATGGATCCGCTCATACGCCGTCGTAGTTCTAAAAACGAAAGTCTTACGGGTTCTGAGATTGAGGGCTTCTTGAAACGCAGATTCACCAAGGAACTTGATGTGGTGTCTGGTGAATTTACGGATTCATTTAGACATGCTAAGTGGTCTGGACTTAATCGTCCAGTGTTCCTGGGCGCAATCCACAATCTTTTCATAAACTCCCTTTATTGGGCAAAACAGGGGACACTGTTGCCTGCAGTGCGACTCTCGTTGTCGGATGATGGTGCTCTGGTGCTGTCTGATTCTGGACCTGGAGTGTCAAAGATGGATGCCGCATTTATCTTTGAGCCTGGCTTTTCGCGGCGACCAGGGGGACAAGGTCTTGGACTCTATATCGCAAGAGAATCCCTTAGGGAGTTTGGTTTTGAGCTTAAATTGGCAAATGTTCAGGAACTGGGCGCGTTGACTGGGGCAAACTTTGTCATAGAGAAAAATCGTGAGTGAGGAGTGCGAAATGACCGAAGAGGTTAAAAAGATCCGCGATGGGATTATAAGGAGATTTTGTCGGACAATCTTGTGGATTGACGACGAAATAAATCTAGACAAGGGACTCGTTGCGCCAAAGGCGAATCCTCTTTTTAAAAATAAATTTGATGAGTTTACCCAGGCGGGATTGATATGTCATTTATTAGGTTTCCCGGAAGTGCGTCAAGGTGCAGACCCATTTGTGCCACAGGAAGAGGTCGAGAGCGCGATAAATACATGCCTTACCCTTGCGGCACAATCCGACGTGTTTATTGTCGATTGGATGTTGGGCGGCACTGATTCTAGTGAATATGCTGAGCAGATTATTCAAAAACTAGTTGGTGAAGACAAAGGGTTCCGATTCATAGTCGTGCTTTCGCAAATAGACCTTAGCTCATCTTCCCTAGAAGGGCTTGGTTTCAATGCTATGGATGAGGCGTTATGGAGGAATGAAACAGGACAGTTTTTGTTGAGTTTACGGAAAGACGAATTTAAAGACGTGAATTTGTTTGATCATATTTGTATTGCGCTACACCAGATTTATCCTGATTATCTTCATCTCGTGGCGTTGGAGATAGCTGGCCGAGTTAAAGATCTCGCGCCTATGTGGCTTTCGTCGATTCCTTCTAATGCTGATTTGGGCTTGTTAGTCGAGCGTGGCAATACATTCCAGGAGGCATCGTGGAGGGATAACCTTAAGAAATGTGTAGCATCTAATTTGCTAGAGGACCTGGATGCAATAATTTTAAGGGGAGATTTTTCATCGTTTGATGAAGATGTATTGAAGCCTTCTAATAATCAGCACTTAGATATTCCTGTAAAAGAGGGCGAGCTTCAGACGGCGCTAAGCGGATTAAGGAATTGTGTCAGAGATGAACGCCCGCAGAATATGGCGGCAAAAGACTTCAAGAAGTTGCTAAAGGCAAGGAATGATCCGGACATAAAGGCTTTACTAAATGGGATAGAAGCTTTTACCGAATTTTGTGAAGTTCAGAGTGGGGGCAATAGACAGAGCCTAGTTTGCCCTGGAGCAGTATATAATGGGCTGATTGCTGGTAGCGATGATATAGCAGTCTGTATTTCGGGTGCTTGTGATTGCTTGCGTAGCCCATCATTATTGTTCCTAATTGGTACTTGCATACAAAAGGCAGAGCATTCCGACAATAGTAAATTGTGGACAGAGGTTGTGTCTGATGAAAAGTTTAAAGGAGGCAAAACGGTTTTGCGCTTTAATGGATGTGCTTATGTCTTTTGTAGTCAACCGTCGTCGTTGATGTGGAAGAGCAAAAATGACATCTGCTCTTTGGCGCCTGTCGGTGTCCTAAGATGTGATATAGTCAATCGTCTTACTAGTCGCTTTATGACACATATTCGGCGTGTAGGAGTTGATCAACCTTCTATATCTCGAAATCTTCGTGGAGAGAAAGGTTTAGATGAATAAGCGTAAGTGTGTTGCTATCGACCTCTTCTCTGGCTGTGGTGGATTGAGTCAGGGCCTTGAGGATGCGGGCTTTAAAGTCTTGGCGTGTTGCGAGATACGCCAAGAGGCGCGCGCTGCCTACAAGTTAAATCATCCCGACACTGTCCTCTTGGAAGATGTTAGGACGGCCGATCCCGTAGATTTGAAGAAGAAGCTTGGGATAAGGCGAGGGCAATTGGATTTGCTTGCTGGGTGTCCCCCATGCCAGGGGTTCTCGTCCATTCGTACTCACAATGGTGAAGTTGCAAACGATCCACGGAATGAACTCATTTTCCAGGTGGAGCGGTTTGTTGATGCATTCAAGCCGCGTTGTGTGTTAATCGAGAATGTGCCACGTTTGCTGAAAGACGATCGTCTTAAGCAGTTCAAGCGACATCTTTCTGCGAAATGGGGCTATGAATTTGTTGATGGAGTTCTCGACGCGAAGGACTTCAAGGTGCCGCAACGGCGTAAGCGGATGATTTTAATCGGGTGCAGGCTGAAAAAACCTGTGCTGCCAGAAAAAAGTAATTTGAGGATAACGGTTTCTGACGCCATTAGGAATATTGAGATTCCTTCTGGTGAAAAGGGGGCGTCTGCGCGACGCCTCGCCAATCTTAGGCAGCACTTTTCACCTGTAGTACAGGCTAGAATTGAACGGATAAAAGAGAGCAGAACCGACTTGCCGGATGACATGGCGCTTGAATGCCATAAGCGTTACCCTAAGGGTTTTAGGGATGTGTATGGGCGCATGGCATGGGATGAAGTTTCTCCTACGATTACACGAGGTTGCGGAAACCCGTCAAAGGGGAGATTCCTTCATCCGTCCGAGAATCGTGCCATCAATATGCTTGAGGCGCTGATTCTTCAGGGTTTTCCTATGACCTACAAGTTCCCGCCGAACCTTGGGATCGGCAAAATCGCCTCAATGATTGGTGAAGCATTCCCGCCGCCGATGGCTAAGGCTCAGGGAGAGATAATTCGCTCATTGCTTCCTGTGAGAGGAGGCGCGTATTCTGAAAAGAAAATAGAGCGTATCAGGAAAAGTTAGTATTGAATGGAGTATAACTATGTCACAAGATTATCTTCAGTCTAAAGATTACTCGGTTGGTACGATTCTGACCGATTTCCGCCCTTTTTACATTCCTATCTTTCAGCGCCCGTATAGCTGGACGAAGGTGGAGTGCCAGAAGCTCTGGGAAGATGTGGTCGAGTTTTTCTTGAGCAAAACGCCCTACAAGTTTCAACTGGCCGATGCGCCAAAATACTTTTTGGGGGCTTTGGTAGTTTATCAGGATGGCCCAGATGAGACTAAGCGCATGGCTGTGATTGATGGACAGCAGCGTATCACAACTCTTATGTTGTTGCTTAAGGCCTTCTACGATGCCATAGATCCTATTACAAGCCGTCAGGATCCAGATCAACAACGGCAAAAAGATGTTTTGGAGCGACTGGAGAAGTCCCTCTGGGTGCAGGAGTGGGACGATTCACGTGATGAGAATGTCCCTGTGTTCGATAAGCCGATCCTTTCGTCGGATGCGATAGATGATGAAAACTCGAAGGGCGATTTTACGAAAATTATCACGACGAAAGGATTAGCGCCATTAACTCTTGCCGCCGGGAATCCCGAGTCCGCGTATGTTACAAACTACTTGGAGATGAAAGCTTTGATTGACAAGGCTTTTGCTGTTGGTGGCGAGTTGGCTAAGACACCAATGTGGCGACTGGTTAATTCAATCTTGGATCATTGTACGTTCTTGTTCATTAAGAGCAATAAAGAAGAGGATGCCCTGAGAATCTTCAATACGCTCAACAACCGCGGAATGCAGCTGTTGGACGCGGATATTCTCAAGTCTCAAATCTATGCAGTTACGGCCGATAAAACTTCCTTCAAGGACGAATGGGCGACGTTTAGCATTTTGGCTAGAAGAGCTAAGGCGATTCAGACTTCGGTAAATCAGCCACAAGATGAAATGTTTCGAATGCTCATGATGTATGTCAAGGCAACAAAAAGTAATGCGGGCAATGACATTCAACTGAGAGCATACTTTGAGAAGAAGGCAGAGGGTGGCGCTGTAATAACGGACAAGCTTCTTGCCGATGTCATGATTCCGTTGACAGCCTTTTTTGCCGCAATGTCTGCGCGGGTGAAGGTATCTGATGATGAGTCTGAGGATATAGAGCCTGCGGCTGTTCCTGAGTGGATTGACCAGATGGGATTGTTGATTTCGGATGAGGCCGCAAAATGGTTGCAGGTAGTATCATCCTTCTCCAAGAATACGTATTGGCGGCACATGGTTTCGGTATTCTTCGTGCGTCATTGGAACGATAGCGATTTTGATGTGAAGTTCGAGAGACTGCTAAGGAAGGCCGTTGCGTTTAATATTTTGTATTTGATTTACGATGTTCCATTTACGAATATTCGAAAGAAGGCATATAACCTTATCTTGGAGGTCTACAATAATGGCGACTTTGTTTCGGAAGGCCTTTTGTCATGGAGTGCCGAGGATTCAATCCAATTTGACCAGGATGCTTTTTCGGCTCGTGTTGAGGAGCTGCGCATTAAACCGAATTTTTCTCGTGCATTGACGCTTTTGCACGCCTACTTGAATCCAGATCAACATCAGTTGATTCCTGTTGATGCGCAGGTGGAGCATGTCTTTCCGCGAAGCTGGGAAAAGCATGTGTCCGCACATGATCGCGGTGTTGGAATCTATGGTGTTACCGATGAGGATATCTCTCGCAAATATGTGGAGAAATTCGGCAACAAAGTAATGTGTGAGGCTGCTCTGAATAATGGCGCTAAAGACAAATACTTTGATTTCAAGGCGGGTGTCTATCAGGGTGCATTTTCCTCTAAGTACAAAGGTGCGATTCAGGTCGATGAGAACGGCATCCGTACGCCGGTTGTGCCGGAGAACCAGAAGAATCGGGCGAAGGCCAAGGCGTCTGCGATTGCTGATGTTCAGTCGATTTGTAAGAACTTGGTTTGGGGTAGGTCCCAGATAGATGCGCGGGATCAAGAGGTTAAGCAAACGCTTTTCAAGTTCTTCAAGGACACTCTCGGTTTGTGAGAAGGTGAAAAATGGCACAGAAACTTTTAAGGGCTAAGAAATCGAAGATCGCACCAAAGAAGGATGCGGTTGCTGACGTTGGTGTAGTCCTTGTTGGAACATACAAGGAAAAACAACTTGCGTGGATTCGGAAGAACAGTGTGTACAATTACCCCATCGGCGAAGGCGATGAGCTGAAACCGGAGTCCTGCGCTAATGTCAAGGAGTTGTGGTTGTATGCGAGCGCGAATGCGAAGAGGCATTGCTTCTCCGCAGAGTTTGTCGGCATTCAGACCAAGGATGAGTTCCTCGCGGCGAATCCGACATACAAGAAACTAGGACCAAGTAGACACATGCGGTATTTGGTCTTTAAGACCAAGAGCCTTGCGTATGGTCCGAAGATTGAAGGCACAACCGTCTTTGCCCGTGTGAGTGACTTCTCCAGCGGGCGGTCGAAGAAGGTGGCGAAGGCCATCAAGCAATTCCACGACGGTGGCGAGTTCGGAAGCCTCGCCGATTATCTGCCGACTGAACTTTCCAAGTTGCCGCGTGAGCGGTTGCGCGTTTGCGAAGCGGCGGTGCAACTACGTTTTTGGGATTTGCCAAATATGGAGGCAATCAAACCCACAGTTCCATTCCCGCCACCAGCGCATCCTAAATTTACGTTTATCGATTTATTTGCGGGTATAGGTGGATTTCACCTTGCGATGCACGCATTGGGAGGCAAGTGCGTGTTTGCTTCAGAATGGGATAAAGACGCGCAGAAAACATATGAGACGAATTATGGGATTGTCCCGTTTGGAGATATAACCAAGATTGACGAAAAAGACATTCCGGTACATGATGTTTTATGCGCGGGATTTCCCTGTCAGCCATTTTCTAAAGCAGGAAAACAGGAAGGATTTGAAGATGAAACTAAAGGGACGCTCTTTTTCGATATTGAACGTATATTAAGATACCACCACACGAAATACATAATACTCGAGAATGTTAGGAATCTTGTAGCGCACGATAACGGGAATACATGGAAAACTATTCATAGTCATTTGGTTGAACTTGGTTATAGACTCACGCCAGAACCATTGATCGTAAGTCCTCATTTTTTTGGTGTGCCGCAACTGCGTGAACGTGTGGTAGTCCTTGGCGTTTACGCTCCGGAACATGCTGATTTGCCATTGGAGATACAACTGCCAAGGCCAAAGTCAAAGGATCAATGTAGACTTGACGATATATTGGAATGTGATAATCATGATCCAGAGTATGAATTGTCGAAGCAGGAGATTGAGGCTATAGATACATGGGATGAGTTTTATCATGGAATCAAGGAGAAGGTTATTGGATTTCCGATTTGGCTTGATTGGTTTAAAGTGCCGCCGCCTACTGGTCCAGATGAAATGCCAGAATGGAAACAGTTGTTCGTAAAAAAAAATAACCAGTTGTATAAAAATAACAAGGCGTTCATAGATGGCTGGCTAAAACGACACAACCATCTTTCTCACTTCACGCCAACTATGCGAAAAATGGAATGGCAGTGCGGCAAGTCGGTGGCCTCGGCTTGGGATGCTTTTATGCAGTTCCGGCCATCTGGACTGAGGATAAAAAGGCCAGATTGTGCGCCTGCTTTGGTCGCAATCGTGCAAATGCCGATTATTGGTAAGTATCGCCGTAGAATGACTGTCAGAGAAGCGGCGCGTTTACAGAGTTTTGACGACAAATTCATACCAAATCCTAATATGCATCAGGCGTATAAACAGTTTGGGAATGCTGTAAATGTTGAAGTAATCAAGCGTTGTGCGCAAAGCCTGTTTCAGGAAGTAGGAGCGAACTTCTAGGAGGTGATTTATGGCGACGATTTACAAGAAGGGATCGTGGGCTGAGCATGGACGGATCATGCCCGGCTGCCGAATTAAACCGAAGAGAATAGATCAGGTTCTCGTGGATGGCAGCGTAATATGCTTGGGCTATGATCAGAAATTCGCGGCCAAGGAAATACAAAACCTACTCATGAAATGTTTTCCAGATTGGCAGAAGATGAATGGGCGAGTATACTTGCCGCCGATCAATAAAATGGGGCGAGGGGTGTGCTTCTATACAAGAAACATTAATCATCTTGGCGGAGATTGGGGATCAGACAAGAAACGAATACAAGTCGGCAAAGATTTCCCAAGTATCTACAGGATGAATCATGCAAAGAATATCGAGACAATTTTGCTTGGTATTTATCACTACTTTCCGGATGGTAAGCATGGTGTGTTTCTTTTTGTGTGCTTCAGTTCGAATACATATGCTGGGCGACCTACTCATAATTCAGCTGCACATGTGCATACCATTGATTTGCAGAACGCACAGAAGAGGGGCGTTTACAGGCGACTTGACAAATCGGGGAATGAGATACTTGTCCTTGATAAGATAAATTTTATTAAGCATATTGATAGCATCAGGGGAAAAGATGAGATTGACGTAGTCAGAAAGGATCGCGAAGTTCTTGAATATATTGGAACAATGTTTGATTCAATGCCTAGGTACCTTAAAGGTATAGACTGTTTCCAAGAAATGATGGAGGCAAAAGATACGACCAGAATGAATCAAGGCGCATGGGAAGGTTGGTACTATGAGTTTTTCGTTGAACGATATCTGCGGGAACATCCCACTGACAATATCATCTGGTGGTCGAAGAAAGGCGAAGACCAACTTGATTTTGATTTGCGCTTTCCTTATGAGGATTGGTTCTATGGGGATATGAAATCGGATGCGCAGAAAAAAGATGTTCAGGGGAATCTGAAAGAAAACATTGATTTCCTTGTCTTGGAAAAAGGTGGGCGTCTCTGGTATGTCGCGCTCGATTTCACGCCAGAGAAAGATTCCGAACATGGGTATGTAACGACAAAGTGGTGGAACCAGAAGTTGGGTAAACTTGACAATTTGATGTCCTACAGCAAGCGAATGAAGTATGCGATCAAGATCCATAAAATGGACATCTATGAGATAACCAGAAGTACAATCCCTTATTTAGGGGTATATCGACCAAGCCCTTGCGCTGGCAAAGACCGAAAACCAAAGTATAAGATTCCCAACAAGATGAAGGAATTTCTAAGAATCTATGAGCGTACGTGACGAGATGCGAGGATCCAAATAATGGAATCACGTGTTGACATGTCAGTCTTTGAGGGAATGAAGCATAAGCAATTCAAATGGATGTTTGGTGACAAGTATTCGCTTGCCTTGCTTGGTTTGAAATGTTGGAATGAGAAGGATGGGCGGATTCTGGGTAAGGTGTCGTTCGTTTTTGCTGAACAGTTGACTGCCCTTGAGATGCGAAGCATCTGCGAGAAGGTTGCGGAATGGATGGGCGGCGATTTATATGGAACTGTTAATATTGATTTCTCCGGAGATTCGCCGTCGTTAGAAATGATGGTTGAATTACATGATAAGATGATATAGAAACAAGATGGAATACGCTTTCACATGCACTGGTTCCTATGCGATCTTGATTCTGTGTGGAATCAAGAGGTCGGAGAATCGCAGTGTGTGGCCGTCGCCAAGTGAGGGAAGGGCGGCGATTTCGTGTTCCAAGTCGTTCTGCAAGGAAGAGTACGGACAGTTCATCGCGTGGGCATCGATGAATCTGCCGCCGGAGGATTTCGAGAAGCTGCCGTCTTGGCGCGAGGTGAAGGACTGGCCCGGCAGGATTGTCGGTGCTTGTGATTATGCATCTCGGAAGCGTAACGATCTCGTGCTAATCGATGGGGACGAACGAGGCGGGAATGTCAATTGGGATGAGGGGAATGACTATTGGTGGGATTTGTCTGAGGTGGTCGCCTTTGATCATCCGATTCCCTGCCGTGGGAATGTTGGGATGTGGCAGTTGCCATCCACGTTTGCCGCGCATGTGACGGCCGTGGATCGGCTGGCGAGGTCTGTCGGTGAGCGCATTGCGTCGTCCGAGAACGCGGCAGAACTTTTCTGTCTGGCGATGCCCATTGCTGGTGTGAACGAGGGTTTCTTTGTTTTACCCCTGGACGAAAGCCGCCGCGTTATTGCAGAGCCGGTTCTTGTCTCGATTGGGGATGCATCTACGACGACCGTCGATCCCGGTGAGGTCTTTTTTGCTGCATTGCAAGTCAGTGCAAAAGCGATTGTTGTTGCACACAACCATCCGAGTGGTGATATAAGGCCTAGTGCACAGGATTATGAACTTACAGATCGGCTCAAATGGTTAGGCACAAAAATTGGCGTTGAAGTGCTGGATCATTTGATTGTTTCTGGTGAGCAATGGTGCGTCGTTGAGAGAAACTAAAACATTATAAATTCTGCTTATGGACTGCAAAACACTATTTGTTATCGGCAATGGATTTGATTTGTGCCATGGGGTACAGAGAGCTTGAAAGAGTCAAAGCTTATTGATACAGCTTGATTGATACAGTAGCAATCATATGCGGATGTCATGGGACTTGTGAAGACGAGAAGATTGGCGGCGATGCAGAAGCAGCAGCGCGCGAAGGCGGGGATGAAGCCGCCGATGAAGGGTGCTGTCGGGAAGGGCGTTCCGCGACAGTTCGCGACAGCGCCCAAAGCGCATCTAAAAGCATTTTAGAAACCCCGCGGCGGATTTGCCGCGGTTGCAGTGAATTGCGCAAGATAGTGCATTTTGTTATACTACTTGCGAACCTAATAGAACAGGATAGCAATGATTTGAATCATGAGTCATAGCCAAGGAGGATAATTCATGAGAGCGATTCTACTTGCAGGTGCCTTTTGTCTGGCCGGGTATTGTGCGGCCCAGAACGTCGGGGTTGTCGATCCTGAACTTGATATGGAGCAAAGGGAGCGCGCGGCATTGGCCGAGGAGCTCTTCGCGCCCATATCATTCAACCTTGGGGACTACTTCTATGTCCAGGAAGATCTCAAGCGATACATTTCGGAATTTGCCGTGAACGATCCACAGTGGACCGAGCTGAAGAAACTACATGCGAGCAAAGATTATCTTGGCATGATTGGTGTGCTCAAGAAGGAGAAGCTGCGCGAGTATCCGCCCAAGAACGAAATCAAGCGTTTTCATTCGCTTCTTAAAGGAGAGGGTCTCGGGTGTTATTTCAGGCTTTCAATCTCGTTGACACACAAGATTAATGTCGTGTTGCGCGCATTCCCGGGGAAACAGACAGGCGTTATGTTGGGACAGGATTTTCAGAATGTGACTTGGACATTTAAAATTTTAGGGGGAAAGTGCTTCTACATCTATTCGCCTGATGACAAAATCAATGTCATAATTAAACGATACGGTGATGCGCGCGACAAGGTGAGAGAAGACATGAAGATGGCGCGGATTTTCAAGGAAGATGGCGAGGCGAAGATAGCGGCTCTTTGTGATCAGCAATTTAACACGACAATAAAATGGTTGGCGTCTTCAAAGGTTAAAGCAGGGGATTTCATCAATGGTCGCAAATCGTTGCCGAATTCATTTTGGCGACAGTTCGCCACGTCAGCGAAAGAAGAGCCCATGGTTGGTGCCAAAGTGGACGGGATACAAGAGGATAAGGCAGAATCCCCGAACGCCGGTGTCCCTTGCCCTGACTGCGATGGGAAGAAGTTTATCACGGAAAAGACATGCGATAAATGCGATGGGGCTGGATATGTCGTGCGCTCCACGCGGATAACGGATTTGAATGGGAACAAGATCCCTGACAAGAAAGCGAAATGTCCCAATTGCAAGGGGAAGGGTAAGGTTTACATTGGTCGCAAAAAGTGCGAGTCATGTAAAGGTACAGGGCTGCTGACCGAGTAGATCAAAAGGGCATCTCAAAGGAGCGGCATAAATGAATGAAATACTGGAATCGTTCCAGCCAATGTTCAAGATGCTGTGGGGTGCTCTCTTTCTCGTGATTGCGTTGAAGCTGTTCTTTTGGTGGTGGAACAGCCCGAAGCGCAAGGGCGCAAGAGGCGAGAAGCTGGTGGCGGGACGGCTGAGGAAAGGGTTGCCGGACGAGTACCGGATTCTGAACGACATCTACCTGCCGCTGCCGGACGGGACGACGACGCAGATTGACCACATCGTCGTTTCGCAGTACGGCGTTTTCGTCGTCGAGACGAAGACATACTCTGGCTGGATATTCGGCGACGAGAAGAGCAAGGAGTGGACGCAGTCCATCTACCGCAAGAAGAGCCGCTTCCAAAATCCGATGAGGCAGAACTACAAGCACATCTGCGCGCTCGCGGACAACCTCGGAATCGACAAGTCGTATTTCCATGGCGTTGTGGCGTTCACCGGAGATTGCACGTTCAAGACGGAGATGCCTGACGGCGTGGTCTATTCTCGCCGCGCTGCCGAGTACATTCTCTCGCACAACACGCCGATGATCAAGCCCAGTCAACTGGATGAACTCGCTTCTGCAATCGCCGAATGGCAGGGGACACTGAGCGAAAAGCAGATCGACAGTCATGTTGCCAATCTGCAGAAGCGTCATTCTTCTGTGCGAGAAGGCGACGCCCCTTTGTGTCCGTACTGCGGCGGCGAGATGCTCCTTCGCAAGCGCAGGGGCGACGGCAAGTCGTTCTACGGCTGCAAGTCCTACCCCAAGTGCCGAGGTATAATCAACGTGGAGTGATTGGGGACAACCCCGCGATAGTCCCGTTTTCGTTTATTTTGGCTCTTCGGAGTATTTAGTGGAAGAGTATGAGTAAAAACTCCGATGGTTAGGGTTCTCGCGCGACCTCTTGCGACCTTGCTTCGCAAGGCTCCTCGCTTTGCTCGTCGGGCAACCTGATCGCTCCGCGACAGGCGCATTCCCGCTTCACTGCTTCGCGCTTTTCAACCACGACCAATTGGCTCCATTCATAGTGTTTAGAGCGGCCTTCGGCCGATTTATGCGACGCAGTCGCATCCCCAAATACTTCTATCGACATATGCAAAGTCGTTGAGTGGCGCGAAGCTGCGGAGCGGTAGCGGGAGCCCCAACGCTCGGAGTTTCTATTACTTAGAGGCATGCTGTTCCACTAAATTCTTTGAAGAACCTTTATTTTGTGGTTAGTCCTCCGCGGCGGATTTGCCGCGGTGCGCGGCTATGCGGGAAGAAGGGGATTTGGTATAATTGACGCATAAACGAATTGAGGGTCGAAATGAAGAAACTGTCGAAAACGATAATAGCAGTCGGCGCGTGTCAGATTGCGACGTCGTGCGCGAGCCTGCCGGAGGTTGCGCATGAACGCGACGATGCGGTCGCGATTGCGCTTGCCAACGGCGGATGCATAGATGCAGTCTCTCTAAAGTGGACGCGCGAGCCAGCGGGCTTTTCCGTCCAGAACGGCGCGATTTCGATAAAAACCGCTCCGCGCACCGACCTCTGGCAACGCACATACTACCATTTCCGCAACGACAACGCGCCTGCCCTGCAGATGAGCACCGGGGAGAAGTACTTTAGCTTCGTCGTAAAGACGGACTTCTCCCAGAGTCATCATCGCTTCGACCAGTGCGGCGTCGTCATGTATCTTGACAGCGAGAACTGGCTGAAAGCGTCCGTGGAGTACGAGAACGACAGCTTCCAGCACCTCGGCAGCGTCGTGACGAACGACGGATACTCCGACTGGGCGACGACGGCGATTCCTGCCGACGTGAAGACGATGTGGTACCGCTTCTCGCGAAGAGCGGACGACTTCTGCATCGAGTGCTCCCATGACGGCGTCGAGTTCAGTCAGATGCGCGTCTGCCACATGCGCGCCGCGGCGGACGAGATACGTTTCGGAATCTACGCCTGCTCGCCCGAGGACTCCTCGTTCACTGCTGTCTTCACCGCCATGAAGATCACCGAATGCGCATGGAAGGCGCACGACGGACAGCAGCCGGACTGAAATTGAG
>JAFQYM010000016.1 GCA_017406465.1 Kiritimatiellia bacterium | reverse complement strand
GACGCAGGGCATGGGTTTCCCGCCGTGCGCGAAGATGCTGACGCACTGGATACATCCGCGGGAACTTGCGACGAAGATGTCCATCTGGAACACGTCGCACTCCATCGGCGCATTCGCCGCGCTCGGCATATGCTCGCTTCTCTTTGCGCTCGGATTCGGATGGCGGTGGTGCTTCTACGTCCCCGCCGCGCTAGCCGGCTTCGCCGCCGTGTTCTGCTTCTTCTGCGTGAAGGACGGTCCGCACGAGGACGGGCTGCCAGACCTGGAGATCGAGGCGACGGAGCGGAAGCCCTCGTCGGAGATCACGACCGCCGACCGCCGCCGGCTCGTGTTCGGCAACAGGGTGATCTGGCTTGTCGCCATCGCGAACTTCTTCGTGTATGTCGTCCGCTTCGGCTTTCTCGACTGGGGGCCGACCTTCCTTAAGCAGATGAAAGGCGTCCCGGTCGCCAAGGGCGGGCTGATGATCATCGCCTTCGAGTTGGCAGCGGTCGTCGGGACAATATTCGCGGGATGGGTGACTGATCGGGTGTTCAAGGGCCGTGGTGTCAGGACTTGCGTGTTTTGCATGCTCTTCGCGGCGGTGTTTGCGTTCGGGTTCTGGCTGCTTCCGAACGGAGCCCCTGCGTGGCAGGCGACGCTTCTCTTGGTGGGGGCGGGGTTCTGCATCTACGGGCCGCAGGCGTTGGTCGGGATCGTGGCGGCCAACCAGGCGACGAAGGAGGCGGCCGCCATGGCGAACGGCTTCACCGGGATCATGGGCTATGCCTCGACGACCGTCTCGGGCATAGGCATAGCGTTCATCGCCGAGCGCTTTGGCTGGAGCGCGGCGCTTTGTGCGATCGCCTTTTTCGCGCTTGTGGGCATGGCGCTCTTCCTCTGCGCGTGGTCCGCCAAGGCGGACGGCTACGGGACCAACGCCCATTAAGGCGTATTTTGCCTTGGGGTTGCGAAATCTGCCTAAGCAGGTTTTTCGGCGAATTACAGAAAGTGCCGTAATGCTTTGGGGATTTTTGGTACACTATGTGCAAAAGGCAAAAGAACGGGACAGGAAAGATCAGATGAAACAATTCGTAAACGCAATGTTCATGCTGATGGCAGGGGCCGTGTTTGCCGCGCCGGACTTGAGCGTCAGCCAGCCAGTCCGCGCTTCCGACGGCTATGGCGACGTAAGGCAGGCGAGCCTGCTCGGCGCAGAGGGCAAATGGGACGCGGGCCGGGCATTCATCGCCAAACTGCGCTCACGTCCTGCGGACAAGAGAAACCTCGAGGAGCGGCAGTCTGTCGACATGGCCGAATTCGCGCTCCTGAGGCATGACCTCGCTGCGAACAAGGAGCGGTGCATCGAGTGCCTTAAGGCCGTCTACGACGCGGACTCGACGTCGTTCTGGGGCTGGCCGGCGTACACTTTCCTGAAGGACCTTGGCGTGGACGTCCCCGAGCCGCCGAAGGATCCCCTGCGCGGGGTCGGCGCATGGGGCGACGGCGTCGTCAACCTGGAGCCGAAAATGCTTGAACCCGATGCCGGAAGCCGGGCGTCGAATGTCGATTTGGCGAAGATCATTCGACAGCCGACAGTCGACTGTCGGGAATTGAAGCCAGAAGACCTGAAGCCCGGTTCGCCAGCCCGGCGCGCGATCTTGCGCAAGCGCCTTGTCGAGATATGCACCGAGGCGAAGATAAAGGAAATACTCGCCGCGAAGGGTGGGCGCGAGCTGTTCGCCCGGCTTTGGGATGACGATGCGACGCTCGAGGACTTTCTCCTCTCCGGCCCCGTCTTCGACGCGCCGCTTGCGCTGGAGACGCTGATGACGCTCTTCCTCAACGACGAGGACGAGAAGTGGAGCCGCACGGAGATGGGCCGCAAGGCGACGGTGGCCGTGGCGATCAACGCGCAGAAGGGCGACGACATGACGGCGACAGTGCGCCACTGGGCGGCGTTTCGCAGGATCGGCATGGCAAACCGGTTTGTGCCAGAGGCGGCGAAGCGCGACTGCCGCGAATGGCGTTTCATCGTGCGGCGTCCTGCGGACGCGGCGGAGACTCTCTACCTCAACGCCCAGCGCCGCTTCCCGACGCGTCGCCCCGGTTCCGTGAGCCGGAACGTGCCCTACCGCAAGACAAACTGTTTCGGGGCATCCAAGTTCCGGAAGTTTCGCGCCCCCATGAGACCCTGGGAAGGGTACATGAGGCCCTGGGATGCGTCGGGCCTGCCCTACCTCTACAGGCGTTCTCGCGTGGGCGGCGTGTGCGTGGAGCTTTCCGAGTGGGCGTCGCACGCCGCCAATTCCCAGGGGATCATGGCCGTGACGAACTTCCAGCCGGGGCGCAAGGCCACGAAGTTCCGGAAGAAGGCGCCGCCGCACCGCTGCTGGGCCATGCGCAGGGAAGACGGCAACTGGCGGCTCATCAACGGGATAAGGCCGTATTCCGGCGCGTCGTTCACGCTCTGGGGGAAGGGCTTCCAGTATCTCCAGTCGACCGAACGTGCGTTTGCCGACCGCACGGCGCACGACGAATCGGAACTGCTGCTCTTCGCCGGGTGCATCAAGGAGGCGGCCATGCGCTGTCCCTACAACTACACGGCGTGGCGCGCCTACGCCGATTCGCTCAAGGCGGCCAATGCGTCCATCGACGAATGGCGGAAATATCTCGGCGAACTCGTCAGGCTCCAGCCGGAAGGTCGCCTTGTGACGTGGAATTTCGCGCACGAGGCGCTTGACGCGATGCAGAAGGCCGGAATGGACGATGTGGCGCTCGCGAAGGAGACGGCGAGGGTATTCCTCGCCCTGCCGCAGCCGAAGCAGCAGATCGGGGAGGAGATGGACTTCAGGAAAGACGCGCTTAGCCGTTCGCTCAGTCGTTTCAAGGGCAAAGCGGAACTCGAGAACAAGCTGCTCGCCGTCGCGCTGGAGGCCAACAAGGGGAGCCACGGCTACATGCCGCAGATATTCAGCTTCGCCATGGAACGTTTCGGGAAGGACAAGGAACGTCTTGGGCGGCTGTTCGCGATTGCGGCGTCGTTCGGGAGCAAAAACGGGGAAGGGGTAACGGGTAACGGGGAAGGGGGATTCAATTGGCGGCAGATTTTCGCGCTTGGGGATTTCTGGTCGGACAGGGAGGCGTTCCGCTTGTTGGCGAACTTCAGGAACGAGAGCGAGCCGCCGACGGGGACCGCGAAAGTTCCCGAGCAGGACTACGGTGCGCCGCTTGTCTCCGGCGACGCGCTCGTGAGGATTTCCTCGAGCGGGAAGGGCGACACGCCCGAGGACTACGCGCGCGTTTCGGACGCGACGCCCTACGACCCGAAGCGCAAGGGGCTTTTCATGACGAAGCCCGAGGTTGCGCCGTGCGCCGTCGTCGAGCTTGCCGGCGATGTTGATGTGACGGGCGTTACGGTCGTGGGAGAGGCGAAGGATCTTGTCCTCTGGCTCTCGGAAGACGGCGAGGAATGGCGCAAGGTCGGGGATGCGGCAACCGTGGCTGGCGATTTGAGGGTGGATTTGCGCAAGGATTCACCGTCCGCGAAGTTCGTCAAGGTCGGCTTCGAGCCGGGCGGCGGCAAGAAGAAGCTGCTGTCGCTCAGCAAGATCCTCGTTTACGGAAACAAGCTGTTCTGACCACCATGAAAAAAGCAAAGTTCGGACTCCTTTCTCGTGTCGTGCTGGCCATAGTCCTCGGCATCGCCCTCGGTTCGTTCGTGCCCGCTCCGTTTGTCCGCGGCGTGAATACGGTCGTCGCGCTCATTGGCCAGTTCATCAAGTTCCTGGTTCCCCTCATCATCGTCGGGCTCGTCGCGCCGGCGATAGCGGAGACGGGGCGTGGCGCAGGGAAGCTCCTTCTCGCGACAGTCGCCATTGCCTATGGGTCAACGCTTTTCGCGGGGTTTCTCGGGTACTTCGTCTCGGCCGCCGCCTTCCCGTCGCTCGTCTCGACGGAGGTGGGCCAGGCCGTCGATGGCGCGGCGCTGGAGTTCCAGCCGTATGTGCAGATGTCGATTCCCCCGATCATGGACGTGATGAGCGCACTCGTGTTCTCGTTCATGGCTGGGCTCGGCATGGTCTTCGCGGAATGCGATGCCCTGAGGCGCGTGTTCTCTGATTTCCGCGGAGTCGTCGTGCGCACGATCTCCGGTGCGCTCGTCCCGCTGCTGCCGATTTTCATCTTCGGCATCTTTCTCGACATGACCGCTGCGGGCAGGGCATGTCGCGTCCTTGCGGATTTCGCCGCAATCATCGCCGTGTTCTCGGCGCTTATGATCGCAGTCATCGTCATTCAGTACTGCGTTGCCGGAGCCATTGCCAGGAGGAATCCGTTCAAGGCGATGTGGACGATGCTCCCGGCCTACATGACCGCGCTTGGGACCTCATCATCGGCCGCGACGATCCCCGTTACCCGTGCGCAGACGCTCGCCAACGGCGTGAGCCGCGAGATAGCCGACTTCACTGTTCCGCTGTGCGCGACCGTGCATCTCGCCGGTTCGACGGTGAAGATCGTTTCATGCGCAGTCGCGCTGTTGCTTGTCGCCGGGCGGAGCGCGGATGTAAACATCGTGACTTTCTCGGGGTTCATAGCGATGGCCGGCATAGTGATGATCGCGGCGCCCGGCGTTCCCGGCGGCGCGGTAATGGCGGCGATCGGGCTCCTTGAGTCCATGCTCGGCTTCGACCAGGCGCAGATCGCGCTCATGATCGCCCTGTACCTGGCGACGGACTCCATCGGCACGGCCTGCAACATCGCCGGCGACGGCGCAATCGCCATCATCGTCGACAAGATGTTCGGGATGACCCGAAAGCCGACTTGCGAAGCCAGGAAGGAAAAGGGGGATGAAGGGTCGGAGCTTATTGATACAGTAAAATTGATACAGTAGCCGAGTTCTTGGTATAATGTCCACTGATTTCTTGAAATACGAGTAAGCGAGAGCCCAAAAATCTGTCAGTCAAAGTTCTGAAAATCTATCAGTCAATGTTCCTGCGGCGGTTTTTGCCGTTGCAAGGCGGCGGGATTTTGTCTATAATGCGGACATGAAAGTAATTTCCGTCCGAAGGGGAATCGCGCGCATTGTCGCTGCGCTTGTCGCTGCCGTCGCGCTGAAGGGGGCAGCAATGGCAGAATACGATTTTGAAAAGGCGTGGAAAGACGTCGAGGCGGCGCAGCGGAAGAACCTGCCGCGCACCGTCACGAACAAGGTCGAAGAGATCGAGCGCGGGGCGACGAAGGCCGGGCGCTGGCCGGACGCCGCGCGCGCGTTCCTCGTCCGCGAAGACGCGATGAAGCAGTTCACCGACGGCGAGTCGCGTCCCGACGAATGGCTCCCCGCATTCGCCGCGTCCGTCGACGCGAAGCCCGCTCCGCTCCAGGCTGTGTTGCAGCTCCATCTCGCTCACACCTACCAGGAGAACTCCAGCCGCTGGCGATGGGGCGGCGCAGCTCCCACGAAGCTCGATGACGAGGCGGCGAAGGACAAGATGCCGCCGTGGTCGCCAGAGAAGATCGCCGCAACGCTTGAATCGCAGTTCGCCAAGGTGTTCGCGCATTCGGACGAGCTCAAGCAAATGAAGCTCGACGACTGGTCGGCTCTCTTCGAACGCGGCACATGGCCCGCGCAGTACTGTCCGACGCTCTTCGACTTCGCCGTGCATGACGCGATTCAGTTCTACGGCGGGACGATCCCCGACAAGACGCTCGAAAAAGGTCTCGCGCTCTACGACGCGCTTATCGAGTTCCACCGTGCGGACGGGAACCTCGACGCGCGCGCGATGGCGGAGATCCATCGCGCGGAATATATCTGCGCTTTCGACGAAAAACCGAGGAAGGTGCGAGACGAGGCGTTTGCCGCTTTCCTTGACGGATTCCTCAAAGAGTACGAGGGCAAGACGGAAGCCACCGCATACGCGGCATCGGTCAAGGCCAGCATTCTGCGCAATAAAAACGATCTTGTCGCGGCGCATGATCTCGCCGCCTCGTATGCCGAGAAGTGGCCCGATTCTCCTGGCGGGAAGATGTGCGCCAACATCGTCGCCGACATCGAGGCGAAGAATCTCGATGTCGAAGTTGAGCGCAACTGGTGCGCACCGTGGCCCACGATCGAGGTGAAGGCGAGGAATCTCGACGAGGTTCATTTCCGCCTCGTGCGCGTAAGCTTCGACGATCTCGTGAAGGATTGCTCGATGGGCGAGGAGGCGTACAACATCAATGCACGATCTGCGATCAAGGACAACTACCTGAAGCGCGCGCCGGCAAAGGAGTGGACGCAGAGACTCGATTTAAAGCCCGGCTATGCCGAGCAGACGTTTTCCTGTCCTGTTCCGCAGGGCCTGCCATGCGGACACTACGTCCTCTACGCTGCCGCGAACGAGAAGTTTGGCGCGGACAAGCAGCCGCTTTTCGCGCAGTATGTGACGGTGACGACGCTTGCGCTTGCGATGAAGACGGGCAACGGCAATTTCGGCGGGACGGTCTACCGCGCGGAGTCGGGCGAGCCGGTCGAGGGCGCTAAGGTTGAGCTCTGGGGATATCCAGAGAAGGGCGGACGCTTCCAGGCGCTTCGCGAAACGTATGTAACGGACAAAAACGGAGAGTTCAAGGCGGAGGTCGACAGAAAGGCTGGGTCTAATTCCCTTAGCCGCCATGTGCGCGTCATTCACGACGGAGCCGAGGTTCTCTCTCTTGGCAACGAGGGTTCGGGTTATGTCTACGAAGACGACACGACCGTCGAGTTCATCGATCTTTTCACGGACCGTGCGCTCTACCGTCCGGGACAGGAGATAAAGGTCAAGGGAATTGCCTACCATGCCGATCCGTTCACGCGCGACTTCCGCACGCAGAGGGAGGTGACCGTGCGGCTGATTCTGAACGATCCTAACGGAAAGGAAGTCGCTTCGGTGAAGCTCAGGCCCAACAAGTGGGGCTCATTCACGCATACCTTTGCGGCGCCGTCTGACCGCTTGACGGGATCTTACAGAATCAGCGCCTGGTATCTTCTTAAGGATGGCAGAAAAGGAGAAGGGAGCAAGTCGGTAAACATCGAGGAGTACAAGCGTCCCAAGTTCACGGCTTCGTTCGAGGGTGCGCCCGAGAAGGCGGAACTCGGCAAGCCCGTGACGGTGACAGGCAAGGCGCTCACGTATTCGGGCCTTCCCGTCCAGCACGCGAAGGTGGAATGGAACGTCTCGCGCGAGACGCGCTATCCCGGCTGGTGGCGCTGGTTCTGCGTGGACAATGGCGACGACGGAGAGAACTTCGTCGGAGATGGCGAGACGGAAACGGACGAGAACGGTGTCTTCAAGGTGACGTTCACGCCTGTCGCCTCGCCGACAGCCGACCTCTCGGGCGATCCGTCGTTCGAGTTCACCGTGATGGCACATGTCACGGACGATACGGGCGAGGAGCGAAGTGCGACGGAGTCGTTCGAGATCGGGACCGTCCAGTGGCGCGCGAGCGTCTGGGCTGAGGGTTCGTGGCATACGCCTGAAAAGGGCGTGCCGGTACGGGTGACGGTAAATTCTCTCGCCGGCGCTAAGTTGCCGGTCAAGGGAACGCTCAAGGCGTTCAGGCTTGTCGCGCCGGAGCGTCCGGCGAGGAAGCCGGCGGGAAGCGGACGATATGGATACGGCGGGGACGAGAAGGGACCATGGGATTGGAAGACATGGGAAGTCGGCGAAGAGGTTGCGTCGCGCGAAATCACCCACGCCGCCGCAGAGAAATGGCAGGGAGAAATGCCTCTTACCGTCGGTGCGTACCGACTTGTGTTCGAGACGAAGGATCCAAACGGCAAGACGGTGAAGGACATTCACCATGTCTGCGTGTTCGACCCGAAGGCCGACCATCTTGCGCTTGCGGTGCCGACATTCTTCTGCGCGGAAAATACGACGGTCAAGGTCGGAGAGACGCTGCGCACCTACTGGGGCACGGGTTACGAAACAGGCGTTGTCCGCGTCCGCATAACGAACAACCGCAAGGTCATTCTCGATGAATTGCGCGAATCGGCCTCGTGGTTCCATGAACTTCCCATCAAGGACGAGCATCGCGGCGAGATGAGGATCGAGACGACGTTCGTGCGCGAGAACCGGCTCTACAAGGACGGTGCGACGTTCAACATTCCGTGGGACAACAAATACCTCGACATCAAGGCGGAGCATCTCACAAGCAAATTGAATCCCGGCGGGAAGGAGACGTGGAAGTTCAAGGTGTCCGGTCCTTCGGAAGTCCTTGCCTTCATGTACGACCGCTCGCTTGATGCATACAAGTGGCATAATGCCTCGACAGACTTCTCCGACCACTTCACGCCGTACGCGCGTTTCCTGATGAGTCCGACCCTGCAGAACACGACGAAAGATCTGCATTGCCTCGACGGTCGCTTCCCGATCAACTGCCAGCCGGCAGATTTCTCCTGGCCGTCGTGGAAGATCGTCCCTTCGCGATACGGAAGAAACAGGGTTTTGCGGAAGATGGCTCTTCGCGGCGGGTTCGATGGTGCGGTTGCGGCGTGTGAGCCGATGGCTGGCGCGGTGGAATGTGAGGAAGCGTGCGAAGACGTTGGCATGCTTGCCGATGTGGTGTGCGGCTGGAGCAGCAAGGAGTCCGCTTCACAGTCGGCAGTTTTGACAGAAGATCGTTCTTCAGCGGCAGATGTGCCGCGCAGGAACCTCAAGGAGACGGCGTTCTTCTTCCCAGACCTCGAGACGGACGCAGAGGGGAATGTCTCGCTGACATTTACAGTTCCCGACGCGCTTACAGGATGGAAGCTTCTGATGGTCGCGCACGACAACGAACTGAGGAGCGGCATTCTGCGCAACGAAGAAATTGTTACGGTGAAGCCGCTTATGTGCGAGCCGAATCCGCCCCGCTTCGCCCGCGAGGGCGACGACTTCCTCTTCCCCGTCAAGGTGACGAATACCGACGATTCGCCGCAAAGCGGCGAAGTCGAGTTGAGAGTGTGTGAGTTGGGAGTGGGTGAGTTTGAAACCGCTTCCAACTCCTCCACTCCTCCACTCCTCCACTTGCCACTTCTCCCTTGCTCCCCACGAGTCGCGGGTGTTCGAGTTCAAGCTCTCGATTCCCGACGGCTGCGGATACCTCAAGTATGTCGCTAAGGCGAAGGGCGAGAAGTTCACCGATGGAGAAGAAGGCGTTCTGCCAGTCCTTTCGCGGCGCATTCTCGTGCGCGAAGCGGTGCAGCTAAACGTGCGCGGGAAGGCGACGAAGTCGTTCAAACTCGACAACCTTCTTGCGAGCAAGGGTTCCGACACGATCCGCCACCAAGACCTCACCGTGCGCGCGGTGTCGCGTCCGGCGTGGTACGCCGTCTTGTCGCTTCCGTACCTGATGGAGTTCCCGCACGAGTGCTGCGAGCAGACGTTCAGCCGCTACTACGCAAACGCGCTTGGGGCGCACATCGCGAATTCCGATCCGCGAATCCGCGAGACGTTCGATGCGTGGAAGGCGGCTGGCGCCGAGGCGCTTAAGAGCCCGCTGGAAACAAATCCGCAACTGAAGGCGATTGCGCTCGAGGCGACGCCGTGGGTGCGCGAGGCGGAGCATGAGACTGCAGCGCGCGCGCGCTTAGGCGGTCTCTTCGGAGAGGACCGGCTCAAGAACGAGCAGGCGCGCTGCATCGAGAAGCTGGCGGTTTCGCGCAACGGAGACGGACGCTGGCCGTGGTTCCCTGGTGGACCTTCCTCGGACTACATCACGCTCTACATCCTCACCGGCTTCGCGCGTCTCAACCATCTTGCGGGCGTTGCGTATCCCGACTTCTTTGCATCTGCAACAGAGTCTCTCGACCGCAGGGTGTCGAAGGACGTCAAGGAGCGTCTGCTCATGGAGAAGCGCGACAAGATTCCGTTCCGTGTGAACGGATTCGACATCCGCTGGATGTACATGCACTCTTTCAGAGGTGTTGATCCTTCGAAAGACAAGGAGCCGGAGAATCAGTTCGTCGCGCATCTCAAGAAGGAGTGGCCCGATCTCGGGCTCGAATCGCAGGCGCTTGCCGCGATTGCAATGAAGCGTCGCGGCGAGGATGCGCTCGCGAAGGAGATCATGGCCTCGATCAAGGAGCGCGGCGTCCTCTCTGAAGAGCTCGGGATGTACTGGAAGGTTCCGTACTTCTTCTCGTCGAGCGTTTTTGCCGCGCCCGTGTCGACGCAGGCACTTATCGTAGAGGCGTTCCGCGAGGTGACAGGTGACGAGGAGAGCGCCGAGGCGTGCAACGTGTGGCTTCTCAAGCAGAAGCAGACGCAGGACTGGACGACGACAGCCGCGACGGCGGACGCGATATACGCGCTCATGCTCGGCGGCGGCGCGGATCTTCTTGCCGGCGACACGCTTGCGGAGGTGACGCTCGGCGGCGAGAAGGTCGTTCCCGAGAAGGTCGAGAAAGGAACTGGCCTGTGGTCTGTCCGCTACGCGGCGGACGCGATTAGCCCAAAGATGGGCGAGATCACCTTTACGGGCGCGGGCGAGAAGGGCGTTGCATGGGGTGGAGTGCACTGGTCTTACTTCGAGGACGTCCTCAAGGTGCGAGCCCACGAGCCGAAGGAGCTCAGCGTCGAGAAGAAGTACTACAAGAAGACGAAGGGCGCGAAAGGTACGCGGCTTGCCGCGATCGGCGAGGCGCTCGAGCCGGGAGACGAACTTGTGGCGCGCATTGAGATCAAGAGCGACCGCAGCTACGAGTTCGTGCACCTCTCCGACGGACGCCCCGCGTGCGCAGAGCCGGTGGACGTCCTCTCGTCGTACCGCTGGCGCGACGGAGTCGGGTACTACCAGTCGACGAAGGACGCTGCGACGCACTACTACATCGACCGCCTCAACAAGGGCATCTTCGTCCTCGAAACATCGTTCCGCGTCCAGCAGCGCGGCGTGTTCACGGGCGGCATCGCGACGATTCAGTGCATGTACGCCCCCGAATTCACCGCCCACTCGACCGCCGAGACTGTCCGCGTGAACGCGAAGTAACCGACAGCGGCGGAGCGAAGATCTAAGCGAAGGGATGCGGCGTATTGGCCGAGGGCTCCCTGAGGAGGAGCCTTCGCAAGGATCGGTTTGGCGGCGGAGCGAAGGTCCGAGCGAGCGGATACGGCGTATTCGCCGAGGTTCCGCGAGGAGGAGCCTTCGGCCGTCGCCAAAAATGGTATAATATTCAAACTATGTCCGAAATCAGAGTTCGTTTCGCGCCGTCGCCGACCGGCAAGGTGCATATCGGTAACATCCGTGCCGCAATCTACAACTGGCTTTTCGCCCGCCACACCGGCGGCAAGTTCCTCCTTCGTGTAGAGGACACCGATCTCGAGCGCTCCACGCCCGAGGCGATAGCCGTCCTCTTCGACTGCATGAAGTGGCTCGGTCTCGATTGGGACGAGGAAGTGTTCTACCAGACGAAGAACGTGAAGCGCCACCTCGAAGTTGTTGACCAGCTTCTCGCAAGCGGACACGCCTACAAGGTCGAGAAGACTTCGCGTGACGGCAAGACCGGCGTCGTCACGATGTTCCGCATGCCCAAGGAGGGCGTCATCGAGTTCGACGACATCGTGAAGGGCCACATGGCGAAGAAGGCCGAGGACATACAGGACTTCGCTATCGTCCGCTCCGACGGCTCGCCGATCTTCCACATCGCAAACGTCGTTGACGACATCGACCAGCGCGTCACGCACATCATCCGCGGAGACGACCACGTCGAGAACACGTTCAAGCACATCTGCATCTTCCGCGCGCTCGGCGCGGAGGTCCCGAAGTACGGACACCTCTCGATGATCGTCAACCAGCAGGGCAAGCCGTATTCAAAGCGTGACGGCGCTGCGTTCGTCGGCGAGTATCGCGAGCAGGGTTATCTCCCAGAGGCGCTTTTCAACTATCTCCTTCTTCTCGGGTGGAATCCCGGCGACGACCGCGAGGTGCTGACGCGCGAGGAGATGGTGAAGCTTTTCGAGCTCGAGAAGGTGCATGTCACCGCCGCGATGTTCGATCCGAAGAAGCTTGCGTGGATGAATGGTGAGTATATAAAGAAGATTCCGGCGAATGAGTTTAGGGATATGATGGTTCGTTCGGCGACGGCCGAAGGCTCCTCCTCGCGGAACCTCGGCGAATACGCCGTATCCCTTCGCTCGGACCTTCGCTCCGTCTCCGAGCGGATCGCCTGGTGGGATTACCTCGCCGCGCAGATACAGGTGCGGACAAAGTTCTTGAAGGACATTCCGGGGGCAATTAGGTGCTTTGTGTCGGACGACTATCCGTTTGACGAAAAGGCGGTGGAAAAGCGCCTCAAAAAGCCGGGCGTGAAGGAGCTTCTGCTCGACCTCGTGGAGCGCTTCTCCAAGGTCGAGGACTGGACCGCCCCTGCGCTTGAGGCCGTCGTCAAGGAGCTTTCGCAGGGCAACGGTATGGGCCCGTGGGTGCATCCGATCCGCGTCGCGGTCTCCGGCCGTGGCGAGGGCATCGGGCTTTTCGAGATGCTCCAGCTTCTCGGCAAGGACACGACCCTCGCACGCCTCCGCCACGCCGCAGAGACGCTTTGTGCGTGATGTATGTGGAAGCTTATATTCCAGATTTTTCCCGTCGCGATGTGGGTCGTGGCGTTCATCGCCGTAGTCCGCCCGCTTGAACTTTCAAGGCGCGGCACATTTGCCGCGGCCGCGCTGTTTGCCGCAGCTCTCGGCAAGTTCGCTTTCTTTGCGACCGTCGGCGGCGATGCGTTTACGCCTAATCTTCCTGCCGTCGTCATCTGGGGCTACGGCTGGATATACGCCGCGGCCATTCTGCTCATCGCCGCAGCGTTTCCGTTTGACGTCGTGTGCTATTTGCTTGGGTTTGCGAAGATACGCGTTTCCGTGCGGATTACGCGCGGCGTATTTGCCGCGTTCGCGGTTCTCGCCGCCGCTCTATCCGCGTGGGGAATCTACGAGGGAGTGAGGACTCCCGACGTGAATCGTATTGAAATAGAGTACGACGACCTTCCGCAGTCGTTTGACGGCTACCGCATTGTTCATTTGAGCGATCTCCACTGCTCCACATCGGCGCGTCGTCCGCGCTTCGAACGCATCGTAGAGCGCGTCAACGCTCTCGACGCCGACTTGATCGCGATTACAGGCGACTTCGTCGATGGACTTGTATGCGAGCGGAGAGACGACATGGAACCGCTTGCCCATCTTCGTGCACGCGACGGCGTATGGGGGTGTGTCGGCAACCACGAGCGGTATTGGGAGTGGAACGGCTGGGACGACGCTCTTTTCAGGCTGAACATTTGGATTCTCGCGGAACATCGCCACTATGCGAAAAGCGTCATAAGAAGGGGAGACGACGCGATTGCGCTTGGCGGGCTTTATGACCCGGCATTCTTTCAATTTACTGGAATTACGTCCGTCGCGCGGGATGCTTTTCGCGAGGCGCCGAAGGGGGCGTTTCGCATACTGCTTTACCATCGCCCTCACACGAAGGAAATTTGTTCCGAAGATGCGGACGTGAAATTGCAGCTTTCTGGCCATACGCACGGCGGAGCGATGCCGGGCGTAAAGTGGCTTGTCGCGCGCGTCAACGAGGGGCATGTCCGCGGACTCTACGAGTTTGCAAAAGGGCGCTATCTCCACGTCTCGCCGGGAACCGGCCAGTGGGCGGGCTTTCCCCTGCGACTCTTTAACCCGACCGAAATAACCGAGATTATCCTCAGGAGAATTAACCGTGTAGAACAGGTAGAACATGCAGAAAGCATACACGATCTGCATGGTTCAAGATAAACCGTTGGTTTTGATGCCATGAAAACACTGCTTGTAGGATACAAAGTCCAGGATCTCTTCGAAGTGGACAGACGCGGCGAGAGACGCCCCGCTTCGTGGCTTGAAGGCGACATCACCTGCCACACGCTCGACATCTACCACTGCCACGCGATTGAAAACTCGTCTTGCGGCGTTAAGGCGGTATGCTTGCCACACTTGCCGAAGGGCGACTGGGATCTCGTAAAGTTCAAGACTGGCCCGAAGCTGATGTCGGGCGAGCTTTCGCTCGATCTACTTCAGGAGATACACCTATTGCACCCAAAGCGTTTTGAGCTCGAATTCGATGGCCGCGAGCGCGACAGGAACGACCTTCTTTCGAAGATAAAGGACGACCCGGACCGTGTGCGTGACTTTTCCGCCGTCTGGCCCGCGAGCGTCCCGGGCGGGCAGAAGCTCATGCTTACGAGTTTTCCCGGCTGCTTCTGCCATCGCCGCGTAGACGATGGAGGGCTTGCGCTCGCGGAGGTCGTCGCTCGCGAACTCTCCGCCGCCAAGACATTCAACGCTTCAGCTCTTCAACCATTCAACATTCTTGACATGGGCTGTGGCTGCGGCCTTGTCGGCTTCCTTGTTGCGGCGAGCCAGAAGCTGCCTGTCCGTCTCGTAATGGTCGATTCCCACACGAGGGCGGTTGAGGCGGCAAAACTCAATGCGGAGAAGCTTGGGATCCCTGCCGAGGTGCTTCTTTCCGACAATGGCACGCCCGCGCAGATGGACGGCACTTTCGATGTCTTTGTCGGAAATCCGCCATACTATAGCGACTACAGGATCGCCGACATTTTCCTCGAGACGGCGCAGCGCGCGCTAAAGCCGGGTGGCGTATGTTACACTGTCTGCAAGAACGCCGACGGTCTTGAACCTGTCCAGCGCCGCTATTTTCCCGACGTGGAAATTATCCGCCGCCGAGGTTATGCCGTCCTCAAATCCGTCAAAAATTGATATAATACAAAGACCATGAACTTGGCCATTTTCCTTGCAGTGACGTTCATCTCTGGAGTCAATCCAGAGTTGCACACTTTCAACCGCGAAGGCGAATGCGGTACCGGTGCGGTCGTGCCGTGGGCGGGGAGTCTGTGGGCGATTTCGTACGCGCCGCACATGCCGAACGGCTCAACGGACAAGCTTTACGAAATCAAGCCCGACATGACGCGTGTCATTCGCGCCGAGTCTATTGGCGGCACACCGGCGAACCGACTCATCCATAAGGAGTCGAACCAGCTCTTCATCGGGCCGTACGCAATTGACGCGAAGGGCAACGTCCGCGTAATGAAGCCGATCAACGACGACGGCTCGACGAATCTCTATGGTCGTCTCACCGCGTCTGCGCGCCACCTCACGGACCCCGAGCACAAGATCTACACGATGACGATGGAGGAAGGTGTCTACGAGATCGACGTCGATACCCTCAAGGTGACGGAGCTCTTCCGCGACGGAAATATCCAGAGCTACGGCAGCCTCGCCGGCGAGCTTCTTCCCGGCTACCACGGCAAGGGCGGCTATTCCGGCCAGGGACGCCTCGTCTACGCGAATAACGGTGAGTTCTCCTCCGCCGCGATGAAAGACCCCACGACGACGAGCGGCGTCCTCGCACAGTGGAACGGCAAGCCCGGCAAGGAGAACTGGAAGATCGTCCTCAGGAACCAGTTTACCGACATCACCTCGAAGGGAGGCATCTACGGCGCTGCGAATCCCGAGAAGGACCCCCTGTGGGCGATTGGCTGGGACTACAAGAGCGTGATCCTCATGATTCTCGACGGAGGAGAGTGGTACAAGTACCGTCTCCCCAAGGGCTCGCACAGCTACGATGGCGCTCACGGCTGGAACACCGAGTGGCCGCGTATCCGCGAAATCGGCGAAGGCGATGACTTCCTCATGACGATGCACGGCACGTTCTGGCACTTCCCCGCGACGATGAGCGCGAAGAACTCGGTTGGAATCCGTCCGCGCTCCAACTACCTCAAGATTGTCGGCGACTTCTGCCGCTGGGACGACAAAGTCGTGCTTGGCTGCGACGACACGGCGAAGAACGAGTTCCTCAACAAGCGCAAGGCGAAGGGCGGCATCGGCGCGCCGGGTCAGTCCAACAGCTCGCTTTGGTTCCTTGGGCCAAAGGATCTCGATTCGTTCGGCCCTGTTATCGGTCGCGGTGCGGTGTGGCAGGGCGAAGACGTAAAGGCGGGTGAAGTGTCCGACCCCTATCTTTGCGATGGCTATGACCACAAGATGATGTTCCTCAAGATGGACGGTGACGGCTCAATCGGTTTCGAGGTCGATCGTCGCGGCACCGGGGAATGGGAATCCGTTGAAAAGGCGCCTATCCCGAGCTGGGTGTCGGTAAACGGCGAGAGCTGCAAGCCAATGAAACTGGGTTCCGAGAGCAGGATTGCTTGGGTTCGTCTTCGTGCGAAAACCGACCTCAAGAACGTGACGGCTGAATTTCAGTATTGGAACGATGACAAGCGCACGGCCGTTCCACGTCGCGGTGTCGCGCCCGGCGGGATGTTCACGGGTTTCGTGAGCGCTGACGCGCTGGATCCAGACCATTCTCAGGCCCCTGCCGCTTCGAAGGGCATTGTCAGAAGCGGCAAGGGCGACGAGAAGCTTCAGCTTGAGATGGTGCAGGACGACCAGCTCTATATCATGCTTCCTGGCGAGGGCGGCAAACTGGAACTCAAGAAGTCTGACAACGAAAAGAAGCTTGCGCAGGTCAAGAATGAGTTTGCGATTGACACCGAGGCAGATCTTGGCGACAGTTACGACAAGGCGTCAGCCGTTATTACGGACGACGAAGGCCGCCGTTGGCGCTTCCCATACACGACGGACGCGCATGCGCGCACGGGCCGCCTCTGCCGCGAGTGCTGCACCGAGCGCGATCTCCTCAACATTGGCGGCACGTTCTACGAGCTTCCGGCCGAGAATGCCGGTGGCTTTGCCAAGGCCCGCGCAATCTCGACGCACCGGAGCCAGGTCTACGACTACTGCACGTGGCGCGGGCTTTTCGTCATCTCCGGTGTCGATCCTGCCGTTGCGGAAGCGGGCGAGCACTTCGTCAAGTCCGACGACGGCAAGGCCGCGCTCTGGGTAGGCGTCGCGGACGACCTCTGGAAGATCGGCAAGCCGGTCGGCTTTGGTGGCCCATGGCTCAGGACGGACGTCAAGGCGGGCGTTCCGTCAGACCCGTACATCATGACTGGGTTCGACAAGAAAGCAGTTTTCATAGATGCCGACAGAGATGTTGATATCACGCTTGAACTCGACATCACTGGCGATGGAACATGGATTCCTTTCCGTTCCTTCAAAGTGCGTGGATTTAACCGCCATGACTTTAACCGCCATGACTTAGGAAACATCCGCGCCTACTGGGTGAGGGCAGTTGCGAACCGCGACTGCAAGGCGTTTGTTCAGTTCTGGTATGAGTGATGTCGTGGAGTGAATAGAAGAAATGTCGCAAGTTCATGTCATAATTGGTGAAGACGACTATCTCGTGTCGGAGGCCGCGAAGCGGATCATCGGCGATGGCGTAGGGCTCGAGACGGTAGACTCTGCCAATTCGACGAACGAGGAGCTTCAGCTAAGAGACTTGCGAGAGGCCGAGGCGTCGCTCCTTACGCCGCCTTTCCTCGACCCCAAGAAGACGACATGGTGGCGCAACGTCGGTTTCCTTCCGCAAGGCGGGAAGGGCGGCTCGTCCGAGGCGGTCAAGCTTGCGCTTGAGAAGTTTGCTGAGAAGCTTGCCTCCGCAGACCTTCCCGAAAATCAGCACTTCATCCTCTCTGGCCCGCGTCTGCTGCAGACTTCAATCTTCGCCAAGACGTTAAAGGCATCGGTCGAAATGGTCGTCTTCTCCGCCGGCAAGCCGTGGGAGCAGGCGAAGACAGCCGCCGTGCGCGTCATCGATCTTGCGAAGGAGATGGGACTTTCGTTCGAACGCGGCGCGGCAGAGGTCTTCGTCGCCCGCGTCGGTCCCGATTCGCGCTCGCTCGCGAGCGAACTTGCGAAGATGCGCGACTACCTCGGTGGCGAGCGCAAAACGATTACCGCCGCCGATATCGCGGAGGTCACTTCGCAGGGCGTCGGCGTTGAGCCAGAGATATGGGCGATAACAGATGCTCTCGGAGAGAGGAATTTTGCGAAGGTCCTCGATTCCGTTAGCCGCTTCGAGCGCGAGAATGGCTTTGCGGTGCTCGTCACGACGGTTGTGGAGAAGTTCTTCCGCCAGCTTGCGGAACTTAAGGACGCCGAGGCGAAAGGGCGCTTCGGCGAGGCGACCGAGGGCATGAACCCGTATGCCGCGAGGAAGAACCAGGGCTTTCTCCGCAACTGGTCGCTTAACGAGCTTCGCGCCGCAAGATACCGATTTCTCGAACTGCGCGAACGCGCCGTGTCGTCGAATTCCGCCGACGCCCTTGTAGTCGCGCGTCTCGCGCAGGTCTGCCGCAGGAGGGTCGCGCGATGAGCCGCGAGATGCTAAACCTGAAGAACGCCGCAGAGCACGTTCACATGGATGCGAACGAGCTTCGGCACGTGGCGCAGCGCGGCGAGATAGAGTTCGACGAGCATGGCGGCGATCTTTGGTTCGAGCACCGCGTCCTCGACGAATGGGCGCAGCGCAACTTGCTCGCGTCGGGCCGCAAGGAGCAGCTTCGCCAGCATAGCGTCATACTCGAGGAGCAGCGTCGCGCGAATAGCGCCGACTGGCGGGTGTGGCGGCTTTTCGCGCAGACGGGAATCGTGCTCAACGTCCCTGGCAAGGCGAAGGCGGGGATATTGCGCGACATGACGAGCATCGCGGACGCGACTGGCTTTGTCTACGACCCTGACGGACTTTTCAAGGAGCTCGTCGCGCGCGAGGAAACGGCGTCGACGGCCGTAGGTGAAGGTGCGGCGTTTCTCCATCCTCGCTTCCACGACCCGTATATGTTCCAGGAGACGTTCATTGCCTACGGGCGCAGCGAGCGGCCAGTATTCTTCGGTGCACCGGACGGGCAGGGCACGCGGCACTTCTTCCTCGTGTGCTCGACCGACCATGAAATGCATCTCCATATCCTCGCTCGGCTCGCAGTCATGGCACATGCAACCGAGTTTCTCCAGATACTCGACGAGGCGACGAGCCCGGAGCAGGTCGTCGAAATAATCCGCGCGGCGGAGGAGGGGCTGCTTAAATGAAGAAGCTTTGGTTTTTTGACCTCGACGGCACTCTCGCCGACACCGATCGCGATATCCGCGAGGCGTGGAAGGCGACGCTTGCCGACCTCGGTCTTGAGTGCCCCGGCTTCGACGCTGGCTTTGTCGCAGGCCCGCCGATTGAGGACATGGCGAGAACGCTTTTCCCCAAGATCTACACCGACGCGCTCGGCGCGGCGATACGAAAGGGCTTCGGCGACCACTACGACAACGACGGCTTTCCGAATACCGTCGAGTATCCGGGAATCGTCGACCGCGTACGCGAACTTAAGGCGTCAGGCGCGACAGTCGTCGTCGCGACAAACAAGCGCTATGTCGGAGCGCGGCTGATTGCGGAGAAGTTTGGCTGGGAACGTATCTTCGACGGCATCTACGCGGGCGACATGTTCAAGGACGATCCCGCAATAGGCAAGATGACGAAGTCGGCGCTTCTTGCGTTTCTAATGCGGAAATACGGCGTGGCGCCCGATGAATGCGCGATTGTCGGTGACACGAAGAGCGACTTTGTCGCGGCGAAGGACAACGGCATCGAGTCGGTCGGCGTCGCCTGGGGCTATGGCAAACCCGATGAGCTCGCCCTCGCCGACCGTATAGTCCAGATCCCTGCCGAAATCTGAAAAGGCGAGACGATTTGTGAGCGGCAAGAGTCGTAGATGAAAAGCAAGGTTGAAATTCCGTGGACCTGGAGTCCGTGCGTAAGTACGCGCGACCGGCTTGTCGTCAACCCTGAGGACATCGGCGTCGACGGCATCCCTGTTCTTGGCGTAAACAAGGCGCGGAACATGAGCGCCGGGGCGGAGCTCCACCGCCACACCGCCATGGAGATCACCGTCTGCGAGCATTTCGCCGCGCGTTTCCGCCGCGAAACCGGCAAGACCCCCAGCGAATGGCGCGCCCAGCGCGGTTAAAATCTGTCACATTATTAAGGAGATATCAATAATGTGACAAGATTCTGATGCTAAAAATCTGTCACATTATTAAGGAAATGCCAATAATGTGACAAATCGACCTTGATATAATATGCGAAAATATGGTATAATTTTGTCGCAAAAGGCGATATAGGAGGTTTATATGTTTTTTGGTCGTGATGATCTTATTAACCGCATGGAGTCTCTTTTCAAGAAGAGGACATCCTCGTTTGTAACCTGTAGGGGCAGACGTAGAGTTGGGAAATCGACATTGATTGAAAAGTTTGCCGAAAGAGCCAAAGCGCGTTTCATAAAGATTGAAGGTATAAAGCCAAGGCCGAAGCTTAACAACGGCAAGGAGCTTGAGAACTTTGCGATGAAACTTGCCGCTCAGACAGGATGCGATTCTTCGGTTCCAAACAACTGGCTAAACGCATTCATTCGTCTAGATGGGCAAATCCGCGACAATGAGAGGACGGTTGTCCTTCTCGATGAGATATCGTGGATGGCGCATTACGATCCAATGTTTGCCGGGATATTGAAGGGTGCGTGGGACGACCATTTCAAGAAGCATCCAAAGCTGGTTTTCGTTTTGTGTGGAAGCGTTTCCTCGTGGATAAGGGACAACATACTTGAGGATGGTAGCTTCTATGGCAGACGCTCTCTAGACATTGTAGTGCCGGAGCTTCCTGTCTGCGAATGCGTAAAGTTCTGGGGAAAGGCGGCCGAACGGATTGACACGAGGGAGATAATCGACGTACTGTCCGTAACCGGCGGAGTGCCACGCTACCTAGAAGAAATCGATCCTGCCGCATCGGCGAACGAAAACATTCGCAATTTGTGCTTCCTTCCGAAGAGTCCGTTGCGTGAAGACTTCGACGAGATGTTCTCGGATGTGATTACGCAGCAGCCTCAGTTTACCGCCTCGGTTCTTCGCTGCCTAAGGGGAGAGCCGCGTAGCGTAAGTGAAATCGCCCTGGAGATCGGCATTGAGCGCGGCGGTCGCATTTCTGATTCTCTTGCGCAGCTAAAGGAATGCGGACTTGTGGCCTGTGACGGCGGCGTGAATCCGCAGAGCGGCAAGAACGTCAGGGAGTCGCTATACAGGCTAAACGACAACTACTCGCGGTTCTACCTAAAGTATATCGAGCCGGTAAAGGACGTAATCGACCGCAATGCGTTTGCGTTTGGCTCGCTCGACAGCCTTGACGGATGGGATGCCATAATGGGTCTTCAGTTCGAGAATTTGGTGCTCGCGAATCTTGGCAGCATTATCGAGAAGCTTGGACTAGGCAATGCGCAGGTATTGTCTGCCGCTCCTTACAGGCGTCAGGCGTCGCGTGACGGCAGCAGGAATGGTGTGCAGATCGATTTGCTGATACAGACCCGAAGATCGATATGCATAGTCGAGATGAAGCGCCGCAGGGAGATTGGCCGAGACGTCATTGACGAAGTGGCTGAAAAGGTTCGTCGACTGCCCAAGCGCAACGGTGTGTCGGTGCGCACTGCGCTTGTATATGACGGTTGCCTCGCGCCGATTGTCGAGGCAGACGGATATTTCGACGCCATAATCCCTTTTAGTCAGCTCTTTAACCTTTAATAGTGTCTCTTTAGAGGCTCGGTGCCACATGAATGCCGCATGGTCAAAAAACCGCACACCTTTTCTGACGGTCGGTCTGCGGCCCCGCAATTTTTGGTATAATATTGCGGACAATGTTCGAAGTGCGAAACATCGCGTTTACCTACCGCAAGAAGCAAGTCTTGCGGGATGTGTCGTTCGTCGTCTCGCCCGGCGAGGTCGTTTGCGTCATTGGCGCGAACGGCGCTGGCAAGACGACGCTCCTCAAGGTGCTTGCGACCCTTGTCGCGCCAGACTCTGGCGTCGTTATGGTCGACGGCCAGAACGCGCTCGCGAGGCCGCTTCGCTACCGCCGCCAGCTCGGCTATCTGCCCGAGCATGTTGCCCTCTACGAGGACATGACCGTCAAGGAATACCTCAACTATCGCGCCGCCTTGAAGGGCGAGCCGGTGAAGCGCATCCGCCGCCGCGTGGATGAGGCCTGTGAAATGTGCCGCATCTCCGATCTCCTTCGCGCCCCGATCGGCAGTCTCTCCGCAGGGCTCAAGAAGCGTGTCGCGCTTGCCGACGCTCTTCTGCTGAGGCCTCGCGTTCTTCTTCTCGACGATTTTCTCGCGGGGCTCGACAGTGACATGCGCGAAGCCGCAGGATCGGTGCTTTCTGCCGCCGCTGCGTTTTCTTCGGTCATCGTGACTGGTCACGAGCTTGACGATTTCGCGAAGTGGGCGACGATGTTCTTCGTCCTCAAGGACGGCGTGATAGCGTCTTCTTTGTCGGCGGTCGGCGTTGACAGGGCCGCTCTTCGCGGGCGGCTTGCCGCAGTGCTGAAGGGGGGCGCAGCATGAGCCCGGTGCGCGTCACGTGGAGCCGCACGATCGGGCGTGCGAGAAGTCTTTTTTCTACCGGCTTTGCGATAAGCGGCTTTCTCGCGGCGTCGGCGGCGCTCTTCGCGTTCCGTCTCGACGCGGCCGAGGGCGTGAGTATTTCCGTCGCTTCCGTCTGGGCGTCTGCCGTTGCGCCGTTTCTTCCGGCGCTCGCGGCGTTTCTCGCGATGGACGTGTGGAGCGACGAACTGCAGTCGGGTCGCATCGAGCTTCTCCTGACGGCGCCCGTGAAGGAGCGCGAATTCACCATCGGCAAGTTCCTCGGCGTTTTCACGATGCTCGTGTTCGCGACGTTCATCTCGTTTGCGACGATGGTTGTCGCGCTTCGCGTCTATGCGCCGTCTGCGCTTGCGGGCGTGGGGGTTCTCGGCTTCTGTCCTGCGTTCTTCGCGCTCATGCTCCAGGGGATGCTCTGGTGCGCGGTGTCGGTGGCGATGAGTTCCGTCTTTCGCCATGCCGCCGCCGCCGCGTTCGCGTCGCTCATCCTTCTCGTCGGCATCCCGCGTGGCGGATGGGCCGCGCTCCTCGCCTGGGCGCCGCTTGGAAGGCCCGCGTTCGGCGAGATGCTTTTCGACGCGCATGTCGTCGACATGTCTTCGGGGCTCTTCTCGTCGGGGACGGTCCTTTCGTACCTCTTCCTTTCGTCATTCTTCCTCTTTGCCGCCTCAAAGAACATTGCAGTATGCCGCTTTGGGGGGCGCGGCGGCCGTTCGCTTAGGCTTTCCACCACCTTTGCACTCATTCTCGCCGGCATTTTCACCGGTCTCGCCGTCGAGCTCGTAAACCGCCTCGACACGAAGATGGACCTTCCCGTCGGGAATGTCGAGACCGAGTTTTCCGCGAGGACGCGCGGCGTTCTCGCCGATGCGCACGGCGAAATGACCGTCACTTGCTTCCTTCCGCGCAAGGACGCCCGCTTCCGGCCGGTGGGGCATTTCCTCCGCAAGCTGCAGCGCGAATCCGCGTCGCTCGGCGGCATCAAGATAGACCTTCGCTTCGTTGACCCGCTCTGGGACCTCGGCCCTGCCGAACGTCTTGTTCGCCTCGGCGCGACCGAGGGAAGTCTTGTCTTCGAGAAGGGGCGCCGCAACGTCGTGTTGCCTCTCGCGGACGGGTACGGCGAGAGGATATGCGCATCGACCATCCAGAGCTTGACGATGCCGCCGCAGAGGCGCAACGTCTATTGGACGGTCGGCCACGGTGAGGCGGCGAGAGACGAGTATGGCGCCTTCGGGATGAGCGACATCGCCCGCGAACTTTCGCGCGAGGGATATAGGAACGTCGCCATTGACCTCGCGGGTGATGCGCAGATACCCTCCGACTGTGCGCTTATAGTCGTCGCAGGTGCGAAGGAGGACTTCTCCCGCGCCGAGGCGGGCCGCGTAGATTCATATCTCCGCGCCGGAGGTCGGCTTCTCGTCCTTCTCGCGGCGGCAGATTCTGGCGGTGTCGCCTCGCTTCTTCCCGGCTGGGGCCTAAGGCCTTCGCCGGCGACGACGGCGGGAGCGAAGTCTATCTCCGGAACCGATCTCATAGTCGGCGAGTTTTCCGAGCATGCGATATCGAAGCCGCTTCAGGGCTCGCGCATAGTTCTCGAGCGTCCTATCGGCTTCATGCCGTCTGCTGCCGCCGAGACAGGGTCTGGCGCTGACCGCATCGAGTTCACGCCGCTAGCGAAGGCGGGGACTGCGGTCGTCGCGGCGGCGGTCGAGCGCGGAGTCGGAGCCGGTGCAGACCTCTCGATACGGCCTATGCGCATAGTGGCGATAGGAGACGCCGGCTTCGTGATGAACGGGCAGCTTGGAGCCCGCGCGAACGCCAATCGCGACTTCTTCCTCAACTGCGTAGCGTATCTCTCTGGAACTGACGCGTCGGTCGCGAGCGGTGCCGAGACTAACGTGCTTGCCACTGGCTTGGACCGTGTGGCGCGCGGCAGATTTGCCGCGGTCGTCGCAGGCGCCGTTCCCTTCGTCGTCCTTCTGCTGCTGATGGCGGTCGCCGCCAGAAGGAGGCGACGCGGATGAAGAACATGCGGATAATCGTCTGGCTCCTCGTCGGCATAGCGGCGCTCGCCGGAGCGCATGTCCTCCTGTCGCTCAACGACTCCCGGAATACGGCTATCGTGCAGCGCACGAGTCTCCTCGCAGTTCCAGACGACGCCGTGTCGCTGATCTCGATATCCCGGAACGGCGCCGTGGAGTCGGTCCTTACGCACACCGGAACCTGGCGTCTCGTCGAGCCGTTTGCGGGGAGCGTCGACGAAACTGTCGTTAAGAAGCTTCTGGACGCGCTCGCCTACAAGCCGTTTGAGGATTCCCTCGGCGACCAGGACATCCTGAAGATCGGGCGCACTCGCGCCGACTTCGGGCTCGAGAACCCGTGGCTTTCGGTACGCGTGAGGGCGGGGACGACAGAGACCACGATATCCTTCGGCTCGCCTACGCCGACGAAGTCTGGCGTCTATGCCGCGATAGACGGCGCCCATTTCGTGTACATCGTCCCCTCGAACACGGTTGCCGCGGTCGACGTGCCCGCTTCCGGCTTCCGCAGCCGCGCGCTGTTCTCCGCCGGCGAGGAGTCGGTGGCGTCCTTCGATGTAAAGCGCGGCGCCGGCGATTTCCTGCGCTTCAAGAGGGAAGGTGACGGCTGGGCCAAGATCGCTTCCTCGCCAGACGCGACGTCGACGCCTGCCGCGGCCCCGAAGATCAAGAAGTTCCTGACGGATGTCATGGGCGCGACAGCCGTCGACTTCGTGTGGCCCGTCGGCGCGTCTAACGAGGTCAGCGAAGCGTCGTCCGCGCTTCTTGCCGGGTACGGCCTCGGGCCAGAAGGGGCGATTACGCTGCTTCTCAAGGGGTCGGATGGATCCGACAGGCGCATCTCCTTCGGCTCGGATGCAGGCGAAGGGCTCGTGTATGCGCTCGTCCACAACGGCACTGCGATAGTGACCGTGGACAAGGCGCTCAAGGACATGGCGTCTTCGGGCGACGCCGCCTTCGGCGATGCGCGTCTTTTCCCTTACGAGCCGTCGCAGGTCTCCAGCATCTCGATTGCGGACGGCGGTGTCGCATGCATGCTCGCGAAGAACGAAGACGGCTCGTGGCGCATGGACTCCCCCGTCTCGGCGGCTGCCTCGCTTCCCGTCGTGGAAGCTTTTGTCTCGACGCTGCTTGCGCTTCGCGGCGGTGACACAGACGATAGCGGCGTCGAGATATCGATCTCCGGCGACGAGCGCAAGATCCGCGTGGCGCGTGAATCGCTTGGGAGCAATTTCCGGCTCGAGAACTTCCGCAGTCTCGAGATACTGAAGATAGAGCCCTCGTCCGTGAGGCGGCTTTCCGTCACTGGTTCCGACACGAACGGGACGAAGTCGGTTGTCTACGACCGCGACAGAAGCGCCTGGAGCGTCGAGGTGTCGCCAGTTCCAGGCAAGGCCTCGGAAAGCGGCGTAACGCGCGTCCTCGGGGTCGTGAATCCTCTCGAGGCCGGGAGGATTGTGAAGCTAAAGGTGTCGGCGGACGATCTTGGCGGCTATGGGCTTGACAAGCCGCGGCTTACTGTAGCGATAGACCTTGAGCGCGAGGACGCGATAAGGCGCAACATTCTGGTCGGCGATGCGACGGACGGCGGGTGCTTCGCGACCGTCGGTGCGTCGGATGCCGTGTTCGTCCTGCCGGAATCGGCCGTATACGACCTTTCGGCGGACATTGTCGAGGAGTGAACGATATGAGCGATACAATCATGAAGGGCTACGGGGAAGACGTGTTCTCCGAGAAGGCGATCCGCAAGTTCCTGCCAAAGCAAGTCGCGGCGAAGCTGCTTGCGACGATGCGGGACGGGAAGCCGCTTGATCCGTCGATTGCCGACGCGGTCGCGGCGGGCATGAAGGACTGGGCCGTCGGGAAGGGCGCGACCCACTTCACCCACTGGTTCCAGCCGCTTACCGGCGGCACGGCCGAGAAGCACGATGCCTTCCTTGAGCCGACGGGTCCGGCGCAGGCGGTGCAGAGGTTCTCGGGGAAAAACCTGATCGGCGGCGAGGCAGATGCGAGCTCGTTCCCCTCGGGCGGGCTACGATCGACTTTTGAGGCGCGCGGCTACACGGCGTGGGACCCTACTTCCCCCGCTTTCGTGAAGCGCCACGAGAACGGCGCGACCTTGTGCATACCGACGGCGTTCTGCTCGTTCACCGGCGACACGCTAGACATGAAGACGCCGCTTCTCCGCTCGCTCCAGGCGCTCACCCGCGCGATGGAGCGGCTGATGGCGAAGTTCTCCCAGCCGAAGGCGCATGTCGAGGTCACTCTTGGCGCCGAGCAGGAGTATTTCCTCGTCGACAGGCGCTTTTACCTGAAGCGCCCGGACCTCCTGCAGACTGGGCGCACGGTGTTCGGCGCTGCGCCCGCGAAGCACCAGCAGCTTGACGACCATTACTTCGGCGCGATCAAGCCGCGTGTCCTCAAGTTCATGACCGAGGTCGAGCAGCGCCTGTGGCAGCTCGGCATTCCTGCGAAGACGCGCCACAACGAAGTCGCGCCTGCGCAGTTCGAGCTCGCGCCGATGTTCGAGGACCTGAACCTCGCCGTCGACCACAACATGCTTATCATGGAGGTTCTCCGCCAGACGGCCGAGAGCAACGGGCTCGTATGCCTTCTCCACGAGAAACCCTTCAAGGGCGTCAACGGGTCTGGCAAGCACTGCAACTGGTCGGTCGCCTATGGCGGGCGCAATCTCCTTACGCCCGGCGCAAATCCGCGCGAGAACGCGATTTTCCTCACGGTGCTCCTCGCCGTCATTCGCGCGATCGACAAACACGCCGACATTCTCCGCATGTCTACCGCCGGCGCCGGCAACGACCATCGTCTCGGTGCGAACGAGGCGCCGCCCGCCATTATCTCGATCTTCCTCGGCGACGAGCTGAACGCCGTTCTCGACTCGATAGAGAGCGGAACGCGGCAGATGCGCCGCGGCGGGAAGGGCGGGAAGCTGCGCGTCGGCGTCGACACGCTCCCGGTGCTACCCAAGGACACGACCGACCGCAACCGCACTTCGCCGTTCGCGTTCACGGGCAACAAGTTCGAGTTTCGCGCCCCTGGCTCGTCGCAGAACTGCGCGCAGAGCCAGATGGTGCTCAACACGATTGTCGCCGAGTCGATAGACGCGATCTGCGACAAGCTCGAGGCGATGAAGGGCGACTTCAACGAAAATCTCCAGGAGCTCCTGCAGCGTCTCGTCAAGGCGCACAGGCGCGTCGTGTTCTCAGGCGACGGATACTCCTCGAACTGGCCGAAGGAGGCGGCGAAGAGGGGGCTTCCCAATCTCCACGACACGCCTGCCGCGCTCGCGCCCCTCAGGGATCCGGCGAACATCGCGCTCTTCGAGAAGTACGGCGTCCTGTCCAAGACCGAGATGCTCTCTCGGTGGGAGATAGGGCACGAGGACTACCTGCGCCGCGTACGCATCGAGGCCTCCGTTTCGCTTGAGATTGCGCGTTCGATGGTGCGCCCGGTCGTGGCGGACGAGTTCTCCCGGCTCGCGGCGGCGCTCGGGCAGGCGAAGTCGGACGGGCTCAAGTTCGGCATCCGCGGCCTCACCGCTCTTTCGTCGAAGCTCGGCGCGGGTCTCGACGACCTGCACGTCAAGTGCGACCGGCTCGAGACGGCGCTTGCGCGCAAGCGCCACGAAGCGCAGATCGCCGCGATGAACGACCTCCGCCGCACCGTCGACCGCCTCGAGTGTCTCGTCGACGATTCGCGCTGGCCGCTCCCGAAATACCGCGAAATCCTCTTCGTACACTGAGAGGCGTGGAAATTTTGCCGATCTGCGCCGTGATTTTGGGCATGGTTTTTTGGTATAATACTGGTCATGAATCTTGGTAGAGCAATAGTTCTTGCCGTGGCGGCGCTATGGTGTTCGCTTGCCGCCGTCGCCGTTTCCCCGGGCGTGAGCCCCGGTCCGGACGTGCGGTATGCGACCGACGCGTATCCCGGGTTCGACAGCGAAGACGAGCTGCTGAAGCCGTCGCGCAAGACGCCTCGGTGGTTCGGCTGGTTCAACGGGCCGAAGAAGGGTACCGCCGCTGAGCAGTTCGAGTACGCGGCTTCCCTCGAGCTTGAGGAATCGTGGAAGAGCGCGAAGAAGGAGTACGATGCGCTCGTGCGGGAGTGGCCGACTTCGCCCGAGGCGGCGAAGGCCCAGAAGGCCGTCGCGGACATATGTCTCGGCAAGCTCCTCGACGCCGAGGACGCTTTCGCGGAATACCGCTATCTTCTCGACTTCTATTCGGCGCAGTGCAGCTACGACGAGATCGTGGAGCTTATGTACAAGACTGCCGAGCTCATGCGCGACGAGGGGAAGAAAATCCTCTTCTTCAGGTTCGACAACACGGTCGACGTGCGTCGCGCCTACGAGGCGGTGGTGCTAAGGGCCCCGGGTGCAAAGTTCGCCCCGCAGGCGATGCTCACGGTTGCGTTGCTGCGCGAGGACGAGGACAAGCAGGAGACCGCCGCTACCGTCTACGAAAACCTCCGCAGCATGTTCCCCAACTCGCCCGAGGCCGTGGTCGCCCTGTACCGGGAGGCGAAGGCGCGCATGGTCGTACTTCGCCGCTGCGAATACAACCGCGAGCGAGTGCGCGACACGATAGGGTTCCTTACGTTCGCGATCGAATCCGGAAAGCTGTCCCAAGAAGAGACGGAGGAAGTCGCGCAGCTCCGCGTCGAGGCGCGTGCGCTTCTCGAGGAGGAGGCCTACAAGGCGGCGAAGTTCTACGACTCCAGCACGCGCACGAGGCGCAGCGCGGTGAGCGCGTACCAGCGATTCCTTGACGAGTACCCGACTTCCGACAGGGCGCCGGAGGTCCGCCGCCGTCTGTTCGAGCTTCAGGAGGAAGGCAAATGAAGAAGATTTTACCGATAGCCCTAGCGGTGTTTGCGCTGGCGGGCTGCGCCGGCTACAGATGGACGTCGCCCGTTCCCTCTGACATGCGCACGGTCACCGTCCCGACTTTCCGCAACGAGTCCGACTTGGTCGAGCTTGGCGCCGTGGCGACGCGCCAGGTGCTGCGAGAGTTCCAGCGCGAGGGCACGTTCAAGATCGCCTCGGCCGACGATGCCGCCATTGAAGTCCAGGGCGTCATCAAGTCGGCTTCGGTTGGGCGCATCTACTTCAAGCGTGAAATGTCGATGCGCGCGTACGAGCAGCGGCTCGTCGTATCCGCAGATGTTTCGTTCGTCGACAGGCGCAACGGCAAGGTGATCGTCAACAACCGTCGTTATGTCGCGGAGACGACTTGCTTTTCCGACACCGACATCGCTACCGCACGGCGCGACGCGTCTGGGCGCGCGGCTGAGGATCTTGCGAGACAGATTGTCGATGACGTGACGTCGTGCCGTTGGGATGGCGCGAAAGCAAAGGAGGCGGTAAAATGAAGAAAGATGGAGTCCGTGCCGTAATCGAGCTCAGGATCACGCCGCAGAGGGACTGCGGCTTCGGGAAGATCGCCGAGCGCGTTGCCAAGTTCGAGCAGGTCGAGGCGTGCTTTCTGATGTCGGGTGGCTACGATCTTCTCGTGTTCGTCAAGGGCGACAGCCTTCAGGACGTGGCGCAGTTCGTCGCAGCCGATCTTTCAACGATTGACGGAGTTCTCTCCACTGCGACGCATTTCATGCTCGAGACGTACAAGGCGGGCGGCGTCTTCGACAACCCGGGCGACAACAGGCTGGAGGTTTCGTGATGGCGGTAGACCTTGCACAGAAGGCGCAGAATTTCACTAATCGCGGTCGACAGGCCCTTGAGACGGGGCGCTACGAGCTTGCGGTCGACATGCTGATGGAGGCCGTTTCGGCCGCTCCCGACGTCTTGGAGACGAGGCGACTTCTCCGCGCGGCGCAGATTGCTAATTTCCGCAAGAACGGCAAGGTCGGCTTTGGCGCAAAGCTCGGCTACAAGATGGCCCAGATGAAGATCATGGGTCTTGTCAAGAAGGGCCAGGGCGCAGAGGCGATGGCCGAGGCCGAAAAGCTTCTCTCGCAGAATCCGCTCGACCCCGACAACATCGAGGCGGCGGTCAAGGCGGCCGAGGCGGCCGGCAAGGCGGACCATGCGGCGATTACCGTCGAGGCCGCCTACGAGTGCTCGAACCGCGATCCCGCGCTTCTTGAGCGAGTCGCGACGTACTACACGATGGCCAAGCGCTACGACAAGGCGCGCGACGCCTACCAGAAGCTTTCCGAGCTCAGGCCCGGCGACCAGCGCGTCCTCCAGCTTCTCAAGAACACCGAGGCGCAGGCCACGATGAATGCTGGTTGGGAGCAGACCGCCGGCAAGAAGGGCGGCTTCCAGGCGCTTATCGCGAACAAGGAGCAGGCGAAGAAGCTCGACCAGGCGAACAAGGCGGTCATCACGGGAGACGACGCCGAGGCGCTCATCCGCGAGAAGATTGCCCAGATCGAACGCGAGCCGAAGAACATGAACTTCCGCCGCGCCCTTGCGCGTCTCTACGTCCAGAACAAGCGTTTCGAGGACGCGATACAGTGCCTGACGGACGCGATCGAGATGTCCGGCTCCATGGACCCCGAGCTAGACCGCATGCTTTCGCAGACGTATGTCAGCTACTACGACCAGCAGATCGAGGCGTACCGCGCCGCAGGCGACGAGGCGAATGCAATCGAGATGGAGAACCAGAAGAACCAGTTCGTGTTCGACGATCTCGCGCAGCGCGTCGAGAGGTACCCGAACGACCTCCATCTCCGCTACGAGCTCGGGCTTCAGTACTACACCTACGAGTACTACGACGAGGCGCTTGAGCACCTCCAGCTCGCGCAGAAGAGCCCCAAGGACCGTCTGTGGGCGCTTTACTATCTCGCGATGTGCTTTCTCCACAAGGGGCAGACGGACATGGCCGTCATGCAGCTTGAGACGGCGCGCGACGCGATTCCGACGATGGACGACCTGAAGAAGAAGATCGTCTACCAGCTTGGCCGCTGCGCCGAGGACGCGGGCGACCTTGAGCGGGCGTACCAGTACTACAAGGACGTGTACGCTGCGGACGTCGGCTTCGAGGATCTCGGCGAGCGGATGCTCGCGGTCAGCCAGAGGCTTAAAAGCGGGAAGTGAACCCTAGACTTGAATCTGGCAGCCCCAAGGAGAGTCGAACTCCTCTACCAAGCATGAAAAGCTCGTGTCCTAGCCGATAGACGATGGGGCCAAAACGCGCATAGTATATCATATCGTGGGATGACGAATCAAGGGGACAAAATGGATGAACGTGAGGCGTATGTAGCCTTCAACCTGACGGACAGGGTAGGATCCGTCACGCTCGCGGGACTTGTCGAATCTGCAGGTTCCGTCGTTGCCGCGTGGGAGGCGTATCCGCAAAAGGTCTCGCGTTCGGGCGATGACATTGACTGGAAGCGCGAGTTCGCGCTTGCAAAGCGCTACGGGATCGAGATCGTGACGCCTGCGGACCCTTGCTATCCGCCTTGTCTTCTCGAGCAGCCGTCGCACCCCCTTGCTCTCTACGTCAAGGGCGATGCCTCCATCCTGTCGTCTCCGTCTGTCGCGATCGTCGGCACTCGCCGCGCGACCGCCTACGGGCTCGACCAGTCGTTTAAGATCGCACGGGGGCTTGCCGAGAACGGTTGGACTATAGTCTCTGGCCTTGCGCTCGGCGTCGACGCCGAGGCACACCGCGGCGCACTTGCCGCGGAGGGGAAGACGGTCGGCGTCATTGGCTCGGGGCTCGACGAATTCTATCCCGAGGAGAACCGCTCGCTCGCCCGCGACATCGTGGCGAACGGCGGCGCGGTTGTGAGCGAGTTTCCTTTCGGTCGCTATCCAGACACGCAGACGTTCCCGCAACGCAACCACACCGTCGCGGCTCTCGCGAAAGGCGTCGTCGCGATAGAGGCGCCGTTCAAGAGCGGCACGCTTATCACTACTTCATGCGCCGCCGACATGGGGCGCGTCGTGATGGCAGTTCCAGGACGCGTAGACAGCCGCTCGAGCGCGGGGTGCCTTGCGCTCATCCGCGATGGCGCACGTCTTGTCCGCTCTGCCGCAGATGTCGAGGAAGAACTGTCCCCGCTTGTCCCCGCCGAAAAGCGCAAGCCATCGAAGGCGAAGGTCAAGGCGTCGCCTGCTTCTCCTGCGCCTGCGCCCAAGTATTCTGTAGAGGAGGCGATGATTATGCGCGAGGTGGACGCCGAGGGCGTTCACATGGACATCCTCGTCCGGCGAACGGGCCTGCCAGTCGAAAAGGTAAACGCGCTCTGCATGGCTTTGCGTCTCAAGGGTCGCGTTCGGTTTTTCCCAGGCAACCGCGTCGCTCTCCCTCGCGCCCCCTAACCCCTGCTTGTCCGCCGTAGCCTTGGCGAAGGCGGAACTCCTGACCCCTAACCCCTAAATCTTCTCACCACTCTCCAATTCCCTCTGCGCCTCTGCGCCTCTGCGTTAAAAATTCTGCTAAAAAAGATATCAATTCCGCTCTCCAACTCCAACTCTGAACTCCAACTCCTACTATGAAAATCTTTCAGGAACCCCAGAAACTCCAGAAGTGGTGCCGCGCGCGCAAGCTTGCAGGCGCCAAGATCGCGCTTGTCCCGACGATGGGCTATCTCCATGACGGGCATCTTTCGCTCATACGCGAGGCGAAGAGACGCGGTGCCGATGAAATTGTCGTGAGCGTTTTCGTGAATCCGGTCCAGTTCGGGCCTAACGAGGACTACGAGAAGTATCCGCGTGACGAGAAGGCGGATCTCGCCAAGTGCCGCGAAGCGGGCGCGACCGCTGTCTTCTTCCCGACGCCAGCAAACATGTACCTCGACAGGCACAGCGTCTACGTGAACGAGGAGGATCTCTCGAAGGGGCTTTGCGGCGCGCGTCGCCCCGGGCATTTCCGCGGCGTCTGCACGGTCGTCGCGAAGCTCTTCAACCTCGCGCATCCCGATTTCGCCGTCTTCGGGCAGAAGGACTACCAGCAGGCGCAGGTGATCAAGCGCATGGTGCGCGACCTCAACTTCGACCTCAAGATCGTCGTCGCGCCGATAGTGCGCGAGGAAAGCGGCCTCGCCCGCTCGTCTCGCAATACGTACCTTTCGCCGGAGGAGAGGGAGAGGGCGGTCGCCATCTCGCGCAATCTTATGGCGTTTGGCTCCAAGGGCGGCGCCAAGACTCTTGCGGCGCTTAGGAAGTCGCTTGAAAAGGCCGGTCTCGTGGTTGACTACGTGGAGTGCGTGGACGCCGAGACGCTTGAGCCGCGCAAGACGCCGAAGAAGGGCTGCTGCATTCTTGTCGCCGCCTACTGCGGCAAGACGCGGCTCATCGACAACCGTGTCCTATGATATGGTATAATACATAGACATTCACTTTGCATGAACAATGAAAAACAAGGGGAAAAAATGAAAAAACTCATGATCGGACTCGTCGCTGCGGTGGCGATGGTCGGTTGCTGCACGCAGCCCTGCAACGGAATCAAGGACTCTGGCACGACATATGTCGCGGACGCTCTCGCCCCATATGTCGAAAGCGGCGAACTCCCGGGCGCGGTATGCATGCTCTACAAGGACGGAGTGACCGAGACGGCATGCGTCGGCTACGCAGATGTCGCCAAGAAGCGCAAGATCACCGCAGACGACGTCTACATGCAGTGCTCGCAGACGAAGGGCTTCTGCGGCGTGACGGTCGCAAAGCTTGTCGAGGAAGGAAAGCTCAACCTCGACGATCCCGTCTCCAAGTACCTTCCCGAGTTCGGCACGCTTTGGGTGAACGGCGGCGAGACAAACGGCGTCAAGACGCTCGTCAAGGCGAAGAACGTCCTCACCGTGCGCATGTGCCTCAACCACACGGGCGGCTTCCCGTTTGAGATCTGCGCCAAGAGCCCCGCGATCAAGGGCGGCGGTTGGTCCGGCGGCGCGCCACTGCGCCAGACTGCGGCTATTGCTGCCGCATCGCCGCTTCTCTTCGAGCCAGGCACGAAGGTGCAGTATTCCAACACCGGTATCGACATCGGCGCGGCAGTCGTCGAGGTTGTGACCGGCATGAAGTGGGAGGACTATCTCAAGAGGGAGGTTCTCGATCCCCTCGGCATGAAGAGCACCTGGTTCTGGCCGACCGACGAGCAGCTTAAGACGCAGATCGAGATGTACGACTGCCAGAAGGGTGCGCCCGCGAAGTGGCGCCTCCAGAACGACCAGCAGCAGCGTCCCTACAACGACAGCCACGTGTTTGCATCGGCTGGCGCAGGCCTCTGGACGACGGCGCACGACCAGTACAAGTTCTACAAGATGCTCATGAACCTCGGTGTCGGCGACAACGGCGTGCGCATCCTCAAGGAGGAGACGGTCAAGTCGATTCTTGCCGTCTCCACGCGTCCGAAGGGGCTTGGCGGCTACTCCCTCGGCCTTTCCGCCCCCGAGGTCGACAATGAGAACCAGTGGTTTGGCCACGGCGGCGCATGGGGCACGAACTGCTCCGTCAACTGGCACAGGAAGCAGCTCAAGCTCTGGGCCGTCCAGCTCTGCGGCGGTCCGCGTCCGTGGGACAAGGAGAGGGAAGAGGCATCCGAGAAGTTCTTCAAGTCGGCCGTCGACTCGAGCGGCGTCGACGCGTACACCGGCCGCATGAAGTAACGGGAAGGGGGCGTCCATGAAGAGGATAGCGATGGCGATTGGATTGGCGGCGTGCGGCGCATTTGCCGCGGAAGTCAACGACTGGGAGAATCCGGCGGTCAACTCGATAAACCGCCTGCCGGCGCGGACATGGACGGTTCCGTTCGCGGACGATAGTTCGGCGCTCTCCGACGACCTCGTCCCTGAATCGCCGTATCTCGTCTCGCTGAACGGCGACTGGAAGATCAAGTGGGTCGGCGATCCGGCGCGGCGTCCGCTCGATTTCTGGAAGACGGACTTCGACGACGCAGACTGGGCGACTATCGACGTCCCGAGCTGCGTCGAGATGCGCGGCTACGGGTCGCCCATCTACACCAACGTCCGCTATCCGCACAAGAACGCGTCCAACCCGAAGGACAAGGACTTCGCCAGGATCCTCGACCGCGACAACGGAGAGCCGGGGTACAACCCGGTTTCGTCCTACCGCCGCACGTTCTCCGTGCCGGAATCGTGGAAGGACCGCAGGGTGATCCTTCGCTTTGAGGGCGTTGGCTCCGCGTTCTACGTGTGGGTCAACGGGAAGAAGGTCGGCTATGCCGAGGACTCCAAGCTGCCGAGCGAGTTCGACATCACGGAATTTTTAACGCAGAGGCGCAGTGACGCAGAGGACGCAGAGAATCTTCTTGCCGTACAAGTCTTTAAGTGGTGCGACGGCTCCTATCTCGAAGACCAGGACATGTTCCGGTTCTCGGGTATTTTCCGCGACGTCTCGCTCTGGTCGATGCCGAAGGACGGAATCTGGGATTTCAAGGTAAGTGAAAAGCTGAAAGTTGAAAGTGGAAAGTGCAAAGAGGTCTCCATTTCGATAGAAGGCATTGACGGCGAGTGGTCTGCGACGCTTTACGACGCCGAGAAAAAAGTCGTCGCGATGTTGTCGGACAAATCAAACGCTCAAACACTCAAACAACCAAACACTCATCTCTGGAGCGCGGAAGATCCATATCTTTACACGCTCGTCGTGAAGAAGGGCGGCGACATCCGCGCGAAGAAGGTCGGCTTCAAGGAGCAAAGAATAGTCGGCAACACGTTCCTCGTGAACGGTATGCCAGTAAAGATGAAGGGCGCGAACCGCCACGAGACTAATCCCGAGAACGGCCGCACCGTGTCGCTTGGCGACATGCTGAAGGACATCACGCTCTTCAAACAGTTCAACATAAACACTGTCCGCACTTGCCACTACCCCGACCACCGCCTCTGGTATGACCTCTGCGACCGCTACGGCGTCTACGTGATCGCCGAGGCGAACGTCGAGGCGCACGAGCCGGGTTACGGCGACAGGGGGCTTGGGCGCTTCAAGGAGTGGGACCACTCCATCGTCGAGCGCAACGAGCGTAACGCCGTATTCTATCGCAACAATCCTTCGGTCACGATGTGGTCGATGGGCAACGAGACAGGCCACGGCGACTGTTTCCGCCATGCGATCGCTGCGGTGAAGAAGATTGACCCGTCGCGCCCCGTGCACTGGGAGCGCGGCAACGAAGACGCGGATGTCGATTCGACGATGTATCCGTCCGTCGAATGGCTCGAGAAGCGCGGCAAGCTCGGCAACGAGAAGCGCGGCGGTGCCATGTCCGGCGAGGGCGGCGGCGAGGGATACGCCATTTCCGGCCACACCGCCGGCAAGCCGTTCATCATGTGCGAGTACGCGCACGCGATGGGCAACGCCGTCGGCAACCTGAAGGAGTACTGGGATGTCATCTACGCCTATCCCGCGCTCATCGGCGGCTGCATCTGGGATTGGGTGGACCAGGCGATATGGAAGGACACGGGGCGCATCGATCCGAAGACCGGCCGCCACGAGCACTTCCTTGCGTATGGCGGCGATTTCGACGACTTCCCGAACGACGGTCCGTTCTGCTGCAACGGCATTGTCGATCCGTTGCGCAATGTAAGTCCCAAGCTTGTCGAAGTGGGGCATGTCTACCAGAATATCGTTGTGGAGAGGGGAACTGGTAGCGGTGGAACGGCGTTTGTCCTGAAGAATAGGCACTGCTTCACCGACGCCTCTAAGTTCGACGGACGCTGGACTCTTCTCGCTGACGGTGAGAAGGCGGGAGAGGGTTTGTTTGCGGTTCCGTCTGTCGCCCCGCTCGCCACTGGCGAGTTCAAGATCCCAGAGCTCGACGCGGCTCTCGCGACCATCGGGAAGGACAAGGAGGTCTTCGTCAACTTCGAGTTCCTGACAAAGACTGATGCGCCGTGGGCGAAGAAGGGCTATGCCGTCGCTCGCGACCAGCTTCTCCTTAACGAGAAGCCGGCCACCGAGGAAAAGCCAGACGGCGACGCCGTGACCGCGCATGACGAAAACGGCGACGAGGTGACGATTGAGCGTGGCAAGACGTATGCCGTGTTCAGCAAGAAGACGGGGACTCTCAAGCTTCTTGTCATGAGGGGCGCTACGATCCTCTCCGACTTCGACGGCATCTCCGCGGGCCCGCGTCTCACCTGCGCCCGTGCGTGGACCGACAACGACCGCTGGGCGTTCTTAGGCGGCTCCTGGAAAGACGACCGCACGAAGGGTTTTGAGGGGAGCGGTCTCACGCAGCTCCACTACCATCCCGGCCGCATCGTCGTCGACGGCAATGTCGTTAGGACCAAGGTCTCGGTTGACGGCATGAAGAGCGCCGGTTTCGAACACGAGTGCGAGTGGACGTTTGCATCCGACGGGTCTGTCACGCTGAAGAACAAGGTCGTTCCCTTTGGACGCATGCCGAATGCGCTGCTGCGCCTCGGCCTTTCGCTCCGTCTCGGACGCGCCTACGAGAACATGGCGTGGTACGGGCGCGGACCGTGGGAGAACTACATAGACCGCAAGACGGCAAGCTTTGTGGGGCTTTGGCGCTCCACCGTCACCGACCAGTTCGTCGACTATGTCCGTCCACAGGACTGCGGCATGAAGTGCGATGTCCGCTGGGCGGAGTTCACCGATAGATTCGGCAGGGGCGTGAAGTTCTCTTCGAGCGAGCCGCTTTTTGTGCAGGCGCTTCATTACGATTGGGAGACGCTCGCGTACTCGCGTCACATCAACGGCCAGCGCCGTATGCACGCCACGCTCGTCCCGAGCGAGGACGTGCTTCTGAACCTCGACGTCAGGCAGATGGGGCTTGGCGGCGCGAGTTGCGGCCCGGCGCCGATGAAGAAGTATCTCTTCGACCCGAAGGCCCCCGTCGAGTGGACACTTAAGATCGAGCGCGTCGGAAAATGACGGCTCTCGCCCTCTCCGCAATCCTCGCGGTGTCGCCTACGGCACCGGAGACTTGGTTTCACGTCATCGGGGGGAATGCGTCCAAGGAGGGACTCGCCGCCGACATTGCCGCGATTGCGGACGCCGGCATCTCCGGAATCCAGTTCTTCCACGGCGGCTGGGCGAAAGACGAACCGTGGCCCGGCGTTACGAACATGGTTCCGTGCCTGAGCGAGAACTGGGTTGATCTCGTCAAGTTCGCCGAGACGGAGTGCCACAGGCGCGGGCTTAAGTTCAAGATGCAGAACTGCCCCGGGTGGTCGATGTCCGGCGGGCCGTGGATTACGCCCGACAAGGCGATGCGTAAGCTCGTCTGTTTCGAGCCGGGCAAGAAGCCCGACTTCGACAAGGATGACGACTACCACGAGATAGGGTCTGTGACGTTCCCCCTCGAGGATTCGCCCTACTTGTCGATAACCGTCCCAAACCCGCAGCAGATAAACCATGCATGGGCCTACGAGCCGGATGCGGACATCGTCCTTTGCGACGGCCCGAGGGAGCAGTTCCGCGTCAGGTGCCCGCGTGGCGCCTGGCAGGACGAAGTCGGGATGACATTCCGAGTTCCAAGTTTCCCGATTTCCGGCTGGAAGTTGTATTACTATGCCGAGAGCGGCCATTATCCGCGCAAGGACCTGAATGGTTCGTGGATGCCGGAGCCGCGCCTCGACATGTGGGAGGCGAAGGCGGGCTGGGCGTATCGCAGTTTCACGATGTCGACGAAGATGTCGCCGGTGAAGACCAAGGGCGAGCGAACGCTTGTATTTGGGCATGTCAACGCGAAAAGGCGCAACCACCCGGCGCCGCCGGAGGGAACTGGCTGGGAATGTGACAAGATGGACGCCCGGGGATTTGAGGCGAACTTCGCGGGCTATCTCGGCAAGTTCCTGAAATCGGGAGTGAAGATCGATGGAACGCTCGTAGACAGCTGGGAGTGTGGCTGCCAGACTTGGACGTGGAAGATGGAGGAGGAGTTCGAGCGCCGCACCGGATACCCTCTTCGCCCCTGGCTCCCTGCGCTCTTCGGCTATGTCCTAAAAAGCGAAGCGGAGACTGAGAGATTCCTTCTCGACTGGCGCAACGTCTGCTCACGGCTCGTCGAGGAAAACTACTACGGCACGATCGCCCGCCTTGCGCGCGAAAACGGAATGTCCGTGCAGTACGAGACTGCGTTCGGCGACGTGATACCTGGCGATCCGCTGCGCTTCTGGAAGTTCGCCGACGAGCCGATGTGCGAGTTCTGGAGTCCGCACCGCAACGAGGGCTTCGTCGGAAGCTTCGACTTCAAGCCGGTCCTTCCGTGCGTTTCGGCGGCGCATATCTACGGGAAGCGCCGCGTTTCCGCCGAGGCGCTGACGAGCTTCGAGCTCACCTTCGACGAGAACTTCAGGGACTGGAAGAAGATTGTCGACAAGCATTTTGTGCGCGGGGTGACGCATATCGTTTTTCACACCTACACTCACAATCCCGTCGTCGGCGGCAAGCCGCCGTCCACGAGCTTTGGCGCGGGCATCGGCTCCCCGTTTCTCAGGGAGCAGGCGTGGTGGCCGTACATGAAGCACTTCTCGAAGTACATTGAGCGCTGCGGCGCGGAACTCGAGCGCGGACTCCCCGTCGTCGACATTCTCATGTATCTCGGCGACGACGTTGGCTACAGGCCCAGCGAGCACAAATTGATGTTCGACAACCGCTACAAGTACGACTACCTCAACAACGACGCGCTGATGACGCGCGTAGACGCGAAGGACGGGAAGATCGTGCTTCCTGACGGCATGAGCTATCGCGTCATCTGGGTGCCGAAGGGAACCTTCCTTCTGCCGGCGACCGAGGCGAAGCTTGGCGAGCTCGAGAAGAAGGGCGCACGCATCGTGCGCGGCGATTTCGTTCCCGACTGGCCGTCGCCGCTAGAAGCTCTTGGATTGCGTGTTTCCGATGTGGCTGGCTGGTACCAGCGGCGCGACGGTGACATGGACGTGTTCTTCCTGGTGGGTAGAAGCGGCTCTTCGCATTTCTGCCGCATAGGCAGGGGAAAAACTCGCTGTCACGAGGATTATGACGCAGTGACGGGATTGACGGTTGATCGCCTCGTCGAGCGCCGAGACTTGACCGGTCTATGCCATTCCATGGCGTCTCACGTTGCTCTTCCAGTTGAACTCAAGCCCGTCGAGGCCTATCCTGCGTGGGCGACGAAGCGCGTCTACGAAGGGCGCGTCGCTGTTCCTGGGTCGCCTTCGCGCGTTATGCTCGACCTCGGGCGAGTGCGCGACTGGGCGACGGTGTTCGTGGACGGCGTGAAGGCGGCCGAACTCTGGTGCGAGCCGTATTCGTTCGACGTCGCGCCGTTTCTGAAGAACGGTGCGGCGGACATCCGCGTGGAAGTGACTTCGACGTGGTACAATGCGCTCGTGCACGACGCGTCTCTTCCTGAGGGCGAGCGCACGACATGGACGATCAAAGGCCCAAGGGCCGGGTCGCTGTATCGCGATGCTGGGCTTCTGGGCCCTGCGATGCTTTTATATTCAACTCAAAAGGAGACAAGACAATGATGGTTGGTGTTTTCGCGGCCGTCGCCGCCGCGGCGTTTTCGTTTGGAGAGGTCAAGGTCGACTGCGAGGAGCGTGACGGCTGGAAGCTTGAGTTTGTGCGCGAAGTAGCGCCTGACGGCGCGGAGATCGCGAAGATCACGCTTGACTGCGCGGAGGCGAAGGTCCCGCCGAAGACGCGGCTGTCGGCGAAAGTTCCCCAGGTCGGCATGGACTATTCCTGGAACGTCAACACGGGCGACTGCGGCATGCGCCCGAACTGGGGCGCGCATTCGCACACCGAAGTTGCGCAGGGCATGCCGGTCTTCGTATACTTCGACGGAAACGACACGAGCCATTTCTCCGTCGCGGCCGAGGAGTGCGTGCGCCACCTCAACCACGTAGGCGGCATCCGCGAGGAAGGAAGCGTCCTCGAGATCGGCATTGGCTGGTTCGAGACGCCCGAGGCCCCGATTTCGCACTACGAGACGCGTGTGAGGTTCGACGCTCGCGCGAAGGGCTTTGCCGACGCGGTGCGCGAATCCGTCGCGTGGATTGAGAAGACGGCTGGCATCGTGCCGTGCCGCGTCCCCACGGCCGCCTGCGATCCTCTCTACTCGAGCTGGTACAATTTCCATCAGGACGTCTTCGCCGCCGACATCGAATCGGAGCTTGCGATCGCGGCTAAGCTTGGCATGAAGACTTTCATCGTCGACGACGGCTGGCAGACAGACGACACGAACCGCGGCTACGCGTTCTGCGGCGACTGGCAGGTCTCGAAGCGCCGCTTCCCCGACATGGCCGCGCACGTGAAGAGGGTGCAGGACCTTGGGATCAAGTACATGATGTGGTACTCCGTTCCCTTCATTGGTCTCAAGAGCGCCAACTACGAGAAGTTCAAGGGCAAGTATGTCAAAGGCAACGACCGCGGCATGGGCGCCGCGGTTCTCGACCCGCGTTTCCCGGAGGTGAGGAAGTTTCTCGTGGACACGTACGTGAAGGCGCTCAAGGACTGGAACATCGACGGCTTCAAGCTTGACTTCATCGACGCCTTCCGTTTTTCCGGCGAGGATCCCGCGGTCAAGGAGAACTACGCCGGGCGCGACATCAAGTCGCTCCCAGTCGCCGTCGATCGTCTCATGACCGAGGTCAAGGAAGCGCTTACCGCGATCAAGCCCGACATCCTCGTCGAGTTCCGCCAGAGCTATGTCGGACCCGCGATCAGGAAGTACGGCAACATGCTGCGCGTTGGAGACTGCCCCGGAAACTTGAGGCGCAACCGCTTCGCCATCGCGAACCTTCGTCTCGCTTCCGGCAGCGCCGCAGTCCATTCCGACATGCTCGAGTGGAACTTCGCGGAGAGCCCCGAGCACGCGGCGCTCTACGTCATCAACTCCATGTTCGGCGTCGTGCAGTACTCGGTCATGCTCCGCAATGCCCCGAAGGAGCACCTCGCGATGGTCGAGAAGTGGATCAAGTTCTCGCAGGACCACCGCGACACGCTTCTTAACGGCAAGTTCACGCCGCGCCATCCCGAGCTCCAGTATCCCGTCATCGAGGCCGAGAGCGACAAGGAAGTCGTCATCGGTCTTTACGACGACGGCCGCATAGTGGACGTTCCCGAGAAGAAGACGTTCGTCATGAACGCATCTGGCAAGGATTCCTTCGTCATCCGCCGCGGCGGAAAGATTTCCGAAGTCTCCTGCAAGTCTGGCGACTGGATCGAGCTCTGAGACGATGGGGTTCCGCTTCTACCGAAAGGAAACGACTGCGTCGACAAATGCCGACGCGCGCGCGGGCCGTCCGGGCGACGTGTTTGTCGCAGAGTTCCAGACGGCAGGGCGCGGCCGGCTTGACCATGAATGGCACGCCGCGCGAGGCGAGAACCTTACCTTTTCAGTCGTGCTCGACGCGGCAGATGCGTCGCCTGCGGAAGTCGCGACGCTTCCGCTCGTCGTAGGGCTTGCCGTCGCTCGCGCCGTGGAGGCGTTTCTCGGCAATTCTTCTCAAGTCGCGGTGAAATGGCCGAACGACGTGCTAGTCGGCGGCAAGAAAATATGCGGCATCCTCTGCGAAAGGAACGGCGACGCAGTAATCGCGGGCGTCGGGCTCAACGTCAACCAGACTGATTTTCCTGCCGAGATCGCCGCGCGCGCGACGTCGCTGCGGCTCGCTGCGGGAAGTCCGTTTGATCGCGAGGGCGTCCTAAATGGCGTCGTCGCGGAAATGGGCGACATGCACTCTCGCTGGCTGCGCGGCGGATTTGCCGCGCTCCGCGGCGCATTTGCCGCGTTCGACGTGCTTAAGGGGCGGGAAGTCGCGGTCCTTGCGACTGACGGCGACGCCGCTCCGATAAAGGGGTTGTGCGGCGGTGTGCAGGAAGACGGCTCGCTTCTCGTGGGCGAAACGAGGGTGTATGCCGGCGAAGCGCACGTATCTGAGACGGGGCTAACACTTTAGGGGGATTGTCTAATTCTCCGCCATTTATGGTATAATGACGCCATGAAAGAGGTCTTTGGCTACGTAATCGGTCTTGGCGCGGCAGTCATGATGCCCGTCATCTTCACAGTTCTTGGAACTCTCATCGGCATAAAGTTCTCGAAAGCGCTTAAGTCTGGTCTTCTCGTCGGCGTTGGCTTCGTTGGCTTGGGCGTCGTGACTGCACTTCTCACCTCGAACCTCGGCCCTGCCTTGAAGGGGATGACCGCTCTCTATCACCTAAACCTCCCGTTCTTCGATCTCGGCTGGCCGGCTGCTGCAGCTGTCGCGTACTCCTGCGCGGTCGGCGCGTTCATAATCCCCGTCTGCCTCGGCGTGAACGTCGTCATGCTGGTCGCGGGCGTGACGCGCACGGTGAACATCGACCTCTGGAACTACTGGCACTTCGCCTTTCTCGGCGCGATGGTGTTCTTTGCGACCGGCTCGCTCGCGTGGGCGTTCTATGCGGCGATCGTCCTCTACGTCATCACGCTTTGCATGGCCGACTTCACGGCGAAGGGCTTCCAGGACTACTACAAGGACATGGACGGCATCTCCATTCCGCAGCCGTTCTGCCAGAGCTTCACCCCGTTTGCGGTCGTGATTTGCTGGGTCCTCGACAGGATTCCCGGCATCTCGAAGCTCGACATCGACGCGGAGGGGATGAAGAGGAAGTTCGGGCTTCTCGGCGAGCCGCTTTTCCTCGGCCTTGTGATCGGCTGCGGGATCGGCGCGCTCAGGTGCGATTCGTGGAAGGCCGTGGTCGATTCGATACCGCAGATACTGAAGCTCGGCGTGACGGTCGGCGCGGTGATGGAGCTCATACCCCGCATTACGGCGCTCTTCATTGAGGGACTCAAGCCCATCTGCGAACAGACGAGGAGTTTTGTCGAGAAGCGCTTCTCGGGGCTCAAGGGGCTTTCCATCGGCATGAGCCCCGCGCTCGTGATCGGCCATCCGACGACGCTCGTCGTCTCGATTCTGCTTATCCCCGTGATTCTCTTTCTTTCCGTCTTCCTTCCCGGGAACAAGTTCCTGCCGCTCGCGTCGCTCGCGGGGATGTTCTACCTTTTCCCGTGCGTACTCCCGATCACTAAGGGCAATGTGCCGAAGACGTTTGTCATCGGCCTCGTCGCGCTCATTGCCGGACTCTTCTTCGTCACCAACCTGACGCCCGCTTTCACCAAGGCGATCGCCGCGGCGAACTGCGACGGCATCGCCGTTCCAGAGGGTTTCGAGGGCGGCGCGGCGCTCGATTTCGCCTCGGCGCTCTGGTGCTGGTCAATTTACCACCTCACGGTGACGCTCAAGTGGATTGGCGCCGCTCTCGCGGGGCTCCTCGCGCTCGGCATGTGCGCGGTGAATTGGCTGAGGATCAGAAGGGCGAAATGACAGCAAGCGTACAACAGCAAGGGGGAGGGCTATGATTGCGGCAATATTGATAGCGACCACGTGCCTCTGCGGGGAGGCGCCGGAGCGGGCGAACGACTTCTTCTGGGAGAACGACCGCACTGGCTTTCGCGCCTACGGGCCTGGCGACGTGCACAAGTGGAGCGGCATCGACGTCTTCAACAAGGCGACGACGAACAACTTCGTCGTGCATCTCCTGCGCGGACACGGCGACTACGGCAACTGGCACAAGAACGTCAACGGGCTCGGCATGGACGACTATGCCGTCGGTCCTGGGCGCGGCGTTGGCGGGGTGGCGTTCCGGAAGGACGGAAAGTGGCTTCCCGACTACGGCAACTGGGTGGCCTATCGCATTCTTACCAACTGCGAGGAGCACTGTTCGTTCGAGCTCGACTACAAGCTTCCGATAGGCGGCACGATGACGCTTGGGATCGTCCTGGAAAAAGGGAGCTCGTTTTTCATAGAGACCGTGACGCTTTCGGAGGATGTGCCGGTGGAAGGGCTCGAGGTCGGCATCGGGCTTGACTTGAGCGCCGAACGCGAGCACACCGGTGACTTGTTTGTCGATGAGAAGAAGCTCATAGTGTCGCTTTTCGAGAAGCCCCACAACCGCGAGGGCGAGGAAGGCTCAATGATGAACGCGATCTTCGCGCTGCCCATCTCCGGGAAACTCTCGCTTGCCGACGAGCCGAACGGCGCGAAGATGATAATGACGAAGCCGCTCACGTGGATTGATCGTGGATGTTCGGTCCTGACGGTCTGCGCCGGCGCGGACTGGACCGAGGCCGGTAGGTTTCGCGACGCGAAGTCGTGGCACGATTACGTACGCGGCGAGCAGGTCGCGAGCGAACAGTCTGTGGCCCGTATGTTCAAGGCCATGATAGATTCCAAGTTTAGAACACAAAAGAAAGGCAAAGACAAATGAACATGATTGCGATAATGCTTGCGACGACGGTCAACTTCACGGTCCAGACCGCGGTTCACCCCGACGACTTCAAATCCTACGATACCGCGAAGACGCGCGAGCGCTTCGTGATGGAGAAGGTGATGGCGCCCGACGAGATCAACGTCACCTACACGATGTACGACCGCCTCGTCTACGGCGGCGCGATGCCTGTCGAGAAGGAGCTGACGCTCGACACGTTCGAGGAGCTCAAGGCCGAACACTTCCTCGACCGCCGCGAACTCGGCGTAATCAACGTCGGCGGACCTGGCACGGTGACGGTGGACGGCGAGAAGTACGACCTCGAGTTCAAGGAGGCGCTCTACGTCGGCTGCGGGAAGAAGGAGGTCAAGTTCGCCTCCAAGGACAAGACGAATCCCGCGAAGTTCTACATTAATTCCGCGCCCGCCTACAAGGAGTTCGTCACGCAGCGCATCACGAGCGACCAGAACTGCAAGAAGCCGGGCTACACGATCGGCAACTACATCAAGGCCGGCAAGATGGAGGAGTCCAACGACCGCGTCATCAACCAGCTCATCGTGAACCCGGTGCTGACGAAGGTTCCCGGCGGCGGCGTGAACCAGCTCCAGATGGGCCTCACGGAGCTCAAGCCCGGAAGCGTCTGGAACACGATGCCCCAGCACACGCACAACCGCCGCATGGAGGCGTACTTCTACTTCAACGTCCCCGAGGGGCAGGCCATCTGCCACCAGATGGGTCGTCCGCAGGAGCAGCGCCTCGTGTGGCTCCACAACGAGCAGGCGATCACCGCGCCCGAGTGGAGCGTCCACTCCGCCGCCGGCACCTCGAACTACATGTTCATCTGGGGCATGGGCGGAGAGAACCTCAACTACGGCGACATGGACAAGGTCGGCGTGACCGACATGCGGTAGCCGCGCCTCTTTTCGCCGTCCGCGCCATTGACGCACGGTGACAACTATGAAGGATGGCTGCATGAAACTTTGCGCTTTGACAATTGCGGCGACGGTGTTGCTTGCGGGAGTTTGCGCCGCGGCGCCAAAGCCGCTTGCCTGGCCTGAGCCGACGCAGACGATGAAGCCGTGGGTCTACAACTGGTGGATGGGGTCTGCTGTCGACAAGGCGGGCCTTGAGCTCCAGTGCCGCGAGCTTGCGGACAAGGGTTTCGGCGGCTTCCACGTGATTCCGATCTACGGCGCGAAGGGCGGCTACGAGAAGAACTGGAAACCGCTTCTTTCCCCGCAGTGGATCGAGGCGTGGAACCTCGCGGCGGGGCTTGCAAGCTACAACGGACTTGGCATCGACCTCACGATGGGCTCTGGCTGGTGTTTTGGCGGGCCGTGGATCGACAAGGAGCACGCGGCAAGCTCCGGACAGAAGGTCAAGCGCGCCGGGCTTGGCGGTACGGGATATATGCTCGATCCGTTTGATCCCGAGGCGATGAAGCTCCACGTCGCGCAGTTCGACAAGTGGTTCGGCAAGGCGGCGCAGAGCGTAACGTGCGAGGATCTCGTGCGGGACGACTCGACAGACGAAGCGGCGGACATACTCGTCGCAGCGCGTCCGCGCGCGTTCTACCACGACAGCTACGAATACTACGGCGCGGAGCCGAAGAAAGGCCAGGATGTCGACGAATCACAGCTTGCCTGCTTCAAGGTGTGGACGGACTGGTGCCGTGAGAACGGGTACCTGACGCGAAACGAGGCGCATGGCGCTCCCTCGAACTGGCTCGACTTCTATGCGCTCGCCGATATCCCCGAGACCGAGATGTTCGGCAAGGACGACCGCGATATCCTTATTTCGAAGTTCGCCTCGTCCGCCGCGCACGTGAAGGGCACGAAGCTCGTCTCGTCCGAAAGCTGCACGTGGATCGATGAGCATTTCTGCGAGAGGCCGCAGGAAATCAAGATGTTCCTCGACCGGCTCTTCCTTGCCGGCGTGAACCACGTATTCTACCACGGCTGCTGCTATTCGCCCGTCGACGCCGTCTGGCCGGGCTGGTGCTTCTACGCGTCGCTGGAGATGAATCCGCGCAACCCGATCTGGCGCGAGATGGGCGCGCTGAACGCATACGTCACGCGGTGCCAGTCTCTCTTCCAGACGTGGACGCCCGACAACGACATTGCTGTACTGTGGGACCCGACGAGCTTTCGCGAGAAGCACAAGGGTGAAGTCGCGCGGATGACTGTCCATGCTCGCGACTGGTTCTACGGCGAGAAGATCGGCGAGGTTGCGAAAGAGCTGTATGAGGCAGGATATGCGTTTGACTACATTTCGCCGCGCATGGTCAAGGCGGGCCTTGCGAAGAAGTACGCGGAGCTTGTCGATCCAGAGCGCTTTGAAATTCCGTCAAGGGCGCGTCGCATGCCCTTTGACGCGAAGTCGGGGCTTTTGGCGACGCGGTGGAGGAAGGACGGCGAGACGGCGTATTTTGTCGTGAACACGGGCTCTGTCGCCAAGGTCATAGCATCGAAGGGCACGTTCACGGCGGCAGATCCGCTGACGGGCGAGATCATGGCGGTGCGCGAAGTTGCGCTCGCGCCCCTGCACTCTAGATTTCTCGTCGGCGACGGCTTCGAGGTGAAGGACTGCGTGGCGGGCGGGACGAACGCGTTCAACATCCCAGGACCCTGGCACGTCGAACCGATCTGCGGCGGGCCGGCGCTTCCTGCGCCGCGCAAGCTCGACGCGCTTATCGGCTGGGAGACTTTCGACGACGCCTTCTCCGGGACGATGCTTTATAAGACAACGTTTGATATGGTAGGGACGAGCGTCCTCGCTCGTCCGCGGGCACGCGGGGACGCGTGCCCCTACCGTGTATCCCTCGGCGATGTGCGCGAGATTGCGCGCGTGCGGCTCAACGGGCGCGACCTCAGCGTAAAGTTCATGCCGCCTTATGACTTTGCGATTCCGGCGGGCGTTCTCGGCGAAAAGGGCAATGTCCTTGAGGTTGAGGTCACGAACCTCGGCGCGAACCGCCTGAGGTGGAACGATCTCAACGGCGTTGACTGGAAGTACTTCAGCGACATCAACATGGTCGGAATGGACTACAAGCCGCTCGACGCGTCGAAATGGAAGCCGCTTAAATCGGGGCTTTTGGGCCCTGTTGCGGTTGTTTGCCCATGACTGACCGCTTTACCCCCTGATGAACATATGCGACATGGAGCTCTCTCCAGGGAATGAAGGGTCAGAGCTCATTGATACAGTAAAATTGATACAGTAGCCGAGTTTCTGGTATAATGCCCACATGAGAACAGGGTTGTCGAGCAGAACAGGTGCTATCACCTTGTCAGCCGGCTTGCGCACCTGGCGTTCTTCCTTGACGACGGGGAGAAGGACCGCGCGGTTGCGCTGATGCGCCGCGTAGAGGCAGGAGTAAAAGCTAGCATGAGTTACTGTATCAATAGAACTGTATCAATAAGCTCTGACCCTTTTGACCCATATGCAGCTTCTTCAGTGGGAGCCGAAGTCGCCGGCATATCTGCGCACGACGCTTGGCGTCGCGAGCCGGGAGTACTTCACGAAGGCGTATCTCCGTCCGCTGATGGAGGCGGGGTTGATTGAGCGCAGCGACCCCGTGCACCCAAACTCGCCGCAGCAGAAATACGCCTTGACGAAGGACGGCAAGCGGCGAATCGGAAGGGTTGCGCCGCTATGACAAGGAAAACCTACTGTGGCAATCTACTGTGGCAATCAGGTCTGACCCTGTTGGCTCCCCTGACCCTTTTGACCCACACTTGATTTACCGCAGTTATTGGCGCGGCGGCGTATCTCTCCCGGCGTGACGCCACGAAGGCGCTTGAAAGTCTTAGACATGTGGCTGGCGTCATGAAATCCGCAGTTGGCAGCGATCGCAGCGAGCTTCTGATCGGTCGATGCGAGTAGCGCTTCGGCCCTGGCCGTGCGCATGTGCTGAATGTAGATGCTTGGATCTGTTCCGAACAAATCATTGAAAAGCCTTTGCAGAGTTCTGGGTGACATCCCCGCTGCCTGTGCGAGGAGAGAAATGGTTAGCGGCTCTGTCAGGTTGGCGTCGATGAACGTGCAGACTTTGAATAGCGCACTTTCATTTCGATGACTGTCTGGTGGTACGTAAGTTGACGACAGTTCAGCTATCGCGGCTGCAAAAAGATGTGCGAGGGCTGGTGCGTTCGTCTTGCGTTGTCGGGCATTTTCGTGGCCGATTAAATCGAGTATCGTGGTCGCGGATCTCAATGCGGATTTCGAAAGCCGTCCTAGGACATCTGCCGAATGCTTGTCGTCGCCAGGGTATATCTCCGCAAGCAACGGCAGTCGAGCAGAGACAAGCGCCGGAATTAGGATATGGGGATCGAATAGCAGATTATAGAGCAGGATGTCGCGCGATGCCCCCTCGTAGGCGTGGACAGCTCCGGGATGGATGATAAAGAAGTCGCCGGCGTGGAGCTTGTCCTCCTTGCCGTCATGAAAATGTGTAATCTTGCCTTTTGCGACGATCGTAAGTTCGGCAAATTCATGAGTGTGCGGTGGAACTGTTTCGTTGGCGCGGGAATAACGCATACGGGTTACCGTTATGGGCAGACGTTTGTCTGCCAGGTATTTTGCATTGTCGAGCAAAATGAGTTCTCGTAGTTTCATGAGGATATGATACCATTTTTCTTGTGGCGTGAATATACAAAATGTTGGCGCAGATGAACATTGCAAAATAACGCGTAAAATGGCATAATGTCAGCATGAATCAGCAAACCAGAAACACAGGATCATGCAATGCCGTTTCGCGTCGCAGTTTCATCGCTGCGTCAGGGGCATTCGCTGTTTCGAAATTGGCTGGCGGAGTCTTGCCGGAGCGGCCTGAACTTGTGGTTGGGATTTTGAGCGACACGCATGTCACGGATCGCGCATCTACGCTCGCACTCCGCCGGGCCCTCAGATATTTCAGGGAGAGACTCGTCGATGCGGTCGTGATAGCGGGTGATTTGACCGATCATGGACTTGTTGGCGAGTTGCGCGAAGTGGCTGAGGCGTGGTGCGATGTCTTCCCGGACGATTTTGGACGTGACGGAAGGCATGTTGAACGGATATTTGTGGCGGGGAATCATGATGTTCGCGTGTTTGACAATGCTCCATGCATTGGCGCCAACATGGGATTTGGCAACCTGGACGTTACGGGTTCCGATGCGCTTCCCCTCGTCAAGGTCGGCTTCGCGAAGGCGTGGCGGCACTTCTTCGGAGATGATTTTTCGCCATTTTTCCGCAGGCGAGTCAAAGGGTTCGACTTCCTCTGCGCTAATTGGGATCCAGCGACGCCGATCGATCTGTTCTCCGCCACGCCAGACTGGCAAATGCGGAGGTTGCGCGAGGAACTCGCCGAGGCGGACACCTCCAGACCGTTTTTTTATGTCCAGCACCCACATCTCAAGGGAACCGTGATGGAATGCGACTACGTGTTCACGCACGACGATGGGGCAGTGACAGCGGTGCTGAAGGACTATCCAATGGCCGTTGCGCTGTCTGGGCATTCGCACATATCCCTTACGGATGATCGGTGTTTCTGGCGCGGGTCGTTCACTGCGGTCGGCACGTCTGCGCTTAAGAGCGCAAACACCTCTGCCATTCACGATAATTTTGAGTCGGTCATCCGCATGACCGGCGACGTGCCCGATGTGCGGCAAGGAATGTTGATGAGTGTGTTTCCTGATCGGATCGTATTGGAGCGGAGAGACTTCAGCCGTGGCGAGGAAATCGATGTTCCGTGGGTGACGCCGGTCCCCGCACGTTCTGTCCGGCGCGAAGACCGCGTGGAGTATGTTCAGACGCCGCGATTCCCCGATGCGGCATCCGTCCGCGTTGTGTTGCCGCAGAGACCGGGTGGCGACGGTGTGATCGAATTTCCCCAGGCCGTAGAGAATGCGAAGACTCGTCCTTACGACTATGAAGTGAAGGTCGAGCATTCATATGCTGGCGTTGAACTTACGCTTGGCATGTTCCGCGTGTTGAGTTCTACTGTTGTTCTGCCCAAAAAGTATGATCTGCAATTCCCCGCAGTCAAGGTGGCCCTGGAAGCTCGACACCTGCCGAAGTACGACCTTGGCAGGGTTCGTGTTACAGTGACGGCACTGAACTCGCTTGGTGCACGCGGTAGTGCAATTTCATCCGGCTGGATACAGGTCCCCAAAGTGTGATGGAGGTGTGCTGTGAAGATGTTTCGGTTAGCATTAGCATTGCTTTGCGCATCCACCACGGTCTTTGTCGCAGCACATGAACATGGTGCGCCTGTTTTCGAGGACTCTTTTGATGTTGCCGCCATTTTTGCCGAAAACTGGGACGCAGCTGGGGCGAAAATCGAGGGGGGAAGGGCGATCGTGCCGAACGGTGCGTGGATGCGTCCGCGTTCTGCGTTGCCACCGGAGTTCGTCGTCGAGGCGGACATAGTAATTCCAGTGTTGGCAGACGGCAAGCGGGTTCCTCCGCCGCAGAGCGCGTGGTGCGGGCTCATTATCGACGGATACCATTTTCAGGTGCAGCCGTGTGGGAAAGGCTTCGCAGTATGGAGGCTTCCGAACAATGAACGATCAAGCGGCCGTTACGATCAGATTCCGTCGTTTATGCTTGGCAAACCAGTCCACTTCAGAGTTGTCCGTAGGCGAATGACTGGATCTATGCGCGCCCTGACATATGTCTTCACTATTGACGATGTGCTCTGTGCAGAATTTATTGCACCCGAACCGAAGGACGGCACTCGCATTGAGCTGTCGGGATACAAATGTGAGTTCGCGGTGGACAACTTCCTTGTCTCATTTGTTGGACATGAGGATGATTCCCCGAATATGGTCTACAACTCCGGATTTGAGCACGGTGTGGATGGAATACCGCTCTATTATGGGCTACATGGAGATTTTGATTTTCTGCATCGTCCGGCAGGAGAGTACGAAACGCGTTTTCTCAGGCGCTTTGCAATGGATGGCTCCGAACGCCATTCTGGCAGTTTCTCCCTGCGTGTCGAAGTAAACGACGCATCGCGTTCGATAGTCATTGCGCCTTGGCAGACGGGAACGGTAAAGGGCCTGGCGGGGGTATTCTCGGCGTGGATGAAGTCATCGGTGGACGATCTGCCGGTGGAAATCGCGCTTTCGCAGAAGGGTACGGATGGACATCGGATTGTCCATGTGGGCCGGGAGTGGCGTCGGTATGAAGTCACATGTTCGGCTCTTGCCGGGAAGGGTGTGTATTCACCAGTCAGGATTTCCCCTTTGGAACCCGCCAAGAGGGATGCTGTCCTCTGGATTGATGACTTGCAGTGTGAAATCGTCGACATGCCGCGTGGAGGAACGTTTGATTTGTCCAAGACCTATGCGACGCCATATCGCCCATCAGAACTCGACAAATCCAGATTCGGAGGGAATCTGCCCAGTGCATCGACAGCCAGCTATGCCGTGCGACGTCTTGCTGATGGTGTTCGGCCAACAGTTGAACTTGACGGATGGAAGGACTGTGCAACCGAAATCGCGTCATTCTGGAATGTCGATAGGCATCCGACGAGGGAAACGCGCGCATATGTCGCTTGCGATGCGGACAGGCTGTATATAGGGTTCAGAAACTTCGGAGAAGATGCGAGGTCGCTTGTTCGTGTGAAAGAGCCGCGAGACTCGATGATATATCGTTTTGACGGAATCGAGCTGTTCTTCAAGCCAACGGAATGTGGAAGTACATACCATTTCATGGGCGGTGCGAATGGCGATATGTTTGACATGTGCGCGAACGACATCAAGTGGGATGGATCTTGGCAGGTGGAAGCGTGTGGGAACGCGGCGGTCGGTTCCATAGATTATCTGGTGACCATTCCGTTTTCCGACTTTGTGCAACGCGGGCTGTCGCAGGTCTGGCGCGTAAACTTGTGCCGAAATGACTGGAGCAGCGGACATGAACCGGTTTCAACAGCGCGGACACGACGTGTCGGATTCGATCAGGAGGAATATTGGTGTCTGTTGGAGTTCCCTTCTGAGGTTGCGGCAGAATGGGAAAACAGAGGCGGAGGTGTGCCAGCTGCTACGACCGAGGATGTTGTGGGGCGTCTCAACTATTACATGGATGAGTCTGAAGTTGCGTGGCGGGTAAGATGCGCTGACGGCAGAACGCGCGTGGTGCGCAAGCCGATGTCGGATATCCCGATGGGCACGAATGTTGTCTCGTTCACCGTTTGCGGCAAGAGATATTCCGATACGGTTGTAAGACTCCCGTTTCGCCGAGAAGCAACCCAGATCAACCGCTGGACGCGGAGCGTCGTGCACAATGGCCGAAACGAACTGTTCACGGGACTCTGCCTCGGAGTCGTGGGATGGTTCGACGATAAAAAGGGGGAAGGATATCCTGGCATCATGTCATTTCTCCGCGAAAAGGGCTTTCGCCATTGTCTGGCGCTGATACCGTCATGGTCGCGATGCGCGGACGAGGCGCGCGCGTTCATGAGCGCGGTAGACTCGTCCGGGATGCTCTATCTGAACTGGTGTGACTTCGGACGAAAATTCGGAGGCGGCGATATTCGCGACGACTTGACGACGGAGTCGATGGTCGAGCTCTTCCGTCCATTTGAAGGATGCATTCTTTCCAACATGGTGCTGGACGAGCCGGAGCTTTGCATGGAAAGCAATGCCGCCATGGCATGGCTTGAGTCGATGAAGGCCCGATATCCATATTTGCCTGTACAGATGAACAACACAGTTATGGGCATTCCGAGCAGGTTCGCCGAACTAAAGACGGACATACTTATGTTGGACGACTACTTGACGAACAACGAGGGCAGGACTGTCGAGTCGGTCGTGCGCAAGGTGGATGAAATGACGGCGGTTAATGGAGGCAAACCGTGCTGGTTCTTCCTCGTCTGCGACAACATGACCCTTCACTACAAGAATCCATCTTACGACGAACAGATTGCGCAGAGCTGGGGGAGTATATGCGCGGGATGTACGGGAATAGCCTGGTATATGGGCTTCCCAAGGACGGAAGGCTCGTGGCGCGCGATGGTCGAAGTGAATCGCGAGGCGCAACTGCTTTCGCCGGTCATTCTTTCAGAGGAGCTCTGCGGGGAATCTGACTGCGATCGCCCGCGAAGCATTCTGCGCCACATGACGCGCACGCTGAACGGTGACTGGTATGTCTTCTCCTGCAATATTGATGCAAATCAAATCGAGAAAGCCTCATTTGCACTTCCTGAGGGTGCGCCGCGGGACGGGGTCGTCGAGGTTCTTTTTGAGAATCGAACGCTGCCGTTGCGAGGAGGCGCCTTTTCGGATCTTTTCCCTTCGCATTCACGCCACCTTTACAAAGTCACACCAAAATAAAGTCACACCAAAATAAGGAGAAATCATGAAAGCAAAGCTCATAGCAGTCTCGCTGGCATTCTGCGCGCTCTCGTCTGTCGCTGATGTCAAATATTTCTGCGTCCCGCCGGGAACCTCAGGCGTTCCCGAGAACCCAGATTACCTTTCGTGGGAAACTGCCGGTACCAACATATACGACGCAGTCTATGCCGCAAACGGTAGCCACAAAGGTGATTCGACGCAGCGGACGCTCTATGTCATGAGCGGTACATATGTCATCACGAATCAGATAGAGATCAACAACGCTCAGTTTGAGATGCGGTCTTCAAAAGGGCCGGCAGCGCAGGAGGAGATCGATCCCGAAGGTACAACCCTCTGCGGCGGCTATCCTGCGACAACGAACCGAATCGTGCACATAAACTCTGACTCGTTGAACTGGGATAAGTTCTGCGTGTTTCGCGGCTTCACGGTAACGAACGGCTGGGTGGAAGGCAAAGGCGGCGGAATCTATGTTCAAGGCGCGAGGCACGACAGCACGTGCGTGGCAGACTGCCGCATCGTCGGCAACCTCTCTTATCGTGGCGCTGGCGGCGGCATTGCCTTTGAGCCGGATACCAGCGGCGCCGGTTACATCACGAACTGCATTGTGGTCGGCAACGTCACTACCAACCTCTGGGTAAAGGGTCAGGACAACGGCACGACAGGCGGGGCTGTGTCGATTGGCTCGACGGGCGGCGCGGCAATGTCGTCTCCGAGCCGCACCGCTGGCTTCCGTGTGCTCGACACCGTGATCTCCAACAACGTCAGCTGCGGAAATGCGATACGCTCGTGCGGGCTCTGGGTGAGGCAGAATTCGGCATGGATTGAGAACTGCACGATTGCCGACAACAGGGGACTTGCCATGTCTGACGGGAATGCGGCATACTCGGAAGCCGCCTATCTTATGGCCGGGAGCATGATGGTGAATTGCCTCGTATCAGAGAACTGCGTCCAGAACAGCAGTGGCGCGAGCGGTGTTCATGCAATGGCGGCCTGCGTCGTCTCAAACTGCGTGTTTCGCGGCAATTCCGGTGCGACGACATTCTTGGCTGACGGGTACGAGTCCAAGTACCAGAACATTCCTGTGAGCCTCGTCAACTGCATCTTCAATGGGAACGGCGGCGACGGCTCCGTGCTTGTGCAGACGGGAAATGGCATGGTTATGCGCAACTGCCTGCTGATGAATGCGACAGGCTCCTCGTTTACCATGGGCAGTCGAACGGCGGCGCTCAAATGCGAATCGGACAATGTGTCGGTTGAAAACTGCACGATTGCCAACAATGCGAAGGGGATTTTCTGCCTTGGGTCGAAGGTGCTGCCGGTTGTGAACTGCGCCGTTTATGGCAGCACCATTCGTGATCTCCATCAGACAGGTGACGGCGGCGGCGGCGTTTCATTTACGAACTGCTACTTCAGCTCGTCGGCGCCCCGTCTTGCCGACGACATAAAATCGCGCCCTAATGTTGACTGTGTGTTCTCGGATGCTCCGCTGTTTACCGATGCCGCGAATGGAGATTTTTCGCTTCAACTCAAATCACCGCTTTGTGACGCCGGTGTCGCGCTTGCGTGGATGAAAGGGGCGTGTGATGTCGCCGGGAAGCCAAGGTGTCTTGACTCTGCCGGGAATGCTACTGATTCAGCGCTTCCAGACATCGGATGCTACGAATGTGCGCTCGGCAAAATGGGTCTCTCTATAATCCTCCGATAAGAGGGCAGGCTCATGTCGCTAGTCGCGGTCATCGCGATGTCGGTGGGAGTGCTGGCTCGCAGCGCTCCTGCCGATGGTTTAGATTCGGCTTCTTGGATATGGAGCGAAGGCACTGGCATCGCCAGGGTCTTTCGCAATGTATTTACGAATTCGGCGGCGGCAACTGCCTCGGTCGACGTGTCCGCCGATACTCACTACGTGCTGAAGTTTGACGGCAGGATCGTGGGGCGGGGGCCAGATCTCTCCGTGCCCGACGATTGGGCCTGCAGGACATACGAACTCCCCGTTTCTCCGGGACGGCATGAGATCGAGTCGGTCGTGTACCATGGCGGATCGATGCCATATGGAATGCCGTCTTATCGTGCTGGATTCTTCCTGAAGGGATATGGTGATTTCGATGCAGTCCTTTCAACGGGAAAGTCCCAGTGGCGAGCCGCCGACATTAAGAATGTCTCCTATGGCGGAAAATCTGGCGGGGCGTTCGGGGTCGGCCTCCCGAACATTGTTCGCGGTTCCTCGCCTGAACTGACGGAGCTTCCTGAAGATGCATTTGGTCCTGTCGTCGTCGTTCGCGAGGGACTTGACGAGCCTTCGCCATATTATCACGAATTGCCAGGCTGGCGGCTGACCAAGCCGAAGCTCCCTCGCCAGACATCCCGTGTTTTCCACGCTCCAGGAGTCAGATTCCCCATTTCCGTCCCCGCGAATGGCAGACGCGAGATAGTTGTGGCGCTTGGAGACTACTACTGTGCATACCCAATTCTTTCGATGTCGGGAGGCAGAGGCGCAGTGGCACGGCTCGGTTGGAGCGAGAGTAAACGGCGACTTGACAATGGACAGGCATATGAAGACACGTTTCTTCCGGCAGGCGGGGCGTCTCGCTTTACGACAAGTCGCTACCGCTGTGGAACCGTGTGTCGGCTCTGCGTCGAGACAAAGGACGACCCGGTAGAGGTGTTGTCGCTGGACTTTGAGGAATCGTTCTATCCTCTCGATCTTGTCGGGCATTTTTCATGTAATGACGATACGATCGATTCAGTTGTACGCCTCTGTCGACGGGGTCTTCAGATGTGCGCACACGAGGGCGTGTACGATTGCCCGTTCTATGAACAGCTCGTGTATATCGGAGACTCGCGGATACAGTTCTTGGCTCAAAATGCCGTGTCGTCTGATGATTGTCTTCAGAAACGTGTGCTGGAGCTGTTTGCTCGTTCGGCGGGACCCGACGGAATCATGCCGATGAATTATCCATGCACGGGGCCATGCTCGCGCTCGGCCACCTATACGCTTATCTATCCGCTTGAGCTCAGGGACTTCATGATGTGGCACGATGACTTTGCCTGGCTTCTGAGACAGCTGCCGGCACTTGCCGCGACAATGGAGGGGATTGCATCGTTTGAGAATGCGGACGGTCTGCTTGAAAATCTTCCCGGATGGTGCTTTGTCGACTGGGCCGAATGGACGCCGGGAGGTGCGCATCTCGGTGCTGGGCCTGAAGCTGGGCGGCTTTCATGCATTGAGAACCTGCTTTATGTACTCGCCCTTGAGGCGGCAGGTCAGGTCGCGGACGCAGTTGGCCGGAGCGATCTTGCCGCTGTCTATGCTGCGCGGCGACAGCGGGTGGTCGATGGAGTCGTTTCCGCCTTCTGGAGTGAAGAAACTGGTGCCTTTGCAGACGACTGCGCGCATAACCGTTACTCCGAGCATGCGCAGTCGCTTGCCATTGCGGCGGGCATGCTTGATGCAGACCGCCGCACACGCTGCTTATCCTTCCTTGTTGGAGCTCATGGGCTTACGCGCACGTCTGTGTATTTTTCGCATTACCTTTTTGACGCCTATGGGCTCGCGGGGCGGTCGGATTTGATCCTGAAGCGGCTTGACCTTTGGAGGGATTATGTGCGAAAAGGATACAGCACGCCGCTTGAAATGCCCGAGCCTTCGCGGAGCGATTGTCATGGATGGGGGGCGCATCCGCTTTATCACCTTGCAACGCATGTTGCCGGAATTAGGCCGGATGCGCCTGGCTTTTCCCGTGTCCGTGTCGCACCTCAGCCGGCTGGGTTGCACAACATTGACTGCCGCGTGCCGCATCCAAGAGGCTTCGTGGATGTAATGCTCGACTTTGCGGATGATTCTGTACAGGGTTTTGTGTCGTTACCAGATGGAGTAGAGGGGACGTTCTTGTTTCGTGAAGTTGAAATGCCGCTTCATTCTGGGACAAACCGCATTTCGAGGACGCTCGCGGCTCCGATTTTCCCCGAAGCGAGATAAGGAAACGAGGGGGGGGGCTGCGAAATCCTTGTAAATGGGGATTTGCGCGCTTCGGGAATGAAGGGTCGGAGCTTATTGATACAGTAAAACTGATACAGTAGCCGAGTTTTTGGTATAATGTCCGCATGAGAAAGAACAGGGTTGTCGAGCAGAACAGGTGCTATCACCTTGTCAGCCGGCTTGCGCACCGTGCGTTCTTCCTCGACGACGGGGAGAAGGACCGCGCGTTGCGCTGATGCGCCGCGTAGAGGCAGGAGTAAAAGCTAGCATGAGTTACTGTATCAATAGAACTGGAAACTGCGGGGAGAGACCCCAAGAAAGCCTTATTTTTCAGTGCTTTCTTGATGTCGGCCCAGTTGACACCCCTTGTTTGGGCATCCTTTGCTGGCTTCCCGCCAGGTGGTGACCCCTGAACGAACCAACAGGCAGGGGGGCCATAGCAAAATGAACTTGTCAAGCTGGTTTATTGCTTATTTTCCGAAAATTTAACGCCCCATTTTGTCGCAGTTCTGCGATTTATTGACAGTTATCCCCCTTTTCCTACAAAATTGTAGGAATTTTGTAGGAAATTTGTAGGAATTCTTTTCTATACTTCCCCGCGTGATCGCGCGTGTGGTCGCAGAATCGGACAAGAACATACAAACATCATCACTAAAAAGTAAGAGAGAAGGAAATGAGTGCTGAAGCATATCAGAGGCAAATAAATATAATTGATCAGGACATTGCGCGTCTTAATGCCCGCATTGCTGATCTGCAGAAGCAGATTGCACATAAGGAAGCAGATCGTGTTCGCGTCTATGGATATTTACAGCAGGCCATAGCACAGGAGAAGAAGAAACATTGATCTATGATTGCGCACAAGTGTAAATTGTTCAATAGGGGTAGACAAGTAAGTATAAGGGTCGGTCTGCACGTATTGGTACTATTCGGTCTTGCCGCTTCTGCGTTTGCTGCAGCACGAGTCGTCGTTCCGCAGCTGCCGGAAGCGATGAGGCCGATGGCTGAGGTCGAGACGAATGTAGTGTTCTCAGCAGGGGCCGCGACAGATAATAAGTGGACGCTGACGATTGAGCGCGATGCGGCGGTGAGCAACAGCGTAGAGGTCGTGTTTGGCCGTGATGCGGACGAGGACGGCGTGCTTGGGGTCGAAGAAGGGGAGCTTTGTGTCGGCTGGGACTGCGGGGAGTGGTTCTGGCGCGACAGGCGCTCAAATGCGGCATGCCGGGTCGAGGGGTCGCCCCAGCGCCTCGACGTGACGCTCTACCTCAACCGGGACCGTGAGGCGAAGTCGCTGGCGTCCTCGGTGTTCCCGTCGGTCGTGTCGCCGATGTGCTTCAACCACGACTGGAATTTTTCCCGTGTTGTTTCTCGCGGCGCGGAAACCGTTCGTGTCGAGAGCAAGGTTTCAATTGACGCGTTAAAGTTGAGGATTAGATGAGATGGTGGTGATCTTTCAGACTGTGCTGATGCGCCTTGCCTTGTGTGGGCTTGCGGCCTCGCTCGTCATTATTGCGCTTCGTTCGCGCATGGTGCGCGATGTCTTTGCGCGGATGCTTTCCGTCTGGCGGTCGCTCACAGCGCTTGGCCGTGTCGCCGTCTGCGCGTTTCTGCTTGTCGGTGTGATCTACGGCGGTGGCAAGACGAACAGCGTCAACAATCTTCCACCGCAGATGATGCCGGTGCCGCAGTTGGGGTCCGGTTTGTTGTTGACAGGATTGCCGATGAATGGTATTCTTGCAAACGTAATGAATCTCGTTCAGGCACAGGCAACTTGCGCAGAACGGAAATCCGCGAACTGGAACGTGCGCGGCGCTTGGAAGGATTCGTTCTGGCTTCCCTTCGAGGACGGCTGGGTGTTCCCCTGGGGAACGAACCACCTCTCCGGCGTCGAGGTCGTTTCCTACGGTCAGATATGGCCGACGCCATTTGACACAAACGCCGTCGTCTCTGCTGGCTTGCCGTTCGAGATCGTGCGCGGGCTCACGACGTTTGGCTACGAGCTAACGCTGTCCAACTCGTATCGCTTCGCCTGGACTGACGCAGCGATCAACCGCGACACCAACAAACTCGTCTCTGCCGAGCTTGAGCTTTTCCGCAACGGCGACGTGTCAGTCACGACAAACGGCGTCGCAGCGTATTTGCCGCGCGAGCTTCCGTTTCAGCACAACGGCTTCGGGCAGGACGACGAATGGGTGGCGGCGAACTTTACAAACGCGACCGAGATCCTTGCCGTCGGCTATCCTCAGTGGGTCGACGCGCAGGTGGGCAAAGGGCTGACGAATGGGCTCTACAAGCTCTCCGTCACAGTCGCGGATGATCCGCCAGAAACGACGCTCCTGACAGTCGGCAATCTTTCCGTCGCCGTCACCAACGCAGGGGAGTATGTCTTCCTGCTGGAGAAGGGCCCTTCATACGACTTGACCGTGTTCCCGCCAAGCAGCAACGTGACTATTTCTGCGGTCGATGATGTGCCGACGATGCGCGGAGCACCGATGCTGCGCTCTTTTGGCGGTGTGGACGGCGGTCAATGGGTTCCTGACAGCGGCAGTT
>JAFQYM010000003.1 GCA_017406465.1 Kiritimatiellia bacterium | reverse complement strand
TCCAGTCGGGGTTGAAGCATGTAGGCGACACGACAGGCGGAAACACAGAGGATGCCAGCGACCTCGCCGCGCGGCCTCGGTTGAGGTAAAGCGTCATATCGAGACGCTGGGCAGTTCCCTCGACGCGGCATGCCGCGTTTGAGCACCTGTCGCGCCAGAACCACTCCCCGCAATCCCAGCCAATAGACAACTCCCCTTCTTCAATTCCAAGTACGCCGTCCTCGTTCGCGTCATATCCAAACACGACCTCAACGCTGTTGCTTGTCGCGTCGCGCTCAATCGTCAGCGTCCATTTGTTGTCTGTCGCAGCTCCCGTGGAGAACACTACATTCGTCTCAACCTCGGCAAGCGGCCGCACAGGTGTCGGCAACTGCGGCACAACTACCCGCTGTCCAGCAAAGGCAGAGAGCGCGAAAAGAGCAAAGGCCAGGAGCGCCAGCCAGCCATAAACCTTTCGACTTTCTTTCATCAATCGACCCGTTCTACATGTTCCTCGGCCGCCGTCTCGTCCGCCGTAGCCTTGGCGGAGGCAGAAGCCTTGGCGAAGGTGGCTACACGGCTAAAACTTTTACTGTCCATCGCCGAGTTCGCAACCATTATACCAAACGAATCTTAAATCTAATCTTAAATCGTAAAAAATTTTTGCGGCGGGAAAATGACCCCTTAGACAAGCAAAAACCGCGGCGAAACCGCGGCGGCTTTGCCGCGGACAAGGTTAAGCGAGCTGACGGAACGTCGGCGAGCGCAAGGGCTACGAAGAAAAACGCGCAACAGCGGAAGATCGGAGGGTAAGCGAGGCGGTGGAGCGAATGTCCGAGCGAGCTGATACGGCGTATTCGCCGAGGTTTCGCGAGGAGGAGCATTCGGCCACCGCCGAGCGAATTAAAAATTACAACGGTTTCGCGGGGACTCTCCACACGAAAGACCTTTTTTAAGCATCAAAAGCACTTTGCGAACCGCGGCGCCAGATACAGCGGAATGTTCACGAAGGCTCCATCCTTCTTGAGGTTGCGCTCGGAAAACCGAATTGCAAACTTCGGTTTCTTGGAATTGACATAGCCCTTGAAGGACGATGCACGTTTGTCGCCGCCGGCCTTGACTTCCACAGGCACGGCGTTGTCTCCGTGCTGGAGAACGAAATCTATTTCCCTGTCGGCTCGCTCTGCCCAATAATGCACCGGACCGACGGCGCTCCGGGACAGCTGCTGCAAAACATAGTTTTCGACGAAGCGCCCCTTGAACGGAAAATCCCTGTCCAACATAAGCGACTCGTCTGTAATTCCAGCCACAACCTTGAGCATGCCGATGTCGTTGAGATAGAGCTTGAACGCATTTCTTATATCATGCGCAGAAAGCGGATACTCGATTGCGTCGAGATTGTGTACACGCCTCACCATTCGCGCCGACACAAGCCATTCGATGGCCTCTTCGTATCCGCGCCCACGCGCTCCTTCGCGCAGCGCACCGTAGATGAACTTGCTGTTCTCCTTTGCTAGCTGCGGAACGACGGATCTGAGCACGGCAAGAATCTTCGCCGCGTCTATCTCGCCGTTATACTTCACAATGTCGTTCTCGTAGAGCTGGACGAGGTCCTGCTGTAACTTGCGCACTCGTGCGGGGTCGCCTTCCGAGAGATGGCTCGCCACGACCTCCGGCATGCCGCCGACAGTAAGGTATATGCTGTACATGTCCCAAAGCCGCCGGTGAAATATCTCTGGCAGCGGGTCGTCTCCGCGGATGGACATGTAATACTCCCAAAGCGCATTGTCCTTCTCGCAAAGAAACTCCGGAAATGACACTGGCTCGACATCGACTATTTCCACCTTCCCAACCGGATAGGACTTCGGCGGCTCGATTCGTCCATACTTCTTTTTCTTGAGATTGACGCCAAGTAGACTCCCAGCAGCCATGACCGCGAGTTCTGGGCACTTCTCATAGAAATACTTGAGCGAATTAAGCGCGTTGCCGCAATCCTGTATCTCGTCCAAAACCAAGACATCATTCTGTCTGTCTATCTTTGAGCCTGCAACGATCTCAAGCTTGGGTAAAATCTCATCAGGGTTCTTTGTTCCTTGAAAGATCGTCGCCAAATCAGGCATAGCCGCAAAATCGAAGAAATGGACTTTTGCAAAGTTTTTCCGCCCAAAATTCTCCATAAGCCAGGTTTTCCCAACCTGTCTTGCTCCCATCAAGACAAGAGGTTTACGATTTCCTCTCTCCTTCCAGCGAGAAAACTCAATTTCTACATCTCTTTTCACCTAATATCGCCCTTTCGCAAAATATGATAGCACATTTTTGACGCAAATACAATAGCACTTTGCACATTTTCGACAAGAAATTCGACGCACTATGCCAAAAAATGACACAACATTCCTTTTTCTGCTTTCGTAAAACTTGGTGGGAAAGTGAGGCGGTGGAGCGAATGTCCGAGCGAGCGGATACGGCGTATTCGCCGAGGTTTCGCGAGGAGGAGCATTCGGCCACCGCCGAGCGAATTAAAAATTACAACGGTTTCGCGGGGACTCTCCCCGACTCTCAGTAGTAGATGTCGTTCGGCTCGACGAGGACTTCGTTGCCCATGCGGTTCTCGATCTCGCCGTTGAGATTCTCGAACGTGTCCCTGATTTCCCTGAGAGTCTCGTTCACGAGCGCAAGGGCTTTGAACATCTCTTCGTCCTGGAGATTTACGAGCGCGTTGTTGAGGTTCTCGATGAGACGTCTCACGCCGCCGCCGTCTAACACGTCCTTGAGCGCCGCATTTGCGAAGTCCCTGTAGCCCGCTTTCCTGAGCTTGCTGCCCAGCTCGTTGATCTTGCCCTCGACCTTCTCCGGAAGGTTCTCCTTGCGGATGCCCGCGGCGTTCTTTGACGTGAACTTCGAACCGAACAGCGACGCGCCGTGGGCGATCGACTCGCAGATGTCGCCGAACTCGTAGCCGCGCGTCTTCATCTCCTCGGTGCGGGAGTCCGCCTTCTTCGAGAACTTCACGTGGATCGTATTGACGAACACGCCGTAAGTCTCGCACTTGAGGTAGAGGCGACGGTTGGGGCCGCTCCCCTTGTCGACGTCGTTCATGTGGTCGTTGTCGGGAATCGAGAAGTAGTGGAAGGTCCTCATGCCGTTGAGGAGTCCCTTCATGCCGGGCGCGACATCATACCCGCGCGGCATGTTGAGGTGTCCGTCGACCTGCATCGACTGGTATGGCTTCGCGTGCGTAGACGTGCGCTGGTAGAGCCCTGGGGCCGTATCGAGCCAGCGGGCGATGTTGCCGTTCGGGTCGGAAATGGAGAAGGCGCCGCGATATATGTACTCGCCTTTCTTCAGCGCCGCCGCATGGATTGCGATCGTAAGAGCCGAGATGTTCTCCCTCGATGGCTCGAAGCGGTTCATCTTGCCGGCGTAGAGCGATTTCAGGATGTTGTTGCCGCGGTTGATGCGCGCCGAGAGGAAGCGCTTCAGTTCCTGGACGGAGCGCGGACGCTCCGCCTCGGGCGTGTTCATGACCATCGCCTCGAAATGGCTCTTGAGCAACGGAACCTTCGTGCCCAGAACCGAAACGTCGAGCGTCGCGGGAAGGTCCGCAGAGGTGAGCGGCTTCCCGTCCGTGCGGGGCTCTGGCGCCGGCGGCACGTAGGTCTTCGCGACTTTCAGCCTGTCCTCGCCCTGCGCCATCGCCATGTGTTCTTCAGTGTGCGTGAGCTTGATGACGTTTTCCTCGGAAAGCGCCGCGAAGGCATCTTCATGCCCGACTACTGGAATGATAATCTTGGTCGTGCCCTGCCCATCGACGGTGAGGGATGTGCCGGGACAATTGGCAAGCATAGCGCGTAGCGTGTCTTGGACATCCTTTGAGAGCGACTTGTCGCAGTAGTAAATCATGTTGTCGCCCTCGAGATGCGCGCGCCAGGGGACGCGTGTCTCAGGAAGAACCTCAAGATGGTTCAGCGCGACCTGCCCCTTCTTGCTGACCCAGGTTGTCGGCGAGGTGAGCTTTTCGAGGTTTGCGAGCGTCTCAATCGCGTCGTCGCGATTGACCGAGGGGGCGAACTCCTTGAGGTCGTCGTGCAGCTCAAGCTGCATGCCGGACACCCTCATCAACTTGTTGAGCGACTCGTTGAACTCCTTCTCCTTGGCGTTGATGTCGGTAATGATCTTGTTGCGAAGCGCCTTCTCCGCGTCGGATATCCCGTCCTCGTTGGGGTTGAACGCCGCGCGGTAGTCGTCGAACACCTTCTTGAACGCGCCGGACTTCTGGAGCTCGCGCATTTCCAAGACGCCCTTGAACTTCGCCGCGCGCGTGTCGTCGTCGAAGACGGAGAAGTTCTCGAAGCGCGGCTTGGTGCTCGAACCGTAGGTGTCCTTGAAGGAGAAGTCGTCGGAAATCTCAAGGTACTTGCCGTTGCCCTCAAGCGAGTGGCCGGGGTCGATCGCGAAGAACTTGCCGTTTACGAAGCCCTTGTTCTGCCCGCGCCTGCCGACGGCATCGCGGTCGGCCGTCACGAGGAAGAACGCCTTGAACCTGCCGAGCGGCTCGGGATCGGGGCCCTTCGTGCCGTCCTTGTTCGTCGGCGGCACGGCGCGACCGTCCTTGAGCATGCCATCCTCCATGTCCTTGTAGCCCTCGGCGAACTTCGCCGCGAGCATCAGCTTGGGGTGGCCGTCGGAATACTGGCCGCGCACAATCTGAAGTTCCTGCGAGGGAACTCCCGCGACGCGCGTCAGGTCGTTCGCAAGCGCCTCGGTGACGGCGCCGGCGGAGATGGAGTCGGCCGAAGACGCCGTCTGAAGGCGGTATATCTGGCCGAGCTTGCGGTTCTTTATGCGCTCGGGGCGCATGAACGAACCCGCGTGCGCGGCTTCCTTCGCGAAGATCCTGTCGCCTTCGTTGTAGTCGAGCTTGACGATGCCGCGATCGCTGAAGTGCTTGAATATGGGCGACATCTTGTAGAGTTCGCTGTCGGTCCCGTCCGCGTTCTTTGGCCCGACGCTCATCACCGCGTCGCGGATCTGCGTGAAGAACTCCGTCTTGATCTTCTTGAGAATGTCGGCCTTCTCCGGGCTCGTGAGGTTCTCTAGGTCGGGCAGCAGATACTTCTCGAGAATCGCCTCTCCGAGGTTCCTCACCTGGTCCGGGAGCTTGATGGCGGTGTGCGTGTGATTGATAGCCAGGTCTATTATCAATTCGGCGACGGCTGCCATGCCGAATCTGCTGGCGCGTCCTTCCTTCAGGATCGCCGCACGGTCCGCATCCGGCGGAATCTTCGCCATGTAGCTCCTGGTGTCGCTCTCCGACCAGTCATTGCGGTAGATGAAGCCGGGCTCCACGCCGTTCGTCTTGAGCTTCTCCAGCACCACCCTGTTGTCGGCGCTGCGGTTGACGCTCATTCCGACGCCGAGGCTTCCCCCCTTGATGCGGTCCTCGATCGAGGTGAAGGCCGACCTGAATGACAAGTTCAGGTTCTTGAGTCCCGTGGGCTCGTTCGGTTTCGACGAGTCGTCAATACCGGCGGCTCCAGTTATGTCATGGGTCAGAGCGTCTTTTCCGTTGGCATTCTTCTTGCATTCATCTATGGCGCGGTCTATGCGATCCGAAGCGGCCTTTACGACATCCGCCTCGTTCTTGATGCTGGAGAGGTCGACACCGGAAAGCTTGCCCATGTTCAAGGAATCGCGCACAAGCTCGCGCATGGCGTCCGAAAGCTGCATAACCTTCGGCGACGTGTCGAACTGGCGAATCATCTCGCCGACTACGCGAACGCCTTTGACAGCTTCAAGGTTTGAGAGCACCTTCTTCACGTCTGCAGCGCGCAGCGACTGATGCAACTGGTTGCGCGTGCCGACGAACGTGTCGAAGGCATGGGTTCCGAACACGCCATACTCGTTCTCCAAGGCGGTCTTGAAGGCGGACATCGTCGCGTCGTTGGCCTTGTTGCCCTGCGAAAAGATGTAGTTGCCGAGCTTCGCGACGGACTTGTCGCCATCGTCCTTGACTACTATGTCGCGTGAAGTGATCAATGCGGAGTCCGCGACTCGGCGAAACGCTTCGATGTTTACTGGCATAGTTTTCTCCCTTATGTTGTCTGCATTAGCGAGATGCGAGGTTCAGAAGGTCGTCAAGGATTTCGTCGGCGTTTATCTCGTCGGCGTTGAACTCTCCGTTGAACGGAACGATGTCCTCTCCGAAGTCGCCGTCAAGCGCGACATCGATGGCGCCCTTGAGATTGGCGATGTTCATCATGTGGTTGGACGCGAGGTTCTCGAACGGAATGACGAGCCTTTGCTCGACGCCTTCGTTCTGCTGGCTGTTCACGACGCTCTCGTAGAGCGAAAGCATCTTGCCCGGCTTGTCGCCTGCGAACGCGCCCTGCATGGCGCGAAGCGAATTGGCGCCGCCGCATCGGTCGATCATGACTGCGGCGATGAAGTTGCGGCACGCCTGCTTCTCGTTCGCCCCATCGGTCTTCGCCTCTGCTTCGCTCAGATTCATGGCGGTCACGATGTTTTCGCTGAACTGTGAGATGGCATGGTGGATTTCGAGCGCCGACGAACGTGGCGAAAGCTTGCGGATGGCGTCGATCTTCGCATTTGACGCCTCCAAGACGAGCTTGGCTATAATTCCCGGCGGCAGCGCCTTTCCGTCCAAGGCGACCATCATGCGCTTGCCCGCCTCATAGACGGCCGGACGGTTCTTCGAGAGTTCCCGAAGCTCCCTGAAGTTGTCGGCGATGGCGTCGATCCTCTCCTTGATCTTCTCGGGAGTGCGCACCTGCGAGGTAGCGGTGATGCAGATGTTGGCGATGCGCCTCGAGACTACGTCCTTGAGGTCGAAGTCGTCGCCGCAGTACACGAGCATCTCCTTGATGAGCTTTTCGGTGGCCGCCTTGTCCTTGCTGGGCGCCTTGCGCGCGATCTCGTCCACATGCTTCATCGCCTCGGCCTCGTACTGGCCGTGGTCGATGCGCATCGGTGTGGTGACGGAGTTGCCGTCCACGTCGATGGTCGTCGTCCAGCTGAACTTGAGCGGGAAGTCCTTTGGCTCGGAATACTTTATCGTGACGGCGCCCGTCTCGTCGTTGCGCGAGAGGGTGAACGTGACGGCCATGTGCTCGTTGGAAGAGATGCCGTGTGCCAGGAATCCGCCGTTGAGATTTACGCTGAGGGCACTCTGCGAGAGCGCATAGTAGACGTTGGAAAGCTGCTTGGGGTGAATATTCCCGCACAGCTCCGCGACCTTGTCGGCGATGGTCTTGCTGGCCTTGACGACCTCCGGATCGCTCTCCGACCCGTTTATCGCTTCAAGCGTTTCGCCGTTGGGCAGGTGAAAAACGAACTTGATGTTCTCTTCCGTGATGACCGGCTCCTCGTTCTCCGTATACACGGGCGGCGAAGCGCGGTTGAGGTCGAGGATCATGGTGTTTCGTCCGCCGCGCGCGGTACCGTCCATCTCCTCGAGCTTTCCGGTGAACGAGGATATCCCCGGCGCATTCTCGAGGCGCGTGCCCGAGGCGATGGCGGCTTCCGCCTCGTCGAACGTCGCGCCTGAGTTCTCGGCGAGAAACATAATCTGGCCCATTGTCATGGGATTCTGCGACAGACGCCGGAGGACGGCGTTGGAAAGCTCCGAGTTGCTGCTCTCGGGCGACGCCTCGACATCAGGGTACAGGATCGGCACCAGGTTGGCGCGGTCGAGCTTTCCGGACTTCTGCAGTGCCGCAATGGCGTCGTAGTTCTTCATGACGCGCGCCGCCACGAGCAGGCAGTAGTCGACCTTTTCGCGCTTGCCGCCTTTGGATGCGTCGGGGAGAGGGTCCAGCGCGCTGAACACGGCGTAGATGAGCTTGCGCTTCTCCGGCTGCATCTGCGCAAGCGAGTTTGAAAGCGACGTCGCGTATCCGCGTCCGACGAACTGCATGGCGGGGTTCTTCTCCATGCCGAAGATATCCTCAGGATTCTGCGCATCGAGCGGAATATTGCCGTTGACGGAAAGCTCCTCGAATACGAACTTCTCGACGCCGATCTTGGCCTTGTCGAAGCATGCGACGAAGTTGACGTTGCGCTTCGTTGGCGTGTCGCGGAGCTTGGCCTCGCGGTCGCCCGCGAGGTCGTCGTACCACCCCGCGAACTTGTCCATCAGCGCGAGACCCTTCTTGAAGCCGTCCACATTCTGCGTGAAACGCCCGCCGTAGTCGTAGAGGCGACGCGCCTTAGAGCTCGGATCGAGCGCGGCTGTCTCGGCCTCCGCGTCGGTGCACCCGGTCGCCTGCTGGTAGATGTTCGCGACGCGCGCAAGCTTCGGCAGCTCGGAGGCTACATAGCCCATCGCCGTCGCCTTGCCGACGCTCGCGGGGTCGGCGAACTTGCCGCCTGCCACCGTGTCTATGGCGATCCGCACGAGGTTGATGCGCCGCGCCGTCAGCGGCTTGCCCTTGTTGAAGTCCTCGAGCTTCATGTTGTCGCGCACGATGTCGGGGATGTTCCTCTCGCCGCCGAACATGTCCGCGATCGTCTTGCGGAACAAGTCTCGCACCTGATCGTTCGCTGTCTTCATGTCTGACGTGCGCCAGAACGACGCGAAGGTGCCTTTGTAGTCGCCCCTCGGCATCCCCTCGAATCGCGCGACAGTGTCCTCGCCTTTCCCGTTCGGCGCGTACGCCTTGTTGGCGAAATCGACGAACTTCTGGTAGTTCGCGCTGTAGTTTGCATTTACCTGTCCTGGCATTGCCCCCCCCTTAACTTTAAACTTTTAACTTTAAACTTTAAACTCCTCAACCTGTCTACACATGACGCGGCAAAAGGTTACACGATTTTTTCCGCGCCCCGCCCGACTTCTCGGCTTGCGGTGTATTTTACCATATTTCCGAGTAACAACAACCCTACATTGTTGCCTAGCCCCTTTAAACCAGGCTCTCCGGGTGCGCCTCCCGAAGATACTTCTCGACAACGTCGTAAACATCCTTGAAGTCGCTCTCCGGGATGCTGTCCGTATAGACGGGGTTGGTGTTGAACTTCGTTCCGAGAATGTCGTCCATCGCCATCAGCGCGTCCATGCGGAGCGCCCACGTGGAGTTGAAGATGAAAACAAGCTGGATGAACGCCTCGCGGGTCTTGTTCGTCAAATTCGCGCCGGCCGGGAACTGCTTTTCGTGGAAGCGCTCGAAGGCCTGCGCGACCTTGGCGGCGTTATCGGACCGGAAGGCGGTCTTGAGCTCGCGGAGCTTGTCGTCGCCCATGCGCGCGAACAATATGCCGATCGCGAGGCCGGTGACGCTCACCACGTCGTCGACGCCGAGGTCTTTCATCGTCTTGCCGCCATACGCATTGGACGCGGCGGCAAGCCGGTTCACCATCTTGTCGACCGCGCACATGGCCTCGGCGAACTCCTTCGGCGAGGAGGCGGATGAAATCTTTTCGAGCGGACTCAAGTCCACCTTGGCCGCCTCTTCGAACATCTTCGTGATCACCCCCGGCTGAACGGCTTCTCCCCTGAAGTTGATGAACTGCGGGAGGAGCCCCCTTATGAGGCGCGTGTCGCCTTTCGCGGCGGCGCGCAGTTCCCTCATGTTGTCCCTGACGGCGTCGAGACGCTTGAAGATGACTTCTTCGGGACGGAGTTTGTTGCCGTAGTCGAGCATGAGGCCGTGCACGAAAGTGCACTTGCCGTATCCGAGGAGATACAGGAGGTCGTCATCGTCCTTGGCCCGCTCGATGAGCTTGTCCACCGTTGCGTTGTCGGCATAGCCCTTTAGGGCATCCTTCATCGCTTCGGTGGCCTTCTGGAGATGGTTCTTGAACTTGAACGGCGTCTCGGTGACGCTGCCGTCCGGGTGGTGGAGGGTGGCAGTCCACTCGAACCCGAACCGATGCCTCCCCGTGTCCTTGCAGCGGATCGTGACATCGCCTGTCGCGGAATCAAGGGAAAGCGCGAATTCCATCGAGTCGAATTCTTTCGGGTCGATGCCCTTGGCCTTCAGGCCTTCGCGCACGACATCGCCCGCTTTGGCCATGAGGTCGAGCCCCTTCTTGAAGTTCTTCGCATCGTACGCGATGGGTCCGCCGCATTCAAAGAGGAGCTTCGCGTTCGATTTCGCGTCGAACGCCACGGCCTCCGCCTCGGCGTCGGTGCAGCCCGTAGCCTGCTGGTAGATGTGCGCGGTGCGCGCGAGACCCGTCAGCGCGTTGCCGCCGTATCCCGCCGCATCAGCCCTCGCGATGCTCGCGGCGTCCTTGAACTTGCCGCCGCCGAGCGACAGCATGGCGTCCTTCACAAAGTTGATTCGCCGCGCCGTGAGGGGCTTCCCCTTCCCGAAATCCTCCATCCTCATGCTTTTGCGCACGGCCTCGGGGATGCACTTTTCGCCGCCGAACATGTCCGCAATCGTCTTGAGGAAGAGGTTGCGCACCCGGTCGTTCGCCGTCTTCATGTCCGCCGTGCGCGCGAACGGCGCGAACATCCCCTTGTAGTCGCCGACGGGCATTCCCTTGAAACGGGCGACCGTGTCGCCGTGGTGCGTCTTCGCGAAATCTATGAACTTGTTGTAGTTGGCCTTTGTGGCTGCGCTTATTTGTATCGGCATTGTACCCCCCCCCCTTGTTTTGTTTTAAAAAGTTTAAACTTTCAACTTTAAACTTCAAACTTTAAACTTCCCCCCTACACCTGCATGATGTGTCCGTCATTGAGATGTCCGATGGCGGGCTGCGGCGCGGACGCGGGGTCGTCGTCCTCCGAGAGTTCCCTACGGACGAGGCGGAGCGCCGTCACGAAGCTGGCGACGGTCCGCTCGAATGCGCCGTACTCGACATCGCCCTCGACCATGCGGCAGAGCGTGAACGTGCCGCGCGCGCGGTCAAGCCCGATGGTCGCGCCGTCCGTCCCCGCAAAGAGGTTGTTCGATTCGAGGAGCCGGCCGAAGTCGGCATCGCGCCCTTCCGCGGACGCGATGTCGGCGTAGATGTAGAGCCTCTCGCCATCCGACTCGAAGTTGACTTCGTCGCCGTCGAATTTCGCGGCGGCGGTGCTGTGGCCGGAGAGCTCCAGCTCGATTCCGGCGGTCTCGCCGAGTTTCCTAAGCAGTTCCTGATGTGTCATGCGAACGTCTGTCCTATCTTGAGGTCCTTGATTACGGGTTCATTGCCGAACTCCAGCGTGAACTCCTGAGTTATGATGCACTTGCCGACGTCCTGGCCCTTCGCCATCAGCGTTTTGTCGCCGCAGAGTTTCGACTCCGTCTTGGCGCGGATTTTCGCCGAATTGCCGTCAGGCGCGACGTCAAGCTCGAATGTCATGGCGCCGGTTTGGAAGAGCGGGTAGCCAGTCAAGTTGATGTCGCGGGATGCGAACTTCTCAATGTTTGGGATGTTCGCGATATCCTCATCTTCCTGTCCAGCCCTCCATCCGGCAAGAGCCAGCTTGTTGGGCACGGCGGCGGTGAAATCGCCGAATATCTGCTGGTTGAAGACAACCGACACCGCCTTGAGCTTGGCCGGATCGTTGCCGAGCGCCTGCTTGATTTCGCCCACCATCTCCGCAGCGGACTTGATCTGCATCTTCGTGCCGTTCAGGACATATGTGTTGCCGCGCGAAATGTCCGCGCTGAACGTCGAGAAGACTTCCATGCCGCCCACGTTGATGATCTTGGCCTGCTGGGTCAAGCCCTTCAGGGCATCGGTCATGTAGCCGTTCATGCGGCGCTGCAGGACATTCTCAAGCCCGGCGGAATCCGCCGATCCCGGCGCGATGTCGCGCCAGTTCTTGAGGTCCTCGACGAAGCCCCTCACGATCGCATCCGACTCCATCGCGAAATTCGGACGCCAGTCGAGGCGGTCCACGAGGTTCTTAAGGATCGGCACTGCCTCCTGCGAAAGCCCCTCGGAGTACTTCGTCACCATTCCGCCGCCGATCAGCTTGCGCGCGATGTACTTGTCGGCGTCGGCGAACGCGGTCTTCGTGGGGAAGTCCGCCGTCATCATGCCGAAGAAGGTGTTTGCGATGTTGAGCGTGGCGTCGTCGTCCACGCACTTGTCGTACTTCGCCTGGTTGAACACGAGATTGGGGTTGTGCAAGGTTCCTCGGAGCTTCTCGCCGTTCGGCTCCCCCACGAGACCGTATTGCTCGAGCGTCATGTAGTCCATCTTCAGCGAACGCATTTCGTTCATGGCGTCGCACAGCAGTTTGCGGATTTGCGAAAGCTTGCCTGCCTCCGCGAGACGCGCGAGGGAAGCCGACATCTCCGGCATCTCCTTTGCGAGGAGCGAAGTCGTCATCATCTGCAGGATCTGCTGCAGGTCGCTGGACTCAATCATCTTCTGCGCCATCTCGGGATACTTAGAGAGGATCTCGTGCGAGAACGTCTGCGCAAAAATCCGGAAGTTCTCGGCGATTCCCTTGGCGGCGAGCTTCGCGGCCTGCTCGGGATCGCGGACTCCGGCAATCGCCTTGAACGCCGCCCTGATGTTGGCGCTTTCGGCGAGAGCCTTGGCGACGGGCACGACGCTCGCGTCCCTCCAGGTGCTGCTCTTCAGCGCATCCATGATGTAGTTCGCGCGGTCCGCGACATCGAACCCCGCCTCGTCGATGGCCTTCAGGATGGCGATCTTGTCGTTCGCAAATTTCGTGATGATGTCGTTCGCCTTGTTCACGTTGGCCACGTAGTCGACCGGACCCTTCTTCGCCTGGGACACGATGTCGTCGTACAGGAAGCGGAGCTTGCCGGATGCGGACGCAATGGACGACGTGTCGAGGTTGTTGAGGACAAACCCCTTGCCGAGGCCGGTGGAGAACGCAATCGTCGTCGCGGCGAGACTCTTGGCCCCCTCCCGCCCCCTTGCCACGGCGGCAAGCGTCTGCGCCAGCACCTGCGCCTGGTCCTTGACGGAGTCGACGAACGCGGAAAGCGCCGCGAGCGTCGTCGCGCCCTTGAGGACGCCCTTGCCCTGCGCGACCAGCGCCTTCTTGACGTCGGCGACCAGCTTGGCGTCGGCAACGCCGCTCTCGGCGAGCGCGGCGTCGATCTGCTTCTCGATGGCCGCGCTGAACCTCGGTTCGCTGGTCAACGGATTCTCGGCCGTAGACTGGATGACGACGAGAAGGGATGAGACGAACGTGCTGGCGCCGGTGTTGGCCGTCCTGGACATCTCCACGTAGACATCGTCGCTGAGCATGGTCTTGGCGTCCCTGATCTTCTGCAGCAGCGCCGGCTTTCCGGAAAGCGCGATATCCTCGGCAAGAGTCGTCAGCCCGGTGAACTCTTCGGCGCCAAGCTTTTTGAACGCCTGGTCCCCCAGAACCGACAGCATGGTCTCGCGCAGCTCCCGGTTGAGGTCGGTGAAGATATCGCACCGCAGCTTGAGGGGCATGCGGCTGTCGAGCGCACCATCGAACTTGCCGAGATTGACGGCGGCGGCCAGCTGCATCACCTGCGCCGGGCGCATGACCGGCAGGCTGTTGGCGTTGAGGACCGTCGCCTTCCAGCGCTGCTTGACGTCTTCGCCGACATTGATCTGGTCGATCTCCGCCAGGTACCTTGCGCGGCCGTCGACGAAGTCGTCCACAACCTTCTCCAGCGCCGCCTTGGCGCTGAATCCAGGATTCATGCAGCCCGGGTATGTCCCTCCCATCATCTGATTTCCAAGTTCGAGGATTTTGTTTTTCAGCTTCACCATTTCGACCATCGACGAAACGAGGCTCTTGTGCATGCCGAGGGCGGACGCAAGCTTTTCGCAGCATGAATCCCCGGCTCCCGCCGTCGCCTCGTTTATCGCCCGCCGCGTCTCGACGAGGGCGGAGAATTTCTCACTGTGTTTTTTGAGGGCCTGTGCGATCTCAGCCGGCGTGTTGCACCTGCAGAGCTCCTCTGCTATTTCCGGATGCCGCTTTGCTATCAAAGCCCCCTGGGAGAGGGGCGATCCGCCGAGTGCGACATTTCCGGCATTGCACATCGCGGCGAACTTTTCCCCGATCGCCGCCTCTACAAAAAGCTGGTTCGCGCGCGCCGTGTATTCCTGCACGATTTCTTCGACCGTGATTTCGCGCCCGGCGGCGTTTGCCTGATCGACAAGCGCTTTCATTCTGGTCATCTTGCATCTGGTCGACGTCAGCTGCTCGCACAGATTGTCGTCTTTGACGACGATCGTCTCGCCGAACTTGGCGCGCAGCGCCTCCTCCAGCGTCATGAGCGCATCCCTGAAGTTCTGCGGAAGCGCTGCGAAGGCGTTTGCATCCACATTCTTGAAGAGGCGGTCGTTGAACTGCTTGTGCGGCGGAACTTGAGGCGCAGCGACGCGCGGCTCCGGGGCAGGCGCGGGCTCGGCGCTCCTGAAGAAACTCATGATCCACGCGAAGAAGCCCTTCTTCGGCTGCTGGGCCTGCGCGACGGCGGGCTGAGGCGCGGCGGCGGGCTGCGCGTTGTTCAGCGCCGCCGGCGCGTTCGCGCGCGCGCCATTGTTCGCGACGTTGTTCGTCCTGTAGTTTTCAATCGTCAGCTTGAACGACTGCGATCCGTTTATCTCACCTGTGCCTGGCATTTTTATCGCTCCTTTCTACCTTTGCTTTCAACTTTTCAACCTGTATTTCAACCTGTATACACACGCGACGCAAAAAGGTTACACATGAAAATATCCGCTTGAAAGCATGTCATGGTGCGAATCGTCCGTTCCCGCGGCTTGAACATGTGCGTCTTCGGCGTGCTGGAGGCCGGCCAGCGCCTTGCGCCAGTTCTCCGTCTGGTTGACGAGCGATTCGAGGCCGGCGGCGAACGACTCGACGTCCGTTAGCGCCTGTGGAAACGGACGCACAAGGGCGTAGGCGCTGGTCTCTGGGTTCTGGCAGAGCGTCGCGCCGTCCGTACCGCGCAAGAGGAAATTGGCCTGCAGCATCATTGCGCCAAACGCGCCGTTCGCGTCTGGCGGAGGGTGTCCAATCTCGGCACAGGCGAATATACTCTGCGTCTGCGGATCGTCCAACAGCTCCACGCGAATGCCTTCGACGTCGAGTTCTGCCACGCCGTCGGCACCGTCAAGCCCTTCAATTCCATATTTTGCGGCAAATCCTGCAATCAACTCTCTAAATTCCACAACTGTTTCTCCTTTTAGGCTCTTCCTGCATGTCTATTCATTATATACGCCGACTACAAAAAGATAGTATGTATATTATACCATAAAGAAGCCGTCAACAAGGCCGTACGCCATCCGGACACATGCTATCCCCAGAGTGAAACTCGCATCTCGAACGGCGGAGGTTCTTGACGACAACCGGCGCTGAGATCGCGAACGACGCCGATGCATGAACCCGAAAGATTCCAGCTTTACAAATGGTCAGTCGGTAAACGCAGGCATCGGCGGGGGTTGGAAGTTGAAGGCCGCCGTCACGAGCTTGCCGAGCGCGTCATCCCTCGAAAGCGCCGAGTCGGGAACATCGAAGACTGGCTCTGCCGAAGAAACGCCACGGGGCGCATTGGTAATCGTAACCGCGTCCTGGGGCTTGACGCCCGAGCCGACCTTCGCCTCGTGACCGACGCCGATGGCAGCCGCGTCAAGCGCCTCGCGCCCCGCTCCGATGTTGTTAAGACCATTGTTGCTAAGATTGATTTCCATTGTCGTATTTCCTTTCGTGTGTTCGCCTTGTATACACATATCCCGCTAAAAAGTTACATGCAAATCTGCAAGAATCGTCTTCAACTTCTCTTTCGCGCGGAAAATACGCACTTTTACAAGATTTTCGCTCACTCCTGTCTGATTTGCGATGTCTCGCACGGACATTTCGCCTACTTGGAACATCGTATATGCGTCACGAAGGATGGGCGGGAGCTTCGCAAACGCCTCCAAAAGGCGCTTGCGAAGGTATTCCGTATCGGACTGCGAAGTCTCGCGATGCTGCGGCAAGGTGTCGAGACGCTCCGTTGTGCCGATGGGCGACGTCTCCGCGTCACCCACGACCCCATCGTCCGAATCGCGTATCTCGCCGACGAAAGTCAAGTGCGCCTTGTCGCGCGCAAGGTTCTTGCGGAGATTGCGGGCAATCGTAAAGGCAAGACCTGAGATGGCGTCGGCATCGTCGCGCACATCGTCGCGCATCTTCCATATCTTGAGGAAGGTGCTCTGCACGATGTCGCATGCCTCGGCGTATTGGCTACCCGAGGAGACGAGCCAGTTCGTCAGCTTTGGGGCTATGGTCCTGTAGAGCTTTTCCATGTCTTTCATACAACTTCTCCCACTATGTCGTTTCTCCCGTATCCGCCTCACCCCCCACTTGAGGCAGTTCGTCCAGCGTCACGCTGTCGAGCTCTTCCTCTTCCTTTTTGGCGTCCTGAAGCTGCTTGGCCCACTTGAGGACTTCCGCGACCGGCTCGATAAGCGAGTCGGGGATGAATTCCTCTATCCTGCCTTCGGCATAGAGTGCGCGTGCAAGGGGGCGGTCCTCCATGATCGGGATTCCGAGGGCAAGCGCCTCCTCGCGGATGATTTTTGCTATTGGCCCCGAACCGAGCGCGCAGATGCGCGGGAGCGGGGCCTCTTCTGCCTTGAAGCGTATGCCCACTGCGAGGCGCGTCGGGTTGGTAACGACGACGTTTGCCTTTGAGACGGCCTGCCGCGGATCGGGTCCGTTCAGGATCTCGTCGCGGAACTGCCTCTGCGCCTGCTTGATTTCCGCAGACCCCTCCATCTCCTTGTATTCGCGCTTCACCTCGTCCTTGGTCATCATCATCTGCTTCGTGAAGTTGCGCCCCTGGAAGATGCGGTCGACGACTGCGATTACTATGTAGCCGAAGGCCGTGTAGACGGCGAGGCGCTTCAGCATGAGCTTCAGGCACGGGAATATGTCGTCGATCGTGCCGTAGCACATCGTGAGAAGTTCAGGGACGCTCGCCCAGATGATCTTGTAGAGTAGGTAGCTGAGAAAGCAGACCTTCACGATGTTCTTCAGGAACTCGAAGAGGTTCTTCATGCAGAAGATCTTCTTCGCGCCCTCGACGGGATTGAGCTTTTCCATCTTCGGTATTATCGGCTCGAAGGTGAAGAGAAAGCCGATCTGGGCGGTGTTGGCGGCGATGCCGATGACGGCCGCGACGAGGACGAAGATGAAGGAATGCTTGCAGATGACGAGCGCCGTCATCCCCATCGCCTGGCCGGTGGCCGCGAAAGGATCGCCGCTCATGCGGTTCCCTATGTAGCCAAGAAGCATCGAGGCGTCGTCGACAAGCGCAATTCCCATCCAGCCGAGAAGCACGAACAGGACAACGAGAATCGCCGTCGAGACGATGTCCTTGGATGTGCACACCTGCCCCTTCTGCCGCGCGTCGCGCAGCTTCTTCTGTGTGGGCATCTCAGTCTTCTCGCCACTCGACTCAGCCATGGTCGGTTATCCTCCCAGGAGATTGCGGACGGGCGAGAGGATAGCGGTGTCCTTGGTGTACATCAGCATATCCATTATAAACGGAAGATAGACGATAAGCATCGCGACGCCAAGCGCGGACTTGACGGGCATCGAGAGGAAGAACACGTTGAGCTGTGGCGCCGTGCGGTTTACGAGGCCGAGGCCGATCGTCGCGAGGAACATCACGATGATCACGGGCGCGGAAATCACGACTGTGACTTTAAGCATGTCGTCCACGGTGCCAAGTATCTGCAATGGCGTGCCGGGCGTGAACGAAATCCCGTCGACGAACACCGGCCAGATGGTGTAGCTCTTGTAGAGCGCCGCCAGCATGAGGAGCACTGCGCCGCTGACGAAAAACACGGTCGAGACTATCTGGGTAAAGAAGATGCCGGTAGTCGAGACCTGTGCCCCCGAAAGCGGCGAATACACCTCGCCCATCGTCGCGCCGCGCTGGTTGTCTATGAAGTTGCCTATGTTCTCCGCGACCCAGAAGGGAATCGATGCAAAGAACCCGAGCAGAAAGCCGATGATCGCCTCCTTGAAGGCGAGGATCGAAAACATCCAGAGATTCGGCTCTCCCGGCGGCATCTCGTTCTTTACGAAGGGAATCACAAGGCACGCAAAGCCAAACACGGCCGCCCTTCTCGCGACGCCTGGAATCATCGAGTCCGCCAGCGCCGGGCAGATGGCGAACGCCCCGCCGATTCTCGCCATGGCAAGAACCGCCGCCAATATCCACCTATGGAATTCGATGTAGGGCATTGTTATTCTTTTATTATCTCGACATCGACATCTTTTAAAAATCGCTCTTTATGAAAAACCGAAATGTCTTAGAACTTTTCATAGCTGTTCGTTATACAACCCATACATGACATTAGAAATGCCCAAGCAACCACACTTAATCTTGGCAGCCTCACAGTCATTCCTTTATTCTTTATCATTACAATTTCTATCATATCTCGCCCTCTCCAACAATCTCCCAATGACCACCCTTGTCCGGACCAACGCGACGAATGAGCCCCACAACCCTCAGTCTCCCTAACGCTTTTTTGATTCCGTTCCGAGACAGAGACAAACGTTCCTGTAATTGTGGAATGGTCACTAAATGGTTCTTCCCTATTTCTGCAATTATAATTCTGTCAGTTGCATTCAAATTTCTTTTCAGGCTACTTTTCAGGCCACTTTTCAGGCCACCCCCAGCGACATTTTTCAAGTCACCATTTGCCGAAACTCCAACCAAAGGCTTTCTCTTGAGAACCGCCCTAAAGTCAACCCCTTCCGCAAATGACGGAGCTGATAGCCCGTTCTTCGCACAGAGCTTCGCGACGTCTTCCGTTCCGGTGCCCATCTTCTCGATATAGCCCTTCAAGTACATTGGCATCGCCATGAGTTCGTTCGGCGGGAGAGACGTATGAGGCCTGAGAAGCATCTCCACCGTCCATCCGCGCGGCAACGAACCGGGGTTCCAGATTTCCAGCCGGTCGGGAAACAACATAACCTGTACGCTTGCGTGACTGGCATAGTCTCGATGGCAGATCGCATTTACAATCAACTCGAACACAGCTTTCCGCGGAAGTTCGAAATCTGTCGGGGCAGAACCCGTCTCGCCATCGTGTGTTCCGATGCGCCCCGCGATATGCGTCATGACAAAATACGTCGCCTGGTCGGCAAGTTCAAACACGTCGCCTTTGTATATCTTGTAGTCCGCCATCGGCTTTTCGACTTCAGCTCCGTAGAACTGGGCGCACTTGACTTCCGAACTGATAAAGTATCTCTGCGGTTTCTTTCCAAAGAGCAGAATAGCCGCGTTCCTGATGGCACCATTCTTGTCGATGAGATCAAGATGCGTCAGAAGCTTGGGAATGGGAACATTCGCAGGCAGACTGAACCCTCTCAATTCTCGGGCCGTCCGCACAAAGTCACGCATCTTCCTGACGCTCAAATCTGCCATCGTTGCCTCTGGCGATATGCATGCATCAAACGGCTTGTCCTGGATTTTCCCCTTCTCTTCAAGGAATCTAACGAGCGAGACAGCAAGCGTATCCTTTAGGTCTCCCATGCTGCGAAACGAACGTCGGACACGTTCCGATTCAACTTTCTTCAAAAACGCCGCTTCCTTGGCTTCGCGCTTCTCCTCCGTCCCCTGTTTCACAAACACCAAGATGCACCGAGACTCGGCAGAGGCAGTGTCGTATTCCCGCTCCGTCGGAGACATGCCTTGGGCATCTTCAAAACCATAGCGTGCACCGATCAAACCGAGATAGACATCGCACTGTGCTGCTTCCTTCAGGTAGACACCTTGCGCAGTGACACTTGATGCCGGGCTTTCCTCAAACAAAAATACCTCGAAGAACTTGCTAAACACCGCATCCTTGCGGATGTAGCTGGCGATAGCCCGCCGCTCCTTGGCAAACTCCTTTTGGACACTTGATATGAAAAGCCGAAACTTCATCTCCTATGCCAATTCTCCTAATAAATCCACAATCCCGCTACCGCAGCAGCGCGAAGTGGGTGAAGATATCCTGGGTGTAGAGAAGAAGAGTGGAGCCAAGCCACGACGCACAGGCGAGAAGCGTGAGGGAAATCGCAATCAGCTTCACCGCGAAGCCAAGTGTCTGCTCCTGTATCTGAGTGAGCGCCTGGAGAAGCGAGACGATGATGCCGATCACCGTCGCCACTATGATCGGGATAAGCGAAAGGCGCAACACGATTATGAGGCATGTTTTGGCGTAATCAAGTATCTGCGCCTGGCTCATATCATGTATCCCTTCACAAGCCCCTGGATTAGAAGCGTCCAGCCGTTGACCATGACGAACAGGAGTAGCTTGAACGGCAGCGAGATCGTCACTGGCGAGACCATCATCATGCCCATCGCGAGCAGGATGTTGGAAACTATGATGTCGATCGCGATGAACGGCAGGTAGACGAGAAAGCCGATCTGAAACGCCTTTGTGAGTTCAGAGACGCAGAACGCCGGCAGGAGAATTGCGAAACTTTCGGGATCAACCACCGCCGGCTCGCCGTCCTTGCCCCAGAGCATCTCGGCGGTATTTATGAAGAAGGCCCTCTCGCGCGGCGCCGTATGCTGGGAGAGGAAGACCCTGAACGGCTCGGCCGCCTTTTCAATGTCCAGCGTAGAAAGGTCAAGCTGCGCAGGCGCAGCCGTCACTGCTCCCGCCTGCCCCTGCCCTGCCGTAGCGGGCGCTGTTGCCGTGGCGGCGTTCCTGGCCTTCTGCGTCTCGGCGATTATTCCCCACGACTCGCTCGCGACCGGAGCCATTATGTAGAACGTAAGAATCACCGCGAGCGCGTTTACGACCATGTTCGGCGGGATGGACTGGATGCCAAGCGCATTTCGTATGAGCGAGATGACGACCACTATCTTCAAGTAGCTCGTCGCTACCATCGCCACAAGCGGAAGGAGCGACAATCCTACGAGAACCAGTATAAGTGTAAATGGATCTGTTTGAAACATGGCGATTAAGGGTTAGGGGATCAGGGGTTAAGGGGTGGTGGATTCGACGATGAATGCCGACTGGTCGCCAAGTCGGTCGAGATGGCCTATCGCAACGGTCTTGGTGCCAAGAAGAAGCTTCAGAGGACCAGACGGCTTGGCGTCGGTGGTGCGCGGCGTATCTGCCGCGTCGAAGACCTCGCCGAGCGTGATTTCCTTCGGCTCGGCGTCAACAACGCGAACAAGCCCCCCTGCGGCGTAACGCGACACGCCCCCCTCGCCAACCGCAAAGCGCCCGTCGACGATAAGCCCCGCCGGAACGGTGCCGATTTCCGGCAAAAGCACCGCATCGCCGACTCCAAGCCCGTCGATGTCCATCTGCGGAAGCGCAAACGCGGCGTATTCCGCAACGGCTCGGAGTGGCGCAGAGCGAATCGACTCGTGCGCGAGGTCGAGATTCCTGAGATTGCCTATCGCGGAAACGACGGCAGGAGTGCGGGTAATCGCAAACACTATGTCATCAACCTTCGCGACAAGAGTTCGCACGTCAGGACTATCTGGCGTCGCAAGCCCGACGAGCTTGAGCTGCTTGTGGACGGCGTTTTCGATTAGCTGAAATACTGCACCTGCATCCTTCTCGACAAGAGCAAGCAAAATCGGCTCTGGAACGTCGGCGCGGCTATCCCAAACTGTTTCCAGCTCCTTGAAGCGCGGGGAGCGTCCGAGGGAGAGGATGTGCGCTTCGTCGTCAAGCGTCACCGAAAGCGAGATAGCGTCTGCAGGGGGCATGGCGCCAAGCACAAGCGTCGTGCTCTCGTCGCCAAGGCGGCACGGCATCGCGAATGCAGGCGAGTCGACTATTGCCTCGGCAGCAAGCTTGGACCACTGCGGGAGCGCGGAGAGTATCTCAAACGACTTCATTTCCCTTTCCTTTCCTGACTGAAACCGAGACCTGGCGGAAGGTGGCGACATGCTCTGCAAGCGCCGTCTCAAGGCGCGGCATTGCTTGCGTCGCGAGCTTCGCGGCATTAGGCGTCGACGGAACGATTTCAACGGCGAGCGTTCCACTTTCGGACGAAAGGTGGATTTCAGACCCGTCGAGAACTTCCGGCTTCAGCCGCACAATCATCTGGCCTTCGCCGCGCACGAGCGACGGCGTTACGAGTATCTGGTCAGCAATTGCCTCGGCCACGTTGTTCACGACTTCGACAATGGCCTCGGTACGCGCACTTGCGGTCGAGGCGGCGATCTCCTGCTGCGCAGTTGCCACAAAAGGCGCTTCCCGGAGCGGTGCCGCGGCACGCGCGGATTCCTGCGAGAGATCGATAACGACGACTTCTTCGGGAGCCGCAGTGCGCTTCTCGGCGACAACTGGTTTTGCCGACGCGACTTCAGATTTGACAACGGGCGCTTCAACGACAGGCGCAGCGGGCGACTCTACGACAGGCGGCTCGGCGACAGGCGCGGCAGGCGCCACTGGAGCTGCGGCGATGATCGCAGGGCGAGAGTCTGGCGCAACAGGCGGCTCAACGACTGGCGTCGCGACAGGCGCGGCAGGCGCCACTGGAGCTGCGGCGATGATCGCAGGGCGAGAGTCTGGCGCAACAGGCGCAATTGGTGCCTCGACTGCTGGCCTTTCAACTACGGGCTTTTCAACAACAAGCGTTTCGACAACTTGCGCAACAGGCGCAGTCGGCGTCGCTGGCGCAGCTGGCGCGACAACTGGCTTTTCAACAACAAGCGTTTCGACAACTTGCGCAACAGGCGCAGTCGGCGTCGCTGGCGCAGCTGGCGCGACAACTGGCTTTTCAACGACAATCGTTTCGACGACGGGGGCGACTGTCGCGGCAAGTGACGCGTCGATAACTGGCTTTTCGACAACTGACTTTTCGACAACAAGCGTCTCAATGACTTGCGCAACAGGCGCAGTGGACGTTGCTGATGCGGTTGACGCAACAACTGGTTTTTCAGCGACAATCGTCTCGACAACTTGGGCAACAGGCGGAGTCGGCGTTGCTGGCGCGACTGGTGCAATCGGCGCTTCAACAACTGGCCTTTCAACTACGGGCTTTTCAACAACAAGCGTCTCGGCAACTTGTGCGACAGACGTGGCTGGCGCGACAACTGGATTTTCAACGACAAGCGTTTCAACAACTTGAGCAACAGGCGCAGTTGGCGTTGCTGGTGCGACAGGCACCTCGACCACTGGTTTTTTAACAACAAGCGTCTCGGCAACTTGTGCGACAGGCGCGGCTGGCGCAATCGGTGCTTCAACAATTGGCTTTTCAACGACAAGGGTCTCGACGACTTGCGCGACAGGCGCGGCTGGCGCAATCGGTGCTTCAACAATTGGCTTTTCAACGACAAGGGTCTCGACGACTTGCGCGACAGGCGCTGTTGGTGTTGGTTGCGCGATGGGCGCAATCAGCGCTGCGACAACGGGCTTTTCAACAACAAGCGTCTCGACAACTTGCGCAACTGGCGCAATTGGCGTTGCCGGCGCGGCTGGCGCAACGGGCGCTTCGACAACTGGCTTTTCAACGACAAGGGTCTCGACGACTTGCGCAGCGGGCGCAGTCGGCGTCGCTGGCGCAACAGGCGCAACGGGAGCTTCGACAACTGGCTTTTCAACTACAACAGTCTCGACGACTTGCGCAACTGGCGCAATTGGCGTTGCCGGCGCGGCTGGCGCAACGGGCGCTTCGACAACTGGCTTTTCAACTACAAGGGTCTCGACGACGGGCGCAGTTGGCGTTGCCGGCGCGGCGGGTGCAATTGGCGCTTCGACGACTGGCTTTTCACCGACAACAGTCTCGACGACTTGCGCAACTGGCGCAATTGGCGTTGCCGGCGCGGCTGGCGCAACGGGCGCTTCGACAACTGGCTTTTCAACTACAAGGGTCTCGACGACGGGCGCAGCTGGCGTTGCCGGCGCAGCGGGCGCTTCAACAATGGGCTTTTCAACGACACCAGTCTCGACAACTTGCGCGACTGGCGCAGTTGGCGTTGCTGGCGCAACGGGTGCAGCTGGCGTTGCTGGCGCGACAGGCGATTCGACCACTGGCTTTTCAACGACAAGCGTCTCGACAAAGGGCGCAACGGGCGTGGTTGGCGTTGCCGGCACGTGGACGACTGGCGCAACAGACGCGGCTGGCGCGACAGGCGATTCGACCACTGGCTTTTCAACGACAAGCGTCTCGACAAAGGGCGCAACGGGCGTGGTTGGCGTTGCCGGCACGTGGACGACTGGCGCAACAGACGCGGCTGGCGCGACGGGCGCTTCGGCAACGGGCTTTTCTACGACAATCGTCTCGGCGACTGGTGCCTTGACTACGGGTTTTTCAACAACAGGAGTACTACGGCAAGAAGCGATCGTCTCAGGACGCGCATCGGGCGCAGCGACAAGTGGCTTTTCGACAACAAGTGGCTCAACAACTTGCGCAACAGGCGCAGTGGGTGTCGCTGGCGCGACTGGCGCGGCAAATGGCGATTCAACAACTGGCTTTTTGGCAACAATTACCCTAACGGCGGGTGCCTCGGCGATTGTCGTGGGGCGCGTGGCTGGCGCCTGAACCACAACCGACCCTGGCGATGACATGTTTTGCGCAATGCTCTCCATCGCAAGGCGAATCGAACCCACCCTCGGTTTGTCGTCAGACATCGACGCAAAGAAACGTCCGAGCGATTCCGGCGACGGCGGATTGAACGACAACGGCGCAAGCCCACTTGTGTCTGCGACACAAAGAGCGTCTGCGCCCGAAAACATCGCGTCAAATTGTATTGCACCCACCGTCATATCTCCGGTTTCCTTACGATGAAGTCCTCAAGCTCCCCCTCGGCACGACGTTCCTGCTCGGCGGCTTCCTCCGCCTTCCAGATGGACCTGTGCTCCTCGATCTTCATCCTGTTCTTCATTGCGACCGCAAAATTCACTCTTGCGGTCTCGGCCGCCGCCTCGCGGTCCTTAAGCTCCCCTTCAGCGCGCGTGACGTTGTCGGCCTTGAGAACACCCTCCTCGTCGATTCTCGCCACGCCTTCGTTCGCAATGTCTATGCGATCACGGCTAACGGGCCGCCCGATTATCGCATCGTATATGCGCTCACGCCGCTCCTCTTTCGTTCTCTCGTATTCTGCAAGCTCGCTCTTCCTCTCTTCAAGCTTGCGCTCCGCCTCTGCGACGGCCCGACGGGCAACGGTCAGTTCGCCCGCGGCTCGGTCTTCTCGCATTGCGCGTATGCGCAGCAGTGGCTGGAGGAAGTAGGACATAAATTAAGATACGGCTTCCTTTAGTTTTTCAATTGTGTCGTTATAGGCGGGCTTTTCGTCGAGTCCTTGTTTCAAGAACGCGTTGACGGCGCCGTTCTTCGCAACCGCCTCGTCGGTCTCGGGGTCCGTTCCCTTCTTGTATTCGCCGATCTTCAACAGGAGCTCAACCTCGGCGTACTTTGCGAGCAGAGAGCGGAGCTTCGAAGCCGCGGCCTTGTGGTCCTTCGGGATGATGGCGGACTGGCAGCGCGATATCGACGCCAGTATATCGATCGCGGGATAGTGGTTCTGCTGCGCGAGCTTGCGCGAAAGGATGATGTGCCCGTCGAGAATGGAGCGCGTCTCGTCGGCTATCGGCTCGGTCATGTCATCGCCTTCGACAAGAACGGTGTAAAGCGCCGTTATGGAACCCTTTGAGGAATTGCCCGCGCGCTCCATGAGCTTTGGAAGCTCGGAAAAGACGCTCGGCGGGAAACCGCGTCTCGTCGGCGGCTCTCCTGCGGCAAGGCCTATTTCGCGCTGCGCTCGCCCAAAGCGCGTCACAGAGTCCATGAGAAGAAGAACCCTCTTTCCCTTGTCGCGGAAGCTCTCCGCAATCGAGGTCGCGACGTACGCCGCCTTGAGGCGCTCCATCGCAGGACGGTCGGACGTCGATATGACGAGCACCGCCCTCTTCTGCCCCTCGGGGCCAAGGTCCTTCTCGATGAATTCCCTGACCTCGCGCCCGCGCTCGCCGATAAGGGCAAGGACCGTGACGTCCGCCTCCGTGTTGCGGATGATCGACGCGAGCAGAGTCGACTTGCCGCCGCCAGCCGCGGCGAAAATCCCCATACGCTGCCCCTCGCCGCAGGTGAGAAGCCCGTCGATTGCGCGAATGCCAAGCGAAATGGGTTTGGAAATTATCCTGCGCTCAAGCGGGGACGGCGGCTCTGCATACACTGGATAGTATCCGTCGGGACGAAGAATCCCCTTCGTGTCCGAGTCCATTGGGCGACCAAGCCCGTCGAGAACCCGACCAAGGAGATGCTCCCCCACCGGAACCATCTGCACGTGCCGAGTTGGTATCACTTCGGTTTCTGCGGAAATGCCTATCATCGTGCCAAGCGCGGTCAGGAGGACTGCGTCGCGCGTGAACCCTACGACCTCGGCCTGGACCTCGACATCCTCCCACGGATTGCGCAGAAGACACACTTCGCCGATCTTGACGCCCGGGACGGACGCCTTGATTATGGTGCCGACCACCTGGATGACCTTGCCTTTGACGTCGATGGGCTGCGCGTCCTCGACGGCTCGGTTTAGCACCTCCGGGATATAGTCGAACGGCGTTGACATCAATGCTCCTTGGCGATGTGCTTCTTGAGCGACCGCTCGATTGCGGCAAGCTGGCTCTCCACCGAAGCGTCGGCGACGCCTGCCTCGGTTTCGAGAATGCATGCCGAGCCCTTGAGGCGCGGATCCTCCACGACGTCGAACGTCTCAATCGTGGGGAACGTAGCGGTAAGCTCTGAAACGCGCGCGCGGACAGTCTCCACGAGCTCGGGCGCGACCTTGAGGGTGACCTGTCGCTGGGTGCGTATTACCGCGGCCATCGTCTTGCGGACGATCTGAATGACCATCTCGCGGTCGCCGATCTCTGCGACGCACGATTTCAGGGCCTTCATAACGATCTCGGACATCTTCTCCTCGACGTTCTCCATGAACGCAACGGACGAGTCCACGAGATCGAGCTTCTGCATCGCAATCTCGGTCTTGCCGTCTGCAATGCCCTTGTCGTAGCCCTTCTTACGCTCTTCTTCGTAGGCAGCTTTCGCGTCTTCACGGATCTGCGCGGCCTGTGTCTCCGCCGCGGCGACTATCTCGGCAGCCGAGCGGACGGTCGCAACGTCCGCGGCCTTTACGACGCGGCGGTCGGACTGCAGGACGAAGTCTCCCTTGTTTATCAGCAGCATAGCTTGTACGCCTCCGGGAATTTAAGCTTGAAAAGTTTTAAAACGGCGGACCTTGAAATCGCGCATTCCTCTTTGCCGCAGAGAACGCAAAGTTCGCAAAGAGATTTTGGTAACTTGAACTTGAGACGCGCTACAAGGGACTTGGGCAAATCGGCAAGTTGCGACAACAGTATTTTAAAGCCAGTTGCGACAATTTCCTCTGGCGTCTTTGCGGTCTCTGCGTTCTTTGCGGCTACATTGAAATAAGCCGTGTAGTTGAACACCTCGGGGTATACGCCACGGAGCTTGGACTTGAGTCCGCGCACGACCTCGCCGGAAGTGACGCGGCGAAGCGATTCCGCGCAGGCAAGCGCGCCGAGCCACTTCGCGGCCGACTCGAGGGTCGCGCCGTCGAGAAGCAATATGCGGCTGCCGTCCTCTTTCGGGAACGTGTGGAAGCACGGCTCGACGCCAAGCGACTCGAGAATGTAGCGCTTGACGCGTGGAGAGTCCCTAAGCGACAGCTGGTTTGGCTCCAGCCACGACTCGTGCACCTGGGGTGCAAAGTCCCAGAGAAAGTCCCGGACACGAGGCCAGAGCTTCGCGTCGCCGACGAGAGAGCGCGCATCTTCCATCGTGATCACGCAGTCCATTGCCGCGCAGCCCCCTTCCTGGACTCGATATACCTGCTCCAGCGGCTCTCCGCCTCGCGTCCGCGCCCAGCCATCTTCAACGCGCGCGCCTCGAGAAACGCGGCGGCATGGGCGAGCTCAGGCGGCACATCTGCCGCGCGAAGCGTCTCGATGGCACGTGCCGCCTCGCCTGAGTCGAGCATGAGCTCGGCGAGAGCGACGGACGCCACTCCGTCGCGCGGATTGTCGTCGACAAGAGCGGCGCACACGGCCCGTGCGCGCGCAGGCTGCCCGTGCCGCATGAACATCCATACGGTCGTAAGCAGAAACTGTCTCTCGTCGTTTGACATGTCGCAAGAATATCTATTGGCTATTTCGCAGGCGGCGTATCCTTGAATATCGTCACCATTATCTTCTCGTATGCGAGACCTTCGATTGCATTCTTTACGAGTCCCTTTACGGACGGCACTATATCGGTTATGTCCGCATCCCAGCGCGAACGGATCGCGACCGCCGCCGAGGAAGGAAGCGCATTGCGCGCGAACGGATCGTTCTCGGGCAAAACCACATGCACACGCGCGTCGACTACGCCGTCGACCATTGAAATCGTCTTCGCGAGGTCCTGGGCGAGCGCATCCATAAAGCGTATGCGCTCCTCGGACGGCGACGATATCATGCCGGTCTTCTTGAAGACCTCGCCGACGCCCATGTGCGCGCGGCGCGGGAGGCCTTTCCGCTCCAGAAGGTTCACCGCCGCGGCGAACTTCTGCTCCGACACCATGACGTTCCAAGTGCCTTCCTCGCCGGCTTCCTTGCTGCAGGCGATTCCGGCGTCAAGAAGCGCAGCCATCACGAGGTTGGCCTGCTGCTCCTCCAACCCTGCGTGAAGCGTAGTCTCCTTGTCGCATCCAGCCAGCAGCAACGCGGCGGCGACCAATATGGCGATTCTCATTTTGCCATCCTTTCTGTAATGTTTTCCCTAACCACTATTACTGACTCCTGGGCACTGACTCCTGACCCCTAACTACTGATTCTTAACAAGCGTCTGGACTGCGTTCGACGTCTTGTCGGCGACCTTCGCGACTACTTCCTGCTGGAACGAGAGGTTCATCACCTCGTACTGCAGCTCGACAAGCTCGGCAGACGACGGCCCGTGCATGCGCTCCAACTGCGAGAGCGCACGAATGCGGTGCAGGATTCCCTGGTTGTTCACATGCGCCGAACGCCACGAAGCGGCGACCTCGTTGGCGAACGGCACAGGATCCACCCCCTGGGGTCCCTGTGCACCCATCGCGGCCTGGAATCGGCTCACTGCGGACGGATCGGCTACCGGCTGAGCCGAGCCGACTCCTGCGCCCTGCTGGTCGAGCGCAGATGGCCTGCCAGCGGCACGCACCGCCTCAACTATCATCGATTCTGTCATGTCATTAGGTCCTTTGCCAATTGTGCCGCCGCAGGATCGGCGGTCTGTTCTGCCGCGGCCGACAGTGGCAGCGCGGCTTCTTGCTTGCGTCCCAACCGTATGAGCGCCATGCCCTTGAACGCCTGGAGCATCGCCGAAGAGGGGAATTTCGGAAGGGCGATTCGGTCTATGTAGTCTACCGCCCCGCCGAAGTCCAGCATGCTGATGCGGAGGATGGCGTTCGCCACGGCGACGGACGCCTCCTCCGGGCGGAACCGCTCCAGCGCCGCGAGTATCTTCGCGGCAGACCTGAAACGGTTCTGCCCAGTCGCCATCAGGGCGACGTTCAACAACAGCTTCGCCTCTTCGCTCTTGAGGTCGAAAATCAACGGAAGTTGGAGGCGATCGAGTTAAGCGCGTCGCCCATGTTCTTGTTGATGTTCGTCATCGTGGTGAGCGCGAGGTTCCACTGCTGCAGGTCGTACTGCAGCTGCTGGAGGTTCGCCTGGATGTCCGGGTGCTCCTGGTAGTTCTCGAGCGACTCCTTCAGACGGGCTTCCATCGCAGACGCCGCATTCATAAGGGCGTTGTAGACAGAGTCCGTATGGATGAACTTTCCGCCGGAGATGCTGCCGTCGTCCACGCGGTAGAAATGCGCCTGCTGGGTCTTGATATCGGGACTCAGAGGATCATTCGTGAGGGCTCCGACAAGCGGTGTTCCATCGAAGTTTGCCATTTGTGTTTTCCTTTTCTTTTTTGTTTGTTTGTTGAACGTCGCCTTTCGGCTACGCTTTTCGCACTTCCCCGTCCACCCGGACGGTCAAGCGCAAAATCTTTCTTGCGAGAGTGTTCGCCTCCCTGAGCTCCTCGACCTTCGGGAACTCATCCGGCGACATGCCTTCTTTCATCGCGGCCTCAAGCCGCCTTTCAAGGGCGACAAGAACCGCATCGTACCTCGCGAGCGCGGAATCCTTCTCGGGCCCCGCAAGCTCACGCTCGATTTCCAACAGCATCGTCGGCTCGTTCACGGCTTCCATGTGAACCTCCCCGTTGCGTTGGTCACCGTCACTGCGTCTGCTTCGATCTTGACGATGACATTTCCGCCAAGCGCCGCGCCTTCGAGGACGCGCGACCCGTCGCGCATCACAAGGCACGGATACGGCGTAGTCAAGATTCCGCATACAGGCAGCGACGGTTCATTGAGCTTTGACGCGCGACGCCTGGCGCGAGAGACGCCAATCGGCATTTCGCCGTCGTCATTGTCAATCTCCTCGTTGCCGGGGACTATGCCGTACGCAACCCCGGTCGCATCGACGTCGCGCAGCTTCGGAAGATCGACACTGAGCGACTCGAGGATGCGCTTCAACGCGAACGGAGACGACGACGTTCCAGCTATCGAGAGTACGCGGTTTGTCGCGGTAACGACCTTCATCGCGCCCTCGGTGATCGTAAAGAGCGCGTCGTCTGCCGCGGTCTTAAACGACTCGTCGTCCGAAAGGTCGAGGTCGACGCCTGGCCGCGCCTCGTAGGCCTCGGCCGTGGCGCGAAGACGTTCGGCGCGCGTCTTGAGATTGCCGGAGAGCTTCGCCTGTCCGTCGTTTTCCTCAAGTTCAAGACCATAGTTAGAGGCAACTTCGGAAAGCGTCATGGGCAGTACGGCGCCTGTGCCCACGCCGCCAGTCCCGCCGCCAAAATGCAACGTCTCCCGTGCGTACGCAAGCACCTTCTCCGCATACGGGCGTACGGTGGCGCGGAAGAGCCACGCAAGGGCGCCAAGCAGCAGGACAAGCAGCACGACAACAACAAGGCAGCCCAGGCAACCATGGCGTTTCTTTTCCTCGCGCGGAGGCGCGGAGTCGCTGGGTTTTTCTTCTCCTTCCGCTTCCGCGCTCTGTGGCTCTGCGTCTCTGCGCGAGGATTCATCCTCCCCGCTCTGCGCCTCCTTGCTCTGCGCCTCTGCGTCTCTGCGCGACACTTCCCCCTTCTCCGGCCACTTTAGCTCCCCCCAGGGAGCGTCGGCTGGGCCAACGGCGAACGACGTAGCGCCAAGCGTCTTTACCGCAAACTGCTCAAGGCGCTCGCCGTTCACCGTCACGGAGTCGGCAGACGCCTCGATGCTCAACGGCTCTTCTGGCAACGTCGAATCGGCAAGAACGATGTCGCATTCGTCGCCTTTACCGAGCGTCACTGCGACGCCTTCGACAAGCGCGATTTCAGCGCCCCTGTTCGGCCCCTCGACTATTTTCAGTACAAAGTTCATTCGCTCACTTTACATTTGACACTTTACATTTTACACTCTACAACTTCAGCCTCCCGAGCGGCTGAATGTTGATCTCGGCGCTAAGTTCCTGGAACGAAAGCACCGGCAGTTCGTAGTAGTCCTTTTCGATCATCTTGCGGAAGTAGCGCCTTATGTCGACCGATACGATGATGACGGGCTTCTGCGGGATCTTCGCGAGGTCGCCGATGGTGCGCTTGACGACGGCGAGAATCGCGCGGACGGTCGCAGGGTCCATGGCGAGATAAGAGCCGCCGGACGTCTGGCGCACGGACTTCCTCACCTTCTCTTCGAGAGCCGGGTCGAGGAGGTACGCGGCGACGATGTTCTGCCCGCCTGAAAACTTGTAGGAGATGTACCTGGAGAGCGCAGAACGCACGTATTCCACGAGCAGCACCGCGTCCTTTTCCTTCTGCCCCCACTCGATGAGTGTCTGCGTTATGCGCTTCAGGTCGCGGATGCAGATTCCCTCCTGCACGAGGCGCTGGAGGACGTCGGTGATCTTCTGGAGCGGGAGGACGCGCTGCACTTCCTTCACCAGTTCCGGTGCCTCCTTCTCCATGTGGTCGAAGAGGATGCGCGTCTCCTGGAGCGAGAGGAACTCGTGCGCATAGCGCCTGAGGACGCCGGAGAGGTGGAACGAGAGGACGCCGCCGAGGTCGAGCGACCTCACGCCAGCCTCGTCGAGCTTTGGCTTGTCGCCCTCCTTGACCCAGCATGTCTCGTAGCCCTGGAGGAACTGCTTGCCGCCCTCGAAGCTGACGCCGGCCGCAGACAGGTTCTCGGGCTCTTCGAGCGCGAAGATAAAGCCCTTCTTGAGAGTGCCCTCCGAAACCGGCACTTCGTTCACGAAGATCCTGTAGCGGCCGTCGTGCATCGAGGGATTGAGCGACAGGTTTATGCCCGGGAACGGAACGCCGAGGTCGTGGTAGAGGGCACGCCTGACGGACATGATCTGGTCGTTCAGAGCCTCGTAGGAAAGCGCCCCGCGGATATCTGCGTCTATGTCGACGGTGAGGGGCGTCACCATCGAGAAGTCGTCGCCGTCCTTCTTCTTGGGGCGAGGCGCCGCCCCCTCGGAAGGGGCAGCTGCCGCAAGCGGGTCTTCTGCCTTCGCCGCGCGCGCGGCGGCAATCTTGGCCTTCGCGTAGAGGCTCCAGCCGACAAGCGCGACAAACGCCGCGAGGCCGAAGATCTGAATCTTCGGGAAGCCGGGGATCAAACCGATAGCAACAAGCATCACCGCACCGAGCATGATTGACTTGGGCTGGGCGAAGAACTGGTCGATGATGTCCTGGCCGAGCGGCTTGTTGTCTACGTCGCCGACGCGGGTCACGATGACGCCTGACGTGATCGAGACGAGCAGCGCCGGAATCTGCGACACGAGGCCGTCGCCGATCGTGAGGATGCCGTACTTCGTGATCGCCCAGCCAATCTCCTTGCCGTTCATGAAAACGCCCACGCAGATGCCGCCGACGATGTTGATCGAGGTCATGATGAGTCCCGCGATCGCGTCGCCCTTCACGAACTTCATGGCGCCGTCCATCGCGCCGTACAGCTGGCTTTCCTTTGCAAGCTCGTTGCGGCGCTGCTTGGCGGTCTCCTGGTCGATCGCGCCGGCACGCATGTCGGCGTCGATAGACATCTGCTTGCCAGGCATCGCGTCGAGGGTGAAACGGGCGGCGACTTCGGAGACACGCTCCGCGCCCTTCGCGATGACGACGAACTGGACTATCGTGATGATGAGGAAGATGACGGCGCCCACGATGAAGTTGCCGCCCACGACGAAGTTGCCGAACGTGTAGATGATCTCGCCCGCGTCCGCCTTGAGGAGGATGAGCCTAGTCGTAGTCACGTTCAGGGCGAGGCGGTACAGCGTCGTGAAGAGCAGCATCGACGGGAACGTGGAGAACGCGAGCGCACGCGGCAGATACAGCGAGAGCATCAGCATCACCGTCGAGATCATCAGGTTGATGGAAATCAGCAAGTCCACCATCGCCGTCGGCAGCGGGATGATCAAAAGCCCGATGATGCAGACGACAAGAACGGCCAGCACCAGGTCGCCGAACCTGGAGAACACATTCGAGAAGTTTGTAAAGTTTTTCAGCATTTTGTTCGTCTGACTTTTACGACTTTCGACTTACGTTTCAAGAAGAGCCATCCTGTACCTGTCGAGGAGGTCGGTGTCCGCAAGCAGCATCTCTATCTCCGCGGCCGCGTCGTCTGCCGCCGCGCTCTCGCGCTCCTTGAGCGCGCGCAACGCCGAATGGGCCGCCTGCGAGAACCCGCTTGGCGTCCTCATGACAGCCGAGTTCCCCGCCACAAGAGCGCGCATCACCTCGCCGCCGACCGACCTGTCCGTCGGGAAGAGCTCGTCGATCGCCTGCGTAACCGTCGTGGAACCGGGAAGAAGCGACTTCTGCGGCTGGCCGGCGACCGGCGAATCGAGTATCTCGGCGTAACCGGCCTGGCCGATCCCCGTGTCGAACCGGAGTGGTTCCGTCGTCCTTGATACGCTTAGGCTCATGAGACACCTCCAAACTCCATTGCGAGTCGCCACAGGAAGGCGAACGCCGCGTTTACTGCAGGGAGCGTCACGTCGCGGTCTGCGATCTTGACCGCGAAGACGGCGCGTCCTGATTTTGCGATATAGCCCGTCCGCAGGCGGAAGGCGAAGTGCGCGTCGGGATGCGCATAGCCAAGAAGCCGCGCGGCGGAAGCTGCGTCAAGCCGCGTCGGAACGGTCATGGTGACGAAAAGCGAGTCGAAGGCATGCTCAAGGTGGAGGACAAGCCCGTTCTGGAACGAAAGCGCGGCAACGCCCTTGTCGCCGAGCGATATGCGCCCGAGCCCGGCCGACTGGCCGAACTCCCCGACTACGGAGTCTACCCATGATGGCGCCGTCATGCGGAGGCCTCCTCTTCTTCGTTCTCGAGCGCGATAAGCCCGTCGAGATGTTCCTGCGCGGCGTCCACGAGCCGCTGCCTGTCGCCTTCCTTCGTGAAAAGCCGCGGGGAAAGCCGCCTGAAAAGCCGCGTAAGCTCGCGAGCGAAGTCCATCCTCGCAAGGAGCTTGGCAAGCCCGCAATCCCCTTCGAACGCGGCAATCGCGCTCGCGGCGACAAACGCCTGCTCCGTCAAGTCCATTACGCGGCCGGTCATCTGCTCGCCGTTCATCAGGCACTTTTCGCCAAACTCCTTGCCCATGCGGGCCGCAAGCGCGCTCAAGTCTTCCAAGACAGACTGCAGGCTATGCACGCAGCCGAGGTCGGTGAGGATGCGACCAAGCGACGCAGCTTCAAGCGAAGGCGACGAAGACGCAAGATCCTTGCCGCAGCCGGCGATGAGGAACGAAATGGCGTCGGCGAGACGCCCGGGGCCGCGGCTTGCGAGAAGCGAACGGAAGCAGTCCTGCGGGCTCGTGAAGCCGACGACCTCGCTGCGGTACATGTCGCGCAGCTCCTGCATCTGCTCGGGCGTCGTGGCGCGCGCGTTGATCTCCTCGGCGAGATTGATGCCGGCCCTTATTTCGGGGCCCTTCTCCTGGACGAGCGCCGCCTTTGCCTGCCTGACGAGCGCCTGCAGCTCCTCCTCGCCGACGCCAAACGCCTGCTCGAGAATGTCGAGCATCGCGAACTGGTGGGACGGGTCGGTCGAGCCGCGCGCAAGCTCCTTCAGAAGTTCACGTGCGTCGGGAAGGTTCCCCGCCCCGGCAGCAGACCTAAGGCCTCGCGCGAGACGCGTGATGAAGTCGCGGCCCGGCATGTCTGGCATCATAGACATCCAGGTCTCTATCGCCTTGACGAGCGCCGATCTCGGCCCCTGCATCTCGCCGAGCCGACGCTCCGCGACGCGCTTTGCCGTCTTCTCCTCGAACTGGAACGAAAGCTCCTCCATCGAGTCCATCAGCTCGGCCATCGGATCTTCCTGGAGGACGACGGCCGTGCCCATGAGCTCGCCGCGCGCAACCGCCTGGGGCTCGGTCTGCCTCATAAGCGAAGAGACGTCGATGCGCTCTGCGCCAGAAGCATAGGTCTGCCGGAGAATCTGTGCGGCATCAAACGCCATAGGCCCTCCGGCTTGTAGAGTTGAAAGGTGAAAGTTGGAAAGGTGAAAGTTGGGGCATCGCCCCTTCGATCCACACGAGGCAAGGGCCATGGAAATGAAGCAGCAGGTCTTTCGGACCGCGCGGCAGCAGCACGTCAAGAAGCCCGAGCTTCGGGCAGAAGCCGGTCGGCTTGTTGCCGGTCCACGCGACAACCGCCTCGGGGCGAGCGGAAACCGTGTCGCCGTCGGGCACCTGTATGCGGGAGGTGCGGCTGGCGGTCGCCATGACTACCCATTCCTCGCCAAACTGAGAGACGCAAAGCGAGCCCTTTGATGACATCGGAATCACCTTCACGGTCTGCGCACCAGTCCAAGCGGACGCAGGCGCGACGAGCACCTTGCCCGAGGCGGCGGACACAGGCGCGGCACAGGGAATGTGAGTGAGGAACGGACGGCGTGCATCGGCGCACTTGGCGGAAGCAGTCGTCTCGACAAGGTCAAGACGCGAGCGGTCGCGAAGGAAGAAGCCCTTGCGGCGGCGACGGACGGCGGAGCCGAAGAAAGCCGTCGGCTGGCCGCGGCCCATCAGCCACGAACCCGCCCCGACTTCTGCGAAGCCACCGTCTATCTTTACCGTCTCCATCTTAGTTCTCAGACTTGTCAGCCGCCTCCTCGAACACGGCCGCAGCGGCCCTCAACGCTTCCTCTTCCTCTTTCCAGCGCTTGATATCCGCTTCAAGGACACGCGAAGCGCTCTCACGCTCGATCTGCCTCACGTTCTTCGCGTGGTCAAGCTCGGCGCTGCGACGCTCATAGGCATCCTCCCATTTTTCATGGCGACGTTCGGTGGAATGCTCGCGCTCAAGATCACGCCTCTTGCGGTATTCGTCGATCACTTCCGCGTTGTCCTCGAGCTCCTCGGCCAGAGTGACGTCTCTCTGGCGCGCCGCCTGCTGGCGCGCGAGCATCTCGACGTCGATGTCGATCACGTGTGGCGTGAGTATGAAAAGCCGCTGCACGGTCTCCTTGCGCGTGGAAGCGCCGCCAAAAATCCAGCCGATCCACGGAATGTCGCGGAGATACGGAATTCCCCACCCGGCGGACTCCTCGATGTCGCGCAAATAACCGGCAAGGACAATCGACTCGTCCTCGAAGACGGCAGTCTGCGTCTGGAGCGTCGACGAACGCGTCATCGGCATCGCGTCGACAGTTATCGACTCGAAACCGCCGTCGCCAAGCTCAAGCGAAAGCCAGACCTGGTTAGGGATGTTCGTCGAAGGCGAAGGCAGTATGCGCGGCTTGACCTGAAGTCGGGTGCCCGCCGAGACGGACTCGAGGGTCGCGACCTCTGTGCCGACGACCTTGGCGTGGTAGCTCTGTGTGTCAGACATCTCCGCTGCGAGGTTGTTGACGGTAAGAAGCGAAGTGCGGGAAATGGAACGCGCCTTGCCCTTCTCGCGAAGCGCGGTGAGCGAGACGGCGAGGGAATAAGCCGAATGGACATGCGTAAGGGCGCCAGCAAGCCCCTTCCCGGCGATTGCGGCAGGCGAGAAGAGGTTTGCCGCATTCTGCCCGGCGCCCATGTCGGAGTGGCCGTGGTTGCCCGACGCAGAAAGCGACAGCTGCCAGTCGAGCGCGTCCTTGCGCGAAAGCTCAACCGTAGTGACGTCGATCTCGACAAGCCGCTGCGGAACGTCAAGCTGCTTTATGAGGTTTTCGTACATCGGCATCCTCGAGACGACATCGCGCACTATTACGGCGTTCAAGCGGTTTTCAGGGCGAATTATCGGATTATACGACGCCATCTGCGACGCCTCGAACTGCGAAATCTCGTTGGTAAGGGAAGTATCGCGGGCGTTGACGCCGGAGGATGTCGTCATTATATCCTGGAGAATCCGCGCCACGCCACGCAACTGCAGCGTAGACTCTGGGCTGCTCGCCCTGAAGGAGATGTCGTCCGCCCAAGTGTGGACAAGAGGGAAGATGCGTGCCTCGATCTCGTTGAACGTGCGCTTCTCGCGGAGACTGTCGGCTCTCGCTATCATCTCGGCGACGAGCGACACGTAGCGCGGCGGACCAGAGACCATGACAAGCTCGTCGTTGGAGGTTGTCTTGAGCGGGAACCGCCTATCCTCGACGCCAAGCTCCGCAAGCATCGAGCGCACCTCGCCGGCTTTCATGTACTTCAGGTCGACGAGCATCGTCGCTATCTCTCCTGCCCCGCAGATATATAGTGCGGCGCCGTCGTAGTACCACATCAGGTTGTGGGTGGTGGCGATTCTGTCGAGGAAATCGCCGGGCGGTACATCCTTGAAATCGCCCGAAAACCGACCGACGACTGACTGAGACATCACGACAGAAAGACCCTCGGCGACAGCAAAGGTCTCAAGGGCGACACGAAGATCCATGTCGCGCGCGACAAGCGTGTAGGAAGGAAGCTTCCAGGGGATTGAAGGCGCGACTGGCTTCTCTGCCGAAACAGCCGGTTCGTCCGCCGCCACGACGAAAGCCGCAACGCAGCATAGGAAAACCATCAAAATTCGTTTGGCCAAATCCATCTCGTTAATCTCCTCACGGTCTTATCACCATGGCATCGTCAGGGGCGCTCGAGGCGGTCGCTCCGCCTTTAAGCGCATCGACCCTCTCCCGCCACCAGTCGCATGAATCAACAAAGGTCTCGAAAAGCCGAACCATCTCCCTATCGCTGGAACTTGCAGGCGCGTCCTGCCAGAGGAAGGCCGAAGACTTGTCGCATGCCAGCACGGCATCTTCCCTCAGAATCCTTCCGGCAGCATACGAGCAAAGCGTCGGGACAATTGCCGAATCGCCGGAAAGCGTATACGAAAGGACTATGCGACCGTTCGCCTCCTTGGCGACGATCTCCATCCCGTCCACGCGCATCGTAAACGAAGACGAACCCTCCTGAACCCGGTCGGGATATCCGACGGATTTCAGGAAGTGCTCAAGTCTAGTCCTTGTCATCGTGCACTTTCTACGATAGGTTTCTCCTTAATCTTTCTTGAATCGCTTGTATTATATCATTTTTTCCTCATATCCGTCTATGTCAAAACTACTTGGAGGTTCCCAATTTTTTGGCATCTTCCTGCGGTTTATGGATTTTGGTATAATGTGAGCATCCTTAAAAAACGGCTGTAACCTTTTCGGCATTCAGGTGTAGACAAAGCGAAAACCAAAACGGTAAAACTACGTCGGCAACCAAAGAAAGGAAAACGACCATGTCACTTCTATCGGATAAAATCGCCAACCAGCGGTTGACCATGGACGCGCAGAACAGGACGCATTCGCTTGATGAGTTCCGCTCGACGGTGAACTACGTGAACACCACGAACAAGGGATATGTGCGCTTCACCACAAAGGGCGGAAACGGCGGCCTCGCGATCGAGAAGTTCAACAACGTCATCGACATGCCGCTTTCCTGGCGCACCAACGTGTCGAGCTCGCACAACAGGGCGATCCGCCAGGCACTGGAGAGGTCGCTGAACCCCTACCTCGAGTACCTCGACGCCGACAAGAAGGGAAAGCTTCTGGACATCGTGCTGCGCACCAAGAACGGGAACGGGGAAAGGATCGACCTTGACAAGGCCCTGAGCCGCCTCGAGGTCAAGAGCGCCTTCGATGCGTTCGACAAGGAGTACAACACCGCGACGGGACGCCACGACATCGTCAAGAACCTTATCCAGAAGCTCTTGGCAACGTCCGGACACGACACCCTCGACGTGCAAGTGTTCTGGAAGGAGTACCTGCAGGGCGACAAGTACGGACTCCCCCTCAGCCGCCTGCACGAATACCTGTCGATGAAGCCAGCCGAAAAGCTTCAGGAACTCCGCGAGGCGCAAAGGGCCCAGGGCGGCGGAGACGAAATCCCCAGGAACCAGCAGATGCTCAAGACGGACAAGGAGTTCCTCGCGTTCCTCGGCGAGATCAAGCAGCATGCCGACGAGGCGAAGCTGCGCCGCGAAATGGAGATCAACTGCAAGAACATCGCGCGTGAGCTCGTCAAGCGCAACGGCGCCGCGTTCGGCGACCCGGTGCAGCACAACGCCGCCATTGCCACGATCCGCTCGTCGCTCTCGACGCTCATGAACAAGGAGCACATCGCCGACGTCAACATCGGCGCGGACCACGCCGGCATGCCGGGGCTCGACGCCTTCATCAAGATCATCCTCCCCGCGTCGCTCACCGTCGCCGAAATCGCCAGCAGAACCGGCTACTGCAATCCCGCCTACCTCGTCAACGTCTTCCGCAACGCGACCGGCCTCTCACCGAAGAAGTGGCGCAATTCTGGCATGCGATAGCAGACGCAATGGGAATATCGTCCCATGCCATTGAGATCGTCAATGGGTCTTGAGGACTTCCGATTCGGGAAGAGGGTATTTCTTCGGGAACCAACAGGGTCAGGAACCAACAGGGTCAGACTTGATTGCCACAGCAGACTTTCGACTTCGTATTCACAACGCCCGCGCATCTCCATTCACGCGAAAACCTTATCTCCATTTGCGAAATTGTGCTATTGGCGGGGAAGCTGCGAAAGTACGTCCGGCAGAAGAAACGCGCAGAACAGAGGGAACGTCCATATCCCATCCGAAAAGCCGATATTCCCAGCGTGGAGCTTGACACCGAAACGAATGTCGGGATAGTGGTCGGACGATATGAGCGTCTTAAGCGACTTGGACGTGCCGCTTCTGGCCTTGACTTCCACTGGGACAAGCGAATCTACAGTCCTCAAGAAGAAGTCCTCCTCCAATGTGGAATCATCTCTCTTGAAATAGACGAGGTCTTTCCTGGCCTTGCGCAACGCTTCCGCGACCGCATTCTCGGCAACAGCTCCCTTGTACGTGTTGAAATTGCGGTTCAGCTTGAAGTCAAGCGCGGCTTCATCGTCAAGCATCGACAGGAGCAGCCCCGTGTCGGCCATGTACAGCTTGAACGCGTCGCTCCGCGTGTTGCCCCTCACGGGCAGTTCCGGGAACGCCATGTTGCAGCATTTGTTCAGAATCCCCGCTTCGACAAGCCACTCCACGCACCCCTCATACTCGCGGGCGCGCGCGTTCTTCGATACTTTTGAATACTGGAACTTCTTGTAGTCCTTGGCAAGTTGCCCCGGAACGCTGTCGAACACCGCGCGAATCTTCATCGCGTCCAGACCCTCGCAGTACTTTCCGCAGTCGCCGCGATACGCCGCGACAATCTCCCTCTGCATGGACGTTATGCCGGAGAAGTTGTGCGTTCCGGCAAAGCGTTCGACGACGGCGGGCATACCCCCGACGGTCGCATAGTCCATGAAGACGCGTCCGGCAACATCCATCGTCACCTCTGGCAACGCCCGTCCCTCCACCATGTGCGACTTAAGCAGATCGACGAATTCCGCACCCTTGCCGTCCACCCGCAAAAACTCCTCGAAATCAAGGGACGTCATCTCGAAAGTCTCTTGATAGCCTACGCTTACGCTGTGTATCTTTCGGTAGTGGATGCCGAGCAGAGAGCCGGACGCAATGACATCATAGCGTCCGTCAATGCAGAAGAACTTGAAGCACGTGGCGATGTCGGGGTACTCCTGTATTTCGTCGAACACGATGACCGTCTCATGCGGCACAAAGCGCAAAGAACCGTCTATCTGCGTGATGTTGCGGATTATGTCATCCGGCGAATATCCGTCTGAAACGATCTTGCCGAATATCGGCTTTTCAAGAAAGTTTATGTAAACGACACTACCGTAAGCCGATTCGGCAAAACGCTTGATTGATTCCGTCTTGCCGATCTGCCGCGCCCCCTTTACGATGAGCGGCTTTCGGTCTGGACGGCTTTTCCAGTCCGCAAGAAACTTGTCGATTTTTCTTTCAAGATAGGCCATATTCTACTCCTTGCCATCAACTGGTTGAGAATTATAGCACATTATAAGGCGGAAAATCAAGCACCAATCACAAAATCGGAGCGACTTTTTTCGGATTCGTCACGGAATCGTAGCGACTTTTACGGCAATCTCCACAAAAACCAAGCGACATTTGGTTTAACATGCGGATTTGCAGACAATTTGGAAATCTGCGAATCTGAAAAATCTCCATTTGCGAAATTTGTCATTGCAACGAAAACACCAATTGTGATATAATTCCCACTCATAGCGCAGCATGGACACGATACTCTACTTCCAGTCTCCGTCAAAAACGAGCGCCCCGGACAAGATTGCGGGCGTCCGTCGTCATGCCGCCGTTGCCGACTGGCATGTGCAGGCAATGGACGGGATTCCATCGCCCAAGGCACTTGCGGGGCTTGTAGAGTTCTGGCATCCGCTCGGTGTCATCATTGAATGCGGCGGAGGCTACCAAGAGATTCCGCCAGACCTTTTTGCCGGATTGCCAACCGTCTATCTCGACCGCAATCCCCGCACAATGCCGGCGGACACTTCTTGCGTGAGCCATGACTCCGTCGCCACAGGGCAGCTCGCCGCGAAGGAACTGCTTGTCGCCGGGCACCCGAATTTCGCGTTCGTTCCCTATCCGCAGCCACGGTTCTGGAGCGACGACCGCGAGCGCGGGTTCAGGGACGCCCTTGCCTTGAACGGACTCACATGCGAGACATTTGACGGCGGCAGGCACGGCACTCTGCAAAGCGTCAGATGGCAGAAGTCCTTGCGCCGCTGGATCGGTCACCTTCCCAAGCCATGCGGAATCTTCGCCGCCAACGATGCAGTCGCGGCGGAAGTGCTGATTGCCGCCGCCCAGACGGGATTCGACGTTCCGCGCGAAATCGCAGTATGCGGCGTGGACAACTTCGCGCCGATCTGCGAACACACAGTGCCGACGCTCACAAGCGTCCAGCCCGACTTCCTGATGGCTGGCGAACTCGCCGCCCGGACGCTCGGCGAGATTGCGCAGGGGGAGCATCGCCAGGAAACCCGCCTTACGTTCGGCCCGGCAAGCATCGTGCGGCGCGCCTCGACACGTATCTGCCGCCGCTACGATCCAGAGGCGACTGCGGCGATGGAGCTGATCAGGCGACGCGCATGCGAGGGCATCTCGTCCTCCGAAGTCGTCGCCGCCTTCAAGTGCTCGCGGCGCATGGCGGAGATACGCTTCCGCCAGATTGCCGGTCGCTCCATGCTCGACGAGATACAAGCCGTGCGGCTCGACAAGGCCAAGGAACTGCTGAAGAATTCGTCTTTGGACGTTTCCGCCATCGCCAACTTCTGCGGCTTCAAGGCATCGAACGCCCTCTGGAAGTTCTTTCACCAGGAAACAGGCCTATCCCCGACTGAATGGCGCGAACAGCATGGCCGCAGCGAATGAAAGTCGGACGTCTCTTCCGCCATGACTATATTTGTTGTAGATATGCAAAGATTAACGAAAACAACGATTGCCGTAAAGGATCTTATGATGAAACGTACGATGTTGTCTTTGGTTGCAGTGTCGATTGCGGCGATGTCCGCTTTCGCCGCGCCGTACTGCGGGGTCGAGGCTCTGCCCGACCTCATAAAATGCCTTCCCGCGCCGCCGGAGCCAGGCAGCGCGGACTTCGCGCGCGACGTCGCGCGCTACGAATGGGGCAAGGAGCAGCGCAAGGACCCCGAACGCGCCGCGCTTGCGAGACACGACTCCGTATGGTCGTACGCGACCGTGGCCGATGCGTTCTCCAAGCCCTTTGGAACGGAGATATCTCCCACGAACACGCCAAGCACCTGGAAGCTCCTCGAAGACAGCCTCTCGACCACGGACCAGATGCGCGTCGCGCCAAAGGCGTTCTACCACAGGCGCCGCCCCTTCGCGTACTTCAACGAGGAGCCGCTCTGCCCCAAGGAGGACGGCGTCTGGCGCGACGAGGGCAGCTATCCCTCCGGGCACACGATGAGAAGCATGGTCGCCGCGCTGATCCTCGCGGAAATCAACACGGCGAAAGCCGACGAGATCATAGTCAGGGCGATGCAATACGGCGAGAGCCGGGTGATCGCCGGCGCCCATTGGCAGAGCGACGTCGACATGACACGCATTGCCGCCGCAATTGCCTATTCTCGGCTGCATACGCTGCCCGCCTTCCTCTCCCAGCTGGAGCTTGCGAAAAAAGAATTCGCCGCGCTGCGGCCCGATGTCCGGGACTTGCGGGAGCGTCCGACCCTCGGGAACCAACAGAACCAACAGGAGAACCAACAGGGTCAGACTTGATTGCCACAGTAGATTGCCACAGTAGGTTTTCCTTGTCATAGCGGCGCGACCCTTTCGATTCGCCGCTTGCCATCCTTCGTCATGGCGCGGTGGGCGGAGCCAACAGGAACCAACAGGAGCCACGGGAAGTGCCGCCCCCTTTGCCCCGCGCGGGCCCTTGCGGTCGGCTTTGCCGTCGCCTCCGGCGACCTCCCCTCCGGGCTTCGCCCTTCGGCGCATGCGCCCTCTCACACCTAAATCGAGTCAGCAAGGCGATGTTGGCTTCACGTCCACAGAGACGCTGACCACGCGAAAACATTTAACGAGGCTTTACGTAGGAAGTTCACTTGCGTTGCGGCCCATCCCTTTGTCGGGCAAGACTCCCGCACATCGGTCGC
>JAFQYM010000015.1 GCA_017406465.1 Kiritimatiellia bacterium | reverse complement strand
GGGGGCGTGTGATTCTTCCTCATCCTCAACACCACCCAATGTTTTCAGGCACAACCACTCGCTGAAGCCCGCTTAACAGGCCTTCTCTTCCCATTCCGCTTTTGCTAACTACAGTTGTCCGCTTTTGCTTTCACCGCGACAGCAATTACTCTTCATACCAATAAATGAAATCGTCCACTCGCTTCCAACGCCATGTTTCGGATGCCTGAGATGCTTGCTGTGCACGGGCTTCCGTGAGCATCTCTCCCGAAATGCTTACAACAAGTCCTTTGTGACAAAACCCACCTTTCAACTGCAAGGTCAGCAATCCCAAATCGCTCTCACACACGACGAACTGCGGACGCATTCCGCAAAACTTTTCAAGCTCGGACGCATCGCCTACATCAATCAAGAACCTGACGTCGTCTCCCGGGTCTAGCCGCTTGCCGTTTGCCACGACATGGGTGCAATTGGATACAAACGCGCAGGCACCGCCGCCACGTTCCATTGCCACCAGGACATCATTGCAATCGTCATGGCATCCGGCGATCGGACACAGCAACACCGCCCCCAAAAGCCAGCACGCCACTATCGGCAGATTCTCACAGAGTTTTCTCATCGATAGCATTATATCACAATTTCCCATCCCGAGGAGCGCGGCAAATCTGCCGCGCCCCCTTCGCGACTCGGTTGTTCAGCCACAAAGGACAGGAGTAACAGAAGGTTTACTCGCCATTCTCCTGTCTTCTACTGTTCTTTGTGGCCAAACAACATTCCCAGCGCCACCACCTCGTCTGTTCACCTGTTTTGCGGAGACCGTCCTCACATGCTTGAAGCAAGCGTCCTCCTCGCTTCGGCATGTCCCTGCTCCGCAGCTCGCCTCAGCCATTTCGTAGCCTCAGCTACGCTGGCCCTCACGCCAAGCCCGAAATCATACATATAGGCGAGCTTGTACTGCGCGTCTGCGTATCCCTGCTCGGCGGCCTTGCGATACCACATTTCCGCCGCATGCAAGTCTTTTGCGACTCCATTGCCGCTGGCATAAAGCTCGCCAAGGTCGTACTGGGCTCCGGCATAGCCCTGCTCGGCCGCCTTTCTGTACCACTTCGCTGCCTCGGCCGAGTCGACTCTGACGCCGTCTCCGCATCTATACATCTCGGCAAGGTTCTTCTGCGCGACGACATTCCCGAGCTCGGCGGCCTTTCTGAACCATTTCGAAGCCTTGGCCGCGCTCTTTCGGACGTCGTGTCCGCGCAGGTACATTGCGCCAAGATTGTTCATCGCCGAAGCGAACCCCAGACGAGACGCCTTTTTGTACCACTTGACTGCTTCATCTGGATCGTTGCCACCTCCTTCGCAGACCCCACCATCGTAGTAGCAGCCCAGTAGGTACATGACGCTGACATCGCCTCGCTCCGCGAACTCCCGCAGCGTCTCGAGGTGTTCGCCGATGAACTCCTCATTCTTGACGATGTCTGATTTCACAGCTTCTTGGGGATACACCCCATTGGCGTTGCTCTTTTTATCACTCATTTTGTCGCTTTCCTACACTTTCCTCATATCCTCATGTAATGTCGGTGAAGATATTGAAATAGTGGCAAACCGAAAACGAGCGAAACACCAGTTTGATCTCGTTTATTTCCGATGAGCTGTCTGCGGCGCGAACACTAAACCTGATCTCCAGAGACTCGCCCTCCTTTCGTGGAGTCAGCTCATTTGGAAAGACGGCGAGCCACCGCACACCCGACTCGGAAGGACACCTAGAATCCCGATGCAATTCAATTCGCATGTCAGTTCCCTCTCTGCCGGAAACATTGACCCGCACGGATTCATCAAGCAACGCAAGGTCTGCACCACCCCTTATCTCAAGCATATAACGATCACGTCTTGGCTTACGATACCCCCACCGATCAAACACAATCGCAAGTTTCCTGCCGTCTTTCAAATGTACAAAATGCCGGCAGTCTTCCCAACCGCCCGGGCACCACGAATTCCAACTGGCAACCCTGTCTACCTTGTCTAAAACCACCCAATCCACAGAATAAGATGTAGTCGCAAGCCTCACCCCAAAATACAACGCCCATACCATGACATTTAGGGCAAGTACGCATGCAAGCGCAATGAACACCACGCGGAACAATCCCTTTGCCATACTCCGAAATGTCATATGCGACTCCCTTCAATCACTTTCTTTCCTTGCTTTTGGCCGTAAGCTACCGATGGAACACCCGCGGCGAGGGGGATTTGGTGCCTCGCCACGATCGATCATCTTAATGAACAATGCCGCCTTTTCACGTCCGTCCTGCGTATCCCATCCCCTGTCTATGACGCGCACGAACAGCGATCTTGCCTTCTTGACATCCCTTGGCGTCCCATAGCCAACAAGATGGCAAAGCGCAAGCGGATATGCATGGGTCTCTCGATCTTTCGCATATCCCCGCTTCAACCAATCGTAGCAGCGACGCGGCATATCCAACATGGAATATGACATGGCAATATTGTTTGCAGCATATGCAATGCCCATCCGCCAAGCTCTGCGTTCCAATCTCAATGCCTTGCGAACATTCTTGCCTTTATACACGCCGGCAAGCGTCAGGATCGCCCCCGACTCCCCTGAATCAACGACAAAGCGCAGCAGCTTTTCGGCCCTTGCGCGATTCTTTCTGACATGCAACCACACATCTTCCATGTCGTCGCGCCTCAAAAAACCGTCTGCATAAGCAGCGCCAAGAACCCACGAAGCGGTGACATTGCCATTTGCCGCACACTCTTCAAGCGCGGCAAAATACTCAGCATCCGACAGTCTCGATGATGTATTCTGATCGCCACGACGTCCCATGTCAACTCTCCATGCGACTCATTATGGTCGGTATTATATCACAAATTCCCTTAATGCGGAGCGCGGCAAATCTGCCGCTTAGAAGTGATTAGCGTCGATTAGAGTCGGATAGAGTCGAGTCAAGGTCGAAGCAAAACTATCGAAAGGAAATAAAGCGCGGACGCGCGAGCATATCCCCCGAGCGAAGCGAGTCCGCGAAGCGGATGCCCTAGCAGGGGTGTGCCAAAAGGCACACCCCGCAAAAGCCGCATTAGCCGAGGAGTGAGGCGAGGAGCGGGTCCTTTACCGCGATTTCTTCCTTCGTGAGCCCTTCTATCTCGTGAGGGAAGACAATCCACTCGTTCCCGACGTCGCGGTAGAAGTAGTCGGGCTTTAGGTCGGTCGTGTTCTTGCCAGGCTTCCAGTAGACGCAGGCAAGGCGCATCTCCGCGCCAGTCGCGCCAATCTGCTCCTTCACCGCCTTGGCGGTCTTGCCGGTGTCGAAGACATCGTCAACGACAAGCACCTTGTCGCCCTTCCTGAGCATGCCGAAGACAATGTCGCCGTGGGTGAACTTTACGGCGCCGGCGTTCTCGCCTATGCCAGTATAGCTCTCGCACTTCACCGGGATGTGGCGGACGTTCCAGCCGGATACCTTGAAATACTCGTGCATCGCAACGCCGACAGGCGCGCCGCCGCGCCAGAGGGCGATCAGGATGTCCGGCTGCCATCCAGACTTCCTTACTTGCGCCGCAAGCCGCCACGTATCGCGGAGGTATTCGTCGCCAGAGAGATAACGCTTGTCGTCGACCGCCATAGACGCCCCCTATTTTCCAGGATACTTCACGAGCGAATCGACATCGTAGCCCTTGAGGATGCCCTCGCGCGCCTTGAAGCCCTCGAGTTCGATCGGGAACAACATCTTGACGACCGTTCCGCCGAGCCGCTCGACGAGCTTGGCGGCAGCCTTCGCAGTGCCGCCAGTCGCAAGAAGATCGTCGACAATGACTACACGCTGGCCCGGCTTCACGGCGTCGGTGTGCATGTGCAGCGTCGCCGTTCCGTATTCGAGGTCATAGGACTCAGAAATCGTCTCGCGCGGAAGCTTTCCTGGCTTACGGATCGGCACGAACGCCGTCCTAAAGCGGTCGGCAAGCGCCGCGCCGAAAATGAACCCACGCGACTCGGGCGCTGCGACGAGATCGAACTCAACATCCGCGAGAACCCCTACGGCCTTGTCCAAGGAGAGCTGGAAGCCGTCAGGCGACTCGAGAATCCCCGTGACGTCGCGGAACAGGATCCCCGGCTTAGGGAAGTCGGGAATCGCCTTTACATAGTTGTCCAAGTTTTTCATCGTCTTGCCCTCTCGTTCTGAATATCCTGCACGATTGTCGCCTTACAGCGTTCCGAAGATGCGGTCACCGGCGTCGCCAAGCCCTGGCACGATGTAGAAATGCGAATTGAGGCGCTCGTCTTTTGCCGCGGTGAACACAGGGACGTCGGGATGCTCCTTCTCGACTTTCGCGATGCCCTCGGGAGCGGCAATGAGATTGAGGAAGACGATTCGCCTGTAGCCGAGCTTCTTGAGCTGCGCGAACGCATCGCATGCGCTCCCGCCTGTCGCGAGCATCGGATCTATCACGATCGCAAGCTCGTCGTTCTTCGCCGGCGGAACCTTTGCGTAGTATGGAACGGGCTCGGCCGTCGCCTCGTTGCGCTGCATGCCGAGGACGCCGACCTTCGCGTATGGAAGGACGTGCAGCATCGCGTCAAGCATGCCCATTCCGGCGCGGAGAATCGGCACGATAACAATCGAATCCTCAATCTTCACGCCCGTAGTCTTTGCGACAGGGGTAGTGACAGGGATCTCGACCGTCCGCAAGTCCTTCAAGCTCTCGATTGCGAGAAATTCCGTAATCTCGTTCACGAGCTCGCGGAACTGCTTCGGCTTTGTGTTGATGTCGCGCATGAGCGTGACGCGATGCCTGACGAGCGGATGATCAAGGACGGTGTGCATAAGAAGAGTTTAACGTGTAAAGTATAAAGTTGAAAATTTGTTGGCGGGAATCTGAAGTTGGAATACTACATACCTTGAATTCTAACGAGATTCATATACCAGTTGACGAGCTGCGGGCCGTAGAACATCCATGCAAGGCACCCCATGCAAATATACGGGCCGTATGGTATCGGGGTAAATCCGCCAAGCTTCGTCTTGGAAAGGATAATCAGCACAACGCCAACAATGCTCCCGAAAACCGACGAAAGGATAAGCGTCACGATAACGGCGATAGGCCCGAAGAGCGCACCGACCGCACCCATAAGAAAGACATCGCCCATCCCCATGGCCTCGCGCTTGAACGCCTTTGAGCCAATCCACCGGACGAGCCACAGGAGCCCAAAGCCGAACGCAAGCCCGCCAACGCAATAAAGGAGGAAGTTTTCCCAGTAGATCTTTCCCCAGAAGAAAAAGCTTTCGTAGGCGTTGGCGACCAACCCGAGCGCCATGCCGCCCACCGTCACGAAGTCGGGCAGCAGCTGGTGGTCGAAGTCTATGAACGAACCAACGATCATGAGCGCGATCCAAATCCAATAGACAACAAGAAAGTGAAGCGGCAGTCCGAACTTCAGCATGTGCAGGAATGCTGCGAGGAAGAGGACGCCGCCCAGCGTCTCGATCAGGATGTACCGCGGCGAAATCGGCGCACGGCAGTTGGCGCACTTGCCCCTGAGCGCAAGCCACGAGATGATCGGAATGTTCTGGTACCACTTGATAGGCGAATTGCACTTCGGGCAGTGCGACGGCGGCGACACAATCGACTCGCCTCTCGGAGCGCGCCAGATCACCACATTCAGGAACGAGGCGATGCAAGCGCCGAGCCAAAAGCTGAAGAACGCCAATATCGGCGCAAGGTCTTTTAGGATGTTGGCGGTCTGATTCATGTCACTCGCTCTTTAGCTCGCGGCCCATTATCGCCTCGACGGCCTTGCGAGCGTCAAAGTCCTCGTAGCAAAGCGCGTAGACGAGATCGCAAATCGGCATCTCGACGCCAAGCTTCGCTGCGAGGTCATGAACGACTTTGGAATTCCAGACGCCCTCGGCCACCATCTGCATCGAGCCAAGAATGTCCTTTATCTTCTCGCCCTTTCCAAGTCGCTCGCCAACAGAATGGTTGCGCGAGTGAACCGAAGTGCAGGTGACGATGAGGTCGCCGATTCCCGCAAGTCCGGAAAGCGTCTCGGGCTTTCCGCCGTATGCGAGGACGAAGCGCTTCATCTCAGCGAGGCCGCGCGTGATGAGGGCGGCCCTCGTGTTGTCGCCGAAGCCCATTCCGTCAGAGCATCCGACGGCAATCGCAATGACGTTCTTGACAGCGCCGCCAATCTCGACGCCGACTGGATCTAGCGAAGTGTAGACGCGGAACTTGGGTCCAGACCAGACGCGCTGGACCTGCTTCGCTTTTTCCTCGTCCTCGCATGCGGCGACGATAGTCGTCGGCATACCGCGGCTCACTTCCTCGGCGTGAGTGGGACCGGCGAGCGCAACGACGCTCTTCAGCCCAAGGATTTCCTTCGCAAGCTCCGTCATGCGCTTGTTAGACGATTCGCAAAGCCCCTTCGTGAGAGAGACGGCAAGCTGGTCGTCGGTGATAAGTCCCTTGAAGCCCTCCATCACGGACGCGAAAAACTTGCTTGGCGGAGCAAGGACGACGATCTCGGCGCCCTTCACCGCCTCTTCCCTGTCGGCGGTAAGCTTCAGCGCGTCTGGCAGAACGATGCCTTTAAGAAACTTTTCGTTCCGCCTAGTGCGGCGCTGTTCCTCTATGTAGTCCGGGAACGCACCCCACACCGTCACGTCATGCCCATAGCCAACGAGAAGCAGCGCATTCGCCGTTCCCCATCCACCATCTCCAATCACCGCAATTTTCATACAACCTGCATTAGAGTTCTTTGACCTTCAGGTTGCAGAACGAAACTGTCGAGTCGCTGTGGTCCTGGAGGAGAATGCGCCCTTCCGGAATCTCGCCCCAGTCCTGCGGCTTGCCATCGGCAGCAACGCCCCAGGTCGCATACTTCGACGCTTTCACCGCCGCCTTGAAATCAGGTGTGCCACGATCGTACTCAAGAACCTTGACGCCATTGAGCCAGTGTTCGACATGCGCACCCTTCGAGACGATCATGCCGCTGTTCCACTCGCCAGGACCCTTGAGGATGGAGTCGGCATGGGCGGAAATGATGTCGTAAAGCGACGCTGACTTGCGGTTGCCGTCCTTGCCCTTGTCGAAGTCGGGATGCCCGTTCTCGAGGACCTGATACTCCTCGCAAGTGCCCTTGTTGAGCGTCTCGTCGTAGAAGTACTTGACGCCCGAATTGGCGCATTCTGTAAGGCGGAAGTCGAACTTGAACGCGAAGTCGCGGTACTTCTTCGCCGTCACGATGTCTCCGCCGCCGCCAAGCTTCTGGTCTTCAGGGGGCAGCGGGAACCATTTGCCATCGGCGATGCCGTTCACGGGACGCATCGTGAGAGTGCCGTCCTTGATGACCCAGCCCTTCTCCGGCGGCGCCTTGCAACCGCTCTTGACGGCGAGCCAGCCGTCGAACGTCTTGCCGTCCCACGCAAGGGCCCAGCCCTCGGCCTTCTCGGCATCGGTGAGCGTGTTCGCACCCTCGGGAGCCGGCTTCATCTTCGCCTTCACCTTGATCGCGTCGCATACGCCGCGCTCGTAGCCAATGCACTCTACGACGGCAAGGAGGTTGTCTTCGAAGTCCTTCTCGTACTCGAGCGAGCAGACACCGGCATAGCCGACTTCGGCGAACGCCTGGAATACGGGCACGAGGTCGATCTTGCCGCGCGGGAGCGGAACGGAACCGCCGTTCTTCTCGCCCTTCGGGAAGTTCTTGATGTGCGCGTCGAAGATGCGGTCGGCGTACTTGCGGATTGTCGCGGCCGGGTCCTTGCCGCTGCCGTACTCCCAGCCGACGTCGATGCAGAAACCGATGCGCGGGTCGAGGTCCTTTACGAGATTCCATCCATACTCGACGTCGGGGAACATCTCGGGCGAAGACGGGCCGTGGTTGTGGATCGCGTAGTTTATGTCGAACTCCTTCACCAGCTTGTCGATCTCAAGGAGCAACTTGCGAGAGCCGCGACGCTTGTTCCACGAGTCTTTCTCGTCAACAGGGTCGTACGGAACGCCAACGAGCGTCTTGACGCCGAGGCGCTTGGCAAACTCGAACTGCTCGCGCAGCTTCGCCGCGTCCTTGACGTAGACGGGGCCAAGCGCGTAAGGGGTCACGCCATACGATGCGCACTTCTCCTTGAACGCGGCGATGTCGGCGTCAGTCGCAGAGAACGGAAGATGGAAGTCCTTTACACAGAGATAGTGTACGTCGGCCTTCTGCATGATTGCAAGCGCATCGTCAAGCGTACGCTTGTGGAACGTATACCCGGCGACGCCGAGTTTGAACGGAACAGCCGCGAAAGCCCCGATCGAGGCCATCACCGAAACAGCAAACAGAACTTTCTTCATATTTTCCCTTTCAATTGGACTTTAAACTTTTAACTTTAAACTTTACTCCCCTCACGCCATCGGCTTCAGGTACTTCGTGTAGCTGAGCCCCGCCGCCTTGAGCGAAAGCGAGAGGTCGAAGCGCCCGCGCGCGAACGGCACGAGCATCTTGTCGGCCTCTGCATTGCCCGTCGTCTCCGTGGCGGCATTCCACGAAAGCCGTCCCTCGGACTTTCCGCGGCCGAGCTCCATGCACATGCGGCCCAGCGAGCAGAGCGCCGTAGACCTATGCGCACCTTCGGCATCGCAGACAGTATACTGTGGGTCCTCGCGCGCAACCGCCTCGAGGAAGTTAAGGAAATGGTCGTCCGTCGTGAGAAATCTCTCGTCGCCGTGCGCGAGAACATTGTCCTTGACCTCGCACGGCAGAATATCCGAAAGAAGCGATGGCTTGGACGCCTCGATGGGTCCCAACTGTCCTGGAGCGACCTTGGGATCAGGATCGCTCGGCGTGACTTTCATTGCGCCGCGCGTACACCAGAGCCAGTCGCCGTCCTCGCCAATGAACTTGACACCCATCTGGAACTTGTTGTTGACATGGACGTCGGTACCACCGCAATCATAGTGGAGATCGTATGTTGTGTGAACGTTCCAGAGCTTATTGCCAGAGAGGTCCATCCACTCGCACGTACCGCGTACCGACGATGGATCGCAACCGAGGCCCCACGCCGTGATGTCGAGATGGTGCGCGCCCCAGTTCGTGATCATGCCCCAGCCGTAGGGCGCAAGCTGTATCCAGCCCGGCCGGTCGCCGATATGCTTGAGGTCACGGGTGTGGCAACGCGTCCAGTTGTACGGAACGGTCGGATCGGTCGGGCCGAGCCACGCGTCGTAGTTGAACGTCGCCGGAACCGGCTCTGGGCGACGGTCGCCGCCGGAGCGGTCGCAGCCGATTCCCACCTCTACGCGAGCTATCTTGCCAAGACGCCCGTTGCGGACGAGATTGACGACCTTGCGGAACTGCGGGCGCGAACGCTGCCATGCGCCCACCTGCACGACGAGGCCCTTCTTTTTCGCTATGTTGGCGACGATGCGACCTTCCTGGATCGTCTGCGCAAAGGGCTTTTGAAGGTAGATGTGCTTGCCGGCGAGCAGACAGTCTGTCGCAACAATGGCGTGCTGGTGGTCGGGGATGCAGAGGAGCACGGCGTCGATCGACTTGTCAGCGATCATCTCGCGGTAGTCGCCGTAGGTCTTGACCTCCTGGACAATGCCCTGCTTCGCGTAACGCTCCTCGATCACCTTCTTGCCGTATGCCGCGCGCGTGGCGTCATACTCCGCAACGGCAGTCACGACGCAACGGTCTGTGAACTGCTGAACGCCCGGGACGTCCATGGTGTGCGCGATGCGTCCGTAGCCGATCACGCCAATGTTGATTTTCCTGTTCGCCACAAGCCGCCCGATGCAACCGTTGAAAAGCATCGGTGCAGCACCACCTGCAACCATGCCAGACAAAAACTGTCGTCTATTCATAGATGTTCTCCATGTTGAGAAAATTATATCAAATTGAGTGGCAGAATTACAAACACAATCGCAGCAGCGTCTGTAACACGGCAGATAAAGTGAGGGGGTGGAGCGAAGGTCCGAGCGAGGGGATTCGGCGTATTCGCCGAGGGCTCCCCGAGGAGGAGCCTTCGGCCACCGCCTCAACACCTCATCGGAGGCGGTACTCTGCGCGCGGCGACTCTTCTTCGATTAGCGCCGTCCTCGCCTTCTTGAGAAGACCGTCAGACGATTCGAGAAGCAGCGAGTTCTCCAAGATGGACATAAAGCCGTTCTTCTTGCGATAGCCGTAGATGCGCACATCGCCGTCTGCGAGTTTCTTGATCTGCTCTATGGCTTCGTCTTCGTGGCCAATGCCGTCCACCAGCTTGTGCTTCAAGGCGTCATCTGCGGTGAATACTCGTCCGTCGGCAAGTTGGCGAACGACTTCAACAGGCAAGTTCCTTCCTTCGGCCACTATCCGGACGAAACGTTCGTAGAGTTGCTTCACCGGCTCTTCGAGTATCTTGACATGCTCGGGCTTTACGGGCTTGAGGGGATTGAGCATATCCTTGTTCTCGCCAGACGCGATGGTCACGTCAGCAACGCCGATCTTGCGCGCCAGTTCCGCGATGTTGAAGGTGCTCATTATGACGCCGATGGAACCAGTGAGCGTGGTCGGGCGCGCCATGATCCAGTCTGCGCCTGCCGCAGCGTAGTAACCGCCGGAGCAGCAGAGGTCGCCCATGTGCACAAAGACAAAGCGACCCTCGGAAGACTGGCGGAAACGAAGAATCGCATCATGCAACTCGTCCGCCATCGTGACGCCGCCGCCAGGAGTGTCAATCTCCAGATAGAGTCCGTCGATAGACTCGTCGGCTATCGCCGCCTTGATCTTGCGCAGCGCCGTCGGTGCACTCGTGTCTTCGACCGTGCCGAAGACGGGGCGATCTATTTTAGAGGACATGACTCCGCTTATGCGGATCTTCAGCACATGTGCAACATCTTCGTCGCCGTCGCCCGAAAGCCAAACTTTCTTGAACTGATTCGCGTCCTGCGGCGCAATGGCGATGGCATCCACCGAGTCCGCCTGCATTTCCGAGCACCCTCTGAAGGCAACGGCAATTATTAACGAAAACAAAAAAACAACGCCGATGAAAATGCCAACTGAAACGAGGCATCCGGCCATGCAGCCAATCTTGGTATTTGTGTCCATATGCGGCAATTATACCATAAACCAAACTTGTCTGCACTGAGTGAGGCGGAGGAGCCTTCAGCTTATTTGCGATACTGGCACCTCGCTTACGTAAATTTTACAGAACAGGGCAGTGGCAATTTTGCTATAATAGGGAGCGTGAAATTTGACCTCCATATCCACAGCTGCCTGAGCCCATGCGCGAATCTCGAGATGGCACCGTCCGAGATCGTGGTGCGCGCCGTCGCAGCGGGAATGGACGGCATTGCGCTCACCGACCACCAGTCGGCGCGCAACACGCCCGCAATCGCCGAATGCGCGCGACGCGCCGGAATCAAGTGCCTCTTCGGACTGGAAGTCCAGACCGCCGAGGAAGTCCACACGCTCGCCCTCTTCGACACAGTCGACCAGGCGCTTGCAATGACGGAATGGGTTTACGCTGCAATGCCAAAGCGCGTGAACGATCCGGAGACCTTCGGCGACCAGCCAGTAGTTACGTGGGATGACGACATCGTGGAAATGGAATGGCGCATTCTCGCCATGGGTTGCCGCCGCACGATCCCAGAAACGGCGACAAAAGTCCACGAGCTCGGCGGCCTCTACATCGCCGCGCATGTCGACCGCGCGAACCACTCTGTCATCGGCACGCTCGGCATGATTCCCGAGCCGATGGTAGATTCCGAACGCCAGCCGAACGGCGGCAGGTTCTTCGACGCCGTGGAGCTTTCGCGCACCGCAGACGAGTCCGTATGGCTCCCGAAGATCGGCGACTACGCCGTGACGCGATCTTCGGACGCGCATAACGCGGAAGACATCGCCCGCGTGTGGACAGAGGCAGAAGGAGAATTCTCGGTCGAAGGGCTTAAGAAGATCTTTGCGGCAAAAGCGACGCGCATCTCCCCGCGGCTAACTTCCTTCTGAAGCGCCTACGGCCTCGTCGGGGCTGGCGGGAGGCCAGACTCCACGCCGACTATCGCGATGTTGTTGCGGTCGGCGAAATCAACAACCTTCTCGCGATCGAGAAGTAGAAGCCGTCCCGCCTGAAACGCAAGCGCGGTCACTCCGGCCTTCTTCATGTTCTTGAGAGTCTTAAGACCGACGACCGGAATGTCAAACCGCCAGTCGTGCCCTTCCCTCGCCGCCTTGCAGAGAACTGAGCCCTTGCCGAGCTTCCCCGCGCGTTTGATGGCGGCGTTAGTGCCCTCGAACGCCTCGACCGCAAGAACCATTCCCGACTTGACGAGCACCGTCTGGCCCACATCGTGGCGGCCGACGTCGGTAGCGACCTGAAAACCACGTTCGGCATCGGTCTTTTCAAGCTCTGTCAGCCCGCGCTTCGTGAGAACGCCAGCGCCCGGGAGGTTTCCGTCCATGTAAGAACTCGCCGGAATCATCCTCACACCCGCCTTCTCGAACTCGGAGACGAGCTTCCCGAAAATCGTGTGCGCGTTCTTGACCGGCATCTCCTTAAGCCAGCCAAGAACGACGGGCCCAAACTTGCCTCGGAATAGCGACATGGGACTCACCTGCCCCGCAAGCACCGCACCGTCATAGCCCTGCTCGGCCGTCCAGCGAATCGCCTTGTCGCTTTCGCTCACGGCGAACGGAAACACATGGTCCGCGGCGCGCATCGTCGCACGCTCACAAGACCCCTTCACAGCCATCACGTCGACAGTGGCAACGCCAGCGCGCTTCGCGCCCTCGACGAGAAGCCGTGGGTATTCCCCGCCTGCAGCTATGACGATGATCTTGTTCATGGCAGTCATCTGTCCTCCAACGCCGCCTTTATGCGCTCCTCTACGTCATGTGCATGAAGCGCGTCGAGAACAGGCCCGAGATCGCCGTCGACGATCCTGTCCAAAGAGTATATCGTAAGCCCGATGCGGTGGTCGGTGAGGCGGTTCTGCGGAAAATTGTAGGTGCGAATCTTGTCCGACCTGTCTCCAGAGCCACGCAGGGTAAGCCGGTCGGCGCCGATCTTCGCCTCTTCTTCGCGGCGACGGAAGTCGAGAATGCGGGCCTTAAGCGTCGCGAGACACTTCTCGCGGTTCCTTATCTGCGAGCGCTCGTCCTGGCATACGGCGACGAGCCCGGTCGGGATATGCGTCATGCGAACGGCGGATTCCGTCTTGTTGACGTGCTGGCCGCCAGCACCGCCAGCGCAGAAAAGGTCGATTCGCAAATCCTTCTCGGGGATCTCGATCTCGTCCTCCTCGTCGGCCTCTGGGAAGACGACGACCGTCGCGGCGGAAGTGTGGATGCGGCCCTGCGCCTCGGTCTCGGGAACGCGCTGCACGCGATGGGCCCCCGATTCAAAGCGGAAACGCCCGTAGGAACCCTCGCCCTTGACCGTAAAGACAATCTCCTTGTAGCCGTCGAGCGAAGTCGCATTGGAGCTCATCACGACTATCTTCCAGCCCTGAGTCTCGCAGTAGCGGGAATACATGCGGAAGAGATCTCCCGCGAAAAGCGCTGCCTCCTCGCCGCCAGTGCCGGCGCGAATTTCCATCACGGCGTTACGGCGCTCAAGCGGGTCCGGCGGCAGAAGCGCCGCGAGCACTTCCTGCTCCGTCGCCTCCTCGAGCTGGTAGGCGGTCCAGGCGTAATCGAGCTTCTTTAGAAATGAGTATTCGTCCAGGGCCGCGCGATAGCGCTTCCTGTCCGACAAAACAGCGGGGTCGCCCATTTCCGCCTCGACGGACGGCAGGCGACCCAGCACGTTCTCGATCTGTTCCTTGTCGACCAAGAGCTTACTTCGCGAACTTCGCGTAGCGCTTCTTGAAGGAGTCGACGCGGCCCTCGGTATCGACCATCGTCTTCTGCCCAGTGAAATAGGGATGGCACGCGGAGCAGGTGTTGACCGTCATCTCCTTCTTGGTGGAACGGGTCTTGATGACGTTGCCGCACGCGCAGGTAATCGTGGCGTCACCGTAGTTCGGATGGATGTCTTTCTTCATCGTTGATTCTCTTTCCTTGTACGAAATTGAGCGGATATTATACCTTATTATTTGATAGCGCGCAAGGGGGCAACTTCGATTTCACGTATCTGGCGCATTTGGTATAATATTCGCTGATGGCGATTCGATTTACATGCAAGAGCTTCGCAGCCGCAGCGCTTCTCGCGTTTAGCGGCTGCGCCCTCATGTCCAGCGAGAGCCAGAGCCCTTCCTTTGCCGAAATCAGGGAAATCAGGAAGAGCGATTTCCCGAAATACCTTAGCGGAATAACCTACGCCGGCGACGATCTCTACTATGCCGTCGCCGACCGCGAGGGAAAGATGTATCCACTTCTCATCCGCTTCGGCAAGGACACGCAGCTTCCTACAAAGCCGCGCTTCAAGGAAAGCGTCACTCTTGAAGGCGCGCGCGACCTCGAGGCGGTCGCGTGGGATTCTCTACACAAGACAGTGTGGGCAGCTGACGAGGCGGATGCGTCAATACGAGAGTTCGACCCCGCGACAGGCCGTCGCCTCGGAGACCTCGCCCTGCCTCAAGTCTTCCGCAAGTTCCGCCCGAACCTCGCGTTCGAGGCGCTTGCAATCTCTCCCGATGGACTTGAACTGTGGACTGCAAACGAAGAGGCGCTCTCATGCGATGGAGCGACTGCCAACAGCAAAGGTGGTTCGCTCGTTCGGCTATGCCGCTTTCGCCGCACGGACGCGAACGACAAGTGGAAGATCGACGGCATGTGGGCCTACGAGACCGACCCGACAGACGGCCAGGCATACAAGGGCTTCCTCGCAAGCGGTGTATCTGGGCTGATGGTCGGGCTAGACGGTGCGGTCTATGCGCTCGAGCGCGAATTCAGCCAGACGCTTCTGCCGGGATTTCGCGCACGCATCTACAAGCTTGACATGTCAAAAGCCGAAGTGGTGACCGAAACACCCTTCTGCGAAAAGAAGCCCGAACGCACCGTCGGCAAAGAGCTCGTCTTCGGCAAGGCGACTGGCATTGCGATGTACGAGGACTGCTGCTTTGGTCCAAAGCTAAAAGACGGCCGTCTCGTCGTTCTCTGCTCTGACGGCGACGATCGCGTCGCCCACGCGTTCCTCTATCTCTCCGCGCGATAAGAACCTTCGGCAGATTTACTTTAGCAAATCTCCGACGGCAACGGATATCGCCTCGGCAATGCGCTCGTGGCCTGCGGACGAGGGATGCAGCCGATCCCTTTCGGCGTTGCCGAAATACGCGTCGTGAGCGCGCGACATTGGATAGAGCCCCGAGTCGGCGTTAATGTCGACGACCTTCGCCGCCCACACGTTGCCCGCCTCTTTCACGACTTCAACGTAGTCGTCGATGAAAAGTCCAAGGGTGTTGGCATAAGACTCATCCGGCTGAATGTTGTTCGCGCCAAACATTGCATAGCCACGGTGGATCGGCGTAAGAAGGATAACGCGCGCAGTCGGGAACTCGTCCTTGATGTAGGACATGGCGGTGTTTATCCGTCCGCGCAAGGTGCCGCGGTCAAACGAGAATTCACGCTTCTTCAAGACGACCTCGCGCCCATTCTTGTTTACCTTCGCGTCCGATACGGAATGCCACTCGCCGAGGGGAGTGTCGGAGTTGAAGTCGTTAGTGCCGGCGAAAACGAAAACCACATCGGGGCACTCTTGATGCTCGCTCTTGTACCTCTTTGCCTGACCCACTATGTCGCACCACTGATGCCCGCTGATTCCGTAGACGAGCGGCTTAAACCCGTAGCGATCGGCGAGGAACCCCCAATAGTTCTTCTTGCAGCCGATGTGATGGGCATCCGTTATGGAGTCACCGAGAAAGAGAACCTTTTTCTGAGGACGGACGAACCGCCCGAGCCATTCCGCGGCCTCGGAGGACCATGTGTCAACCGAGTTGCCAAGACGGCGGAGCCCGTAGCCGTGGCCGCCGTTCGGGTATATCCTAACGGTGGAATCGACTCCCGCCTGCCGCAGGCGCCAGTCGTACGCGACAGTAGTATTCACGTCGCAGAAATCGTCGATAGACTGCGCGAGAAACGCAGGGGGAGTCTCGGCGTCAACAGGGTATTCTGGACGGATCTCCATGGTGCGGCAGCCCTTCCAAGGAGTCGACGAATCCTTTCTTGTGCGAAGATCCCAAGGATAGATCGGCATCTGGAAATCGGGGCGGCACGAAAAGTCGTCGGCATCGTCGACACGTGCGTAGAGGCGCTTGCGCCAGTTCGTCGCCGCGCGCGCCGTGAGGTTCGCTCCGGCGGAAAAGCCGATGACGCCGACGCGACCGGGGTCGATAGAGTATTTCGCGGCATCACGGCGCAGAATGCCAATCGTGCGCTGCACGTCGCAAAGCGCGGCATCGCGCTGGTTGGGAGCGCGGTAGAGAAGTACCGCGGCGGAGAAGCCGAGCGAATTGAGCCATTCAGCAATCTCGGAACCCTCCTTGTTGAGCCCGAGACGGACATAGCCACCGCCGGGAAGAATCACGACGACCGGCTTAGCCCCATCGCCTGGCGCGGGGAAGAACCTGAAATACGGATCGTTCACGTCCGTTACGACGAGGTTGCGCTGCCAAAGCTCGTCCTCGCAGTTCTTTATCGGCGCGTCGCCCGCCTTCATGGGAATCTTGCCCTCTGGCCATATCTTCGTATCGGCCGGCGACTCCTTGCTCCACAGCTCCTCGATGAGCGCGGCAATCTCCTCGCGTGTCTCTGCGCCGGAGCAGTAGCGCGCTGGATAGTGCTTAGCTCTTGACACTTCCTCGGGTGTCTTCGCGGCATGCGCCGCAGGCGTGGCGAAGATCAAGAGGACTGCGAATGCCGCAAAAGCGGAACGGACGTGTAATGCATTTTTCATAACAAGCTCCAGTTATGTCTGTGTCTGAGGAAAGAGAACTCCGGCCACGGCAGCTGCCACTGTCGCCGGGAGAGCCGCTATTGCCGCCATCGCGAAATAAGACCAGGGGATGGCCCCGTCTCCGGCGAGCGCGTTGGAAAGGCAGTAGTTGCCCGCAAAAGGAAGAAAGGCGGCGGCAAGCAACGCGCACACGGCGCTCGCGGCATTCGTCTTGAGCAATGCCGCCGCCGATGTCGCAGCCATCGAGAAGAACGCCGCCGGCAGCAAAAGGAGCGCGACCGCCGGCGCGAGGCGAAAAATCGACACGGAAGGACGGTAGAAAAGCGACACAAGCGCAATTAAAATCGCCGTCACAAACGCAGAAAGCGCGAACCTGAACCTGAAAAAGCGATTGAGCACCGCCCCCGCCAAGTACGGAAGCACTACACAGGCAACGCCGCAGGCATACGACACGCCCCATATCCTCGGGATGTCGCCTGTCTTCTGCGCAACCGCGGCACCAATCAAGGAGCCATTCACCATTACCGCCGTGGCCGCGCCTATGACGAACGCAAAAAACAAGAACGCGGCGTATGCGCCGCATGCCTTCGCGACAAGGAACTGTACGCGCGTGACGGGATGCGAAAGCGCGACCGCGGCCGTCCCGCTCTCGAATTCACGACGCACCGACCGCACCGCGCCGACGATTGCGAACAGCATGCCGCCGACGAAGAGCGTGGAAAGTCCTGCATCACGCGCCATGCGCGACGGTTCGCCGAACTGGTGGTAGTGGAATGCGGGCGCGAATACGGCAAGCGCAAGCGACGCGGAAAGCACGAGAAGCGACAACGGCTCTGCGAGAATTTCGAGAGCCGTCGTCTTTGCTATCGCCGTGAAGCGTCTCACTGACCCCAGCCGCAACCGCCGCAGAAGAGAGGCAGCTGCGCGTCAAGGTAGAGGAAATACGCAAGTGCGCCTACGACGACGCATGCGGCGATCTGGAAGATTATTCCCGTAATCGTCGCGCCCTTGGAAAGCGAGGGAACGGCGTTCGCCGGCATTGGCGCCGCAGCAGGGGCGATGGTGGCGGCCGCTGGCATTTCCGGAATGTCTGGAATATCTGCCACATCTCCGCCTTCTGCGGACGCAGCATAAGCGGCAGGAGCGGCGGGAGCCGCAGCGCCGGGCTTCTTGATTCCAAACTTGCCAGAAGGACGCACGGCGCCAGGGCGGGCGATCTTGAGCGTCTTGCGCTGTGTAATCGTAGGAGCAGAAGCGGAAGCTGGCTCTGCAGGATTCTCGTCCGCAGGAGCAGGCGCCGCGGGAGCGGCCGCCGACGGCTTCGCAATAGCGTCAGGGCGCTTGATGCGGATCGTCTTGATCGGAGCGGCCTCGTTCTGCACCGGCGCTACACCAAGCGCGTCGGAGAGCGAAATGCGGGCAGTCCTCGACTTGGACGCCTGCTTCTGGGCCTCGGTTAGATCCTGGTCGGCGATGATGCCGGTCTTGTGGAGAATCGCCTGTTGGGGAATCTCCTGCGTGACGCCCTTGAGCTTCTGGGTAACAGTCTTGAGCTGCTCCAGCGCACCTGGTTGCTCAGCGGCGCTCGGCGCGGCCGCAGGCGCGCTCGGCGCTGCAGGAGGCGGCTGCGTCGGGAGCTTCATGCCAGGACGAATGGCGGGCTTGGGGAGTCCCGTAGCGCCGCCAATGGTGGGCTTCCTTATGACCGGCTTGAGCTTGAGCGTGGACGCGCGCGGCTTCGCGATTGGATTCGCGGGCGGCGGCACCGAACCTGCTACTGGCTTCATGTTGTCGTCTGCCATTTTAACCTCCTAAATGTCAAACTGCCATCACTTCGGCTTCTTTGGCCTTGAGCTCGGCGTCGATCTTGGCGATGCCGTCGTCGGTCGCCTTCTGGATCTTGTCGAGCCCCTGCTTCATGTCGTCTTCGGAAATCTTCTTGTCCTTCTCAAGCTTCTTGACGGCGTCGTTCGCATCGCGGCGGACGTTGCGCATCGCGACCTTCTGGGCCTCGGCCTGGGTCTTCGCGACCTTGACGATTTCCTTGCGGCGCTCTTCATTGAGCTCGGGAACGGTAATTCTGAGGACCTTGCCGTCGGTCTGCGGCGTGACGCCGATGTTGGCGGCGAGAATCGCCTTGTTCATCGCATCGAGCACCGTCGGGTCGAACGGGGCGATCTTGATCTGGCGCGGCTCGGGCGTAGAGATAGTGCCGAGGTTCTTGATCGGCGTCGGGCAGCCGTAGTAGTCGACCTTGATCTGGTCGACCATCGCGGGGCTGGCCTTGCCAGTCCTGAGCCCGGCGAACTGCGACTTAAGAGTATCGAAGCTCTTGCCGATCTTCGTCGTCGCGTCATTCAAAACTTCCTGTACCGTTTCCATCTTTTTTACTCCAGTCTTTTTCTACTTTAAACTTTCAACTTTGCACTTTCAACTTTACACTTTTAATTCACCACCGTGCCTATCGTCTTCCCGCGTACGACGCCCTCGAGCGCCTTGGGGTCGAAGAAGTCGAACACGACAATCGGGATGTTGTTGTCCATGCAAAGCGCGAATGCGGCCGAATCCATCACCTTGAGGCGCTTCTCAAGCGCCGTCTCGTACTTGAGCGTGCCGTACTTCTTGGCGGTCGGGTCCTTCTTCGGGTCTGCGGTGTAGATGCCGTCGACCTTCGTCGCCTTGAGAAGCGCGTCGGCGCCAATCTCGCTCGCCTTGAGCGCTGCTGCGGAGTCGGTCGAGAAATACGGATTGCCAGTGCCACCGCCGAAAATGACGACACGCCCCTTCTCGAAGTGCCTGAGCGCACGGCGCTGGATAAACGGCTCGGCGAGCTTCGGCATTTCGATTGCAGTCATCACACGCGTCGGCACGCCAATCGACTCGAGCGCGTTCATCATCGCGAGTGCGTTGATGATCGTCGCGAGCATGCCCATCGAGTCGCCCGTAACGCGGTTCACGCCCTTCCCCGCGCCAGTAAGCCCACGGAAGATGTTGCCGCCGCCGAGGACAATGCCGACTTCGACACCCATAGCGTGGATTTTCTTGATGCGTTCGGCCATAAAGGCAAGATTCTTCGGGTCGATGCACTCGCCCGTAGACTTGTTGCCGAGCACCTCGCCAGACAGCTTCAGGAGAATCCGGCGATACTTGACTTTGCAAGAAGATTTCTTCACGCCGTAAATTATATCAAAATTCCAACGGCGCGGCAATAGAAGCACGAAAGCAAAATCAGGGGGGGGGGTTACGCCTTCTTCATCTGGGGGAAGAGAACGACGTCGCGGATCGAGTCTGTTCCCGTGAGGAACATTACGAGACGGTCGACGCCGAAGCCGAGTCCGCCAGTCGGGGGCATGCCACACTCCAGGGCCGAGATAAAGTCCTCGTCGATCTTCTCCGTGTCCTCGCCCGCCTGGTTCTCGAGCGCCTTGCGCTGCTCCAGAGGGTCGTTCTGCTCGGTGTATCCCGGGCAGAGCTCGCGACCGGCGACGACGAACTCGAAGACATCCACGAGCGACGGATCGTCCTTGCACGCCTTGGCGAGCGGAACAAACTCGTGGGGGATGCGGGTAACGAAAGTCGGCTGCATGAGGTTGCGCTCGATGAGCTTGTCGTAGACCTCGTGCGTGAGCATCAGCTCGGTCGTGACGCCGTCGAGCTCGAGATTGGTGTCAGTCTCGCGGCCCTTCGCCTTGGCCTTCTCCAGCTGCGTCGCGAAGTTGAGGTCGAACCAGTCCGCGCCCATGAGCTCTTTCACGAGATCCCTGTAAGCCACGCGGCGGTAAGGCGGATTGAAGTCGATGACCGTCTTCGACTCGCCGTACTCGATCTCGCGCTTTCCGATCACGGTGTCGCAGAGGTGCGGAAGGAGCCCTTCCATTATCGCCTCCATCGATGTGCGGTCGCCATACGCCTCGTATATCTCGCAGACGGTGAACTCGGGGTTGTGCGTGCGGTCGATGCCTTCGTTGCGGAAGTCCTTGCCGAGCTCGAACACCTTGTTCATGCCGCCGACGAGGAGCCGCTTGAGGTAGAGCTCGGGCGCGATGCGCATCACGCAGTCCTTGTCGAGCGCGTTGAAGTGGGAAAAGAACGGCTTTGCCGCAGCGCCGCCCGCCTGATCCTGGAGAATCGGAGTCTCGACCTCGACGAAGCCCTTGTCCCAGAGGTACTTCCTAATCTCCATGATGAGCTTGGAACGCGTGAAGAAGCGCTGGCGCGACTCGTCGTTCGTCATGAGATCGACATAGCGGCGACGATAGCATTCCTCCTGGTCGGCAAGACCGTGGAACTTCTCCGGCGGCTGCTCGAGCGCCTTTGCGAGCATCGTCCACTCCTTGACGACGACGGACTTCTCGCCCTTCTGCGTCGTGAAGAAGACGCCTTCAGCGCCGATTATGTCGCCGAGGTTGAGCTGCTTGAAAGCGGAGAACGCCGTCTCGGAAAGCTCGTCGCGCTTGAAGATGAGCTGGAAGCGGTCGGTGCCGTCGTTCATGGTGCAGAAGTTCATCTTGCCCATGCGGCGGATCATGAGAAGACGGCCAGCGACGCGGACCGGCTTCCCCTCCTCGAAAGTTTCGCGCGCGACCTTGAGGTCGATGTGGTCGTACTTGCAGCCGTAGGGCTCGTAGCCCATTTCCTTCAGCGCCTGCATCGAGGCGAGGCGCTGCTCGCGATACTCGTTAGTCTCCATACTTTCCCGCCAACTCCTCTTATTGACCCCTCTGTACTGACCCCTGACTCCTGACCCCTAATTACTCGCCGAACGTGCAGTCGAGAGCGTCGGAAATCATGTCCACCGCCTCTTCGAGATCGGCCTCCTTGAGGACGAGCGGCGGGAGGAACCTGACGACGTGGGGGCCGGCGGTAAGGGCGAGAATGCCCTGCGCCTGCAATGCCTCGACAACTTCCTTCGCGTCGGCGTCGACGACGAGGCCGAGCATAAGCCCCTTGCCGCGCACCTCGAGAATCTTGTCGTACTTGTCCACGAAGCCCTGCAGCGCCTCGCGGAGAAGCGTCCCCATTTCGGTTGCCTTCGCGAGAAGACCCTCGCTCTCGATCACGTCGATAACGGCGAGCGCAGCCGCGGCCGCAACGGGATTGCCGCCGAAAGTGGACGCGTGGCTCGGCGCAACGAGGACATCTGCAAACTTTGCGTTCGAGACGAGCGCGCCCATCGGAAGGCCGCCGGCAAGCGCCTTGGCGCAAGTGAAAAGATCGGGCTTGACATCATAGCCCTGCCACGCAAACCAAGTCCCCGTGCGGCCCATGCCGGCCTGCACTTCGTCGACGATCATGACAAGGTTCTTCTCGTCGCAGAGAGCGCGGACTCCCTTGATGAATTCCTCGGTCGCGGGAGTGACGCCACCCTCGCCCTGGACGGCCTCGAGCATCACGGCGACCGTCTTGTCGTTGATCGCGGCCTTGACGGACTCAAGGTCGTTGTAGTCTGCGTACGCGAAGCCGACTGGCAGCGGGTCGAAGCCCTCCTGGCACCACGCCTGCGCGGTCGCGGCGACGGTCGCGAGCGTACGGCCGTGGAAGCCCTGCCTGAACGTGACGACCTCGTAGCGGCCGCCGTTGGCGGAACCCCACTTGCGGGCGAGCTTGATCGCCGCCTCGTTCGCCTCGGCGCCCGAGTTGCAGAAGAACACCTTGCCGCCGAGTCCAGAGAGCTCGACAAGTTTCGCCGCAAGACGCGTAGCGGGCTCGTTTGCGAAGAGGTTGGAACAGTGCGTCATCACGGCGGCCTGTTCCTGAATCGCCTTAACGACCTTGGGGTTAGAATAGCCGACCGACTGGACGCCAATACCGCTCGTGAAGTCGTAGAAAGGACGATTGTCCACATCCCTGACGGTAACGCCCTTGCCGCTCGCGAGGACGACCGAAGGCGAGTATGTCGGCATCAGAGACGCCTTGTAGATGTCGAGGATTTCCTGTGTCTTGTTGCTCATTCCGTTATCTCCGTTCCCACGCCTTCACGCGTGAATATTTCCAAAAGCAGCGAATGCGCCATGCGTCCGTCGACGAGGTGCACTTTCTTTACGCCCGACTTAATCGCGTCCGCGCAGCTCTCGACCTTCGGGAGCATGCCGCCCGAAATCACCCCTTCCTCCCTGAGCGTCGCGAGGTCCGCGAGATGCAAGGTGGAGAAGAGAGTCGACGGGTCGGCAGGATCCTTGAGGATGCCGGGGACATCCGAGACGAGCGCGAACTTGCGGACCTTGAGCGCCTTCGCAAGCGCGGCGGCGGCAAAATCGGCGTTGATGTTGTAAAGATGGCTGTCTTCGACTCCAGTGCCAAGCGGCGTCACCACGGGAATGATACCGGCGTCGAGCATCTCGCAGACGGCGCGCGTATCGGCCGAAACCACTTCGCCCACGTAGCCGCGGTCGGGAGTCTCTATCTTGCGCGCGCCGAAAACCCAGTTCCCGTGGATCGGGCGTGCATTCGCGCCGCGCGTCTGAAGCCGGCGCACGAGATCGGGGTTGACGACGTTGTTGAGGGTGCGACGGACAATCTCCATCGTCGCTTCGTCGGTAACCCTAAGGCCATCTACGAACTTCGGCTCGTGGCCCGACTCCTTTAACGCCTTGGAAATCGCCTTGCCGCCGCCATGGACGATGACGACCTTCATGCCCACGACGCGCATGAACGCAATGTCGTCCATAAGCGAATCGAGATTCGCCTCTGACTCCATCACGGAGCCGCCGAGCTTCACAAGCACGACCGAACCGTGAAAATCACGAATATACGGCAAAGCCTCGGTCAAAACCGCCGCTTTCGCCACTGCTGTATCCATTGCGCTCATTGAAATGTATAGTATATCATAATCCGCTTCGGCTTTGGGCGAAAAATTAGCCGCCGTCGCGCAGGCGGCTTGTTGACCGCAGTATTGACAAATACAGGAGGATTCTGCATAATACCAGCATGAAAATCTGCATGTCTGTTATCTTTATGGTCGCCGTGACTGCGGCCACCGCCGAAACACTCTGGCCCGGCCCCGATACCGTGATGCGCGCACAGCGCGACTCTTCGATTGTCATGCTCGAAGACGGTTCCGTCGCAGTAACGACCGGAACCGAGGCAAGCTGGCCTGGCGTCCGCATGGACTTCGTCAAGGGAGAAGCAGATCTCTCGCGCTTCGGGCGCTTCGTCGTGACGGTAAGCAATACGACGCACGAGACGCGCACCGTGCATCTCAGCGTAAAGGGGCGCAACGTACAGGGACAGGGGCCTGGCGGGTCCGTCGAACTAAAGCCGCACGCGATCGGCACTATCATTTCCGTCATGCACGTCATGCCTTGGGCTCTCGATGCGCCGCTAAAGCTCGTTGGCATGAACGGATGCCCCTCGGCGCACGGCAGCTCAGGCGGCGGCTTCGATATCCATCACGCAACGTCGTTCCATATCTTTCTCTGCAAGGACGGCACGACAGGGGGCTTCTGCGTGCTCAGCGTCACAGCCGACGGTGTCGGCACGGCGAACCAGAAGATCCTGCCCGCGAAGTCGTTTCTTCCGTTCGTGGACCGCTTCGGGCAGTTCATACACGACGACTGGCCGGGAAAGGTGCACGACGAGGTGGAGCTCGCGCGCACGAAGACCGACGAGGACGCCTGGCTTGCCAAGAACGGAGCAACGCCCATCCCCGAGGCTGACCGCTTCGGCGGCTGGGCGGGCGGTCCGCAGCTCAAGGCGACTGGCTTTTTCAGGACGGAGAAAGTGAACGGCAAATGGTGGCTCGTCGATCCCAACGGCCGACTTTTCTTCTCTCATGGCGTCGACTGCGTCGGCATCGGAAACGGCACTACGGGCATCGGCTTCCGCGAAAACTACTTCTCTTGGCTGCCCGCGAAGGACGACCCCGTGTTCGGATGCTTCTGGGGACGCAACTCGTGGCCAGCCGCGCACGGCTTCTACAAGGAGAAGGAACATCTTCCCTATGACACGTTCACCTTCGCAAACGCCAACCTCCGCCGCAAGTACGGCGAGGGATGGAAAGCCGAATACATCGACCGCGCCCATCGCCGCCTGCGCGCCTGGGGGCTCAACACTATCGCGAACTGGAGCTGGTCGGAGATATATTCGCGCGACCGCACGCCTTACACGCTCTGCCTCGGCACGCATGGCACGCCGCGTCTGAAGGACTCGAAGGGCTGGTGGGGCGCCCTTCCCGATCCATTCAATCCGGAGTTCGAAAAGACGCTACGCGAGCGCGCCAAGGCCAGCGCAAAGACGATGCGCGACGACCCGTGGTGCATAGGCGTATTCGTCGATAACGAACTCTCGTGGAACAACGAAGAGCGGATGAAGGACGTGGCGGAGAAATATTTCAGCACCGTCCGACGCGTGTTGCGCGAAGAGCTGCCGAATCACCTCTATCTCGGCTGCCGCATCGCGTGGGGTTCGGATACGGTCTTTCGAGCGGCCGCGAGGCACTGTGACGTCGTAAGCGTGAACATCTACAACCGCAAGCCCGCCAAGGACCTTCCTTCAGACGCGGAGGACAAGCCGATGATCAACGGCGAGTTCCACTTCGGCGCGCTTGACCGCGGCATGTTCCACACCGGGCTCGTCGCGACGCAAGACCAGAACGAACGCGCACAGTGCTACCGCAACTTCGTCTACGCCTGTCTCGACCATCCGCGTTTCGTCGGAACGCACTGGTTCCAGTGGCAGGACCAGGCGCTCACGGGCCGTCCAGACGGCGAAAACTACCAGATCGGGTTCCTCAACGTGGCGGACATGCCGTATCCAGAGCTAGTAGAGGCCTCGCGAGATGTCGCCGCAAAGATGTACAGGCGGCGCTACAACGGCAAGCAAGACTGAATAGTCGGCGATCAGAACTTGATAGACTTGCCGTCCTTGGCGAGTTTGCCGCGCATACGCGGCTTTGACTTGCCGGCGAGGACAAGGTCTGCAAGCGGATCTTCGACATAGTCCTGCACGACGCGGCGAAGCGGCCGCGCGCCAAGCGCAGAATCGTAACCCTTCTCGACGAGAAACGCCGTCGCCTTCTTGTCGAGCGAAAGCGAAATGTGCGAATCCTTGAGCCGCGCCTGCAGCTTTGCAAGCTCAAGCTTAAGTATCGACTCCATGTCGCCCTTCTCGAGCTTGCGGAAGACTACAGTTTCGTCAAAGCGGTTCAAGAGTTCTGGGCGGAAAGTGCGCTTCGCCTCGGAGAGAAGTTTCTCCTTGAGAAGATCGAAGCTCGTCTCCGCCGTCTCGGTCGCAAAGCCAAGAGTATGGCCCTCGCGAGCAAAGTCGAAGCCGAGGTTCGCGGTGCAGATGATTATCGTGTTGCGGAAGTCGATCACGCGACCCTGGCCGTCGGTGAGACGCCCGTCGTCGAGAATCTGCAGTAGCATGTTCATCACGTCTGAATTCGCCTTTTCGAATTCGTCGAAGAGAACGACGGAGTAAGGCCTGCGGCGCACCTTCTCGGTAAGCTGTCCACCCTCGTCATAGCCGACATATCCCGGCGGCGCGCCGACGAGACGCGAAGAGGAATACTTCTCCTGAAACTCCGACATGTCGAGCGTGATAAGCGCCTTCTCGTCGCCGTACACTTTCTCTGCGAGCATCTTAGCGAGATGCGTCTTACCGACGCCAGTGGAGCCGAGGAAGAGGAACGAACCGATCGGGCGCTTGGGGTCGGCCATAAGCGCGCGACTGCGGCGAAGCGCACGCGCAATCGCCTTTATCGCTGGAGTCTGGCCGACAACGACTTCGCCAAGCGCCTTCTCCATGCCGAGAAGCTTCTCCGCCGTTGTAGCGTTCATCTTCTCGACAGGAACGCCGCTCATCGACGAGACGGTTTCAGCAACATCCTCTTCCGTTGCCTCGATGACCTCCTCGGCGTGAGTCTCTTTCCACTTTTTGAGCGCTTCCTGGAACTCGGCGGATGCAAGCTTTATCGACTCGCGATATCGCGCCGCCGAATCAAAGTCGCCCGCTTTCACAGCAGCGTCCTTTTTGCCCTTAAGAACGTCAATCGCCTCTTGGCGCGACGTGAGCGACTTAGGCCTCGCAGACGCGCCCATCCTGAGACGCGCGCCCGTCTCGTCCATAGCGTCAATCGCCTTGTCTGGAAGCTGCCTCGCGGGGAGATAGCGCGACGTGAGCTCGACTGCTGCACGAAGCGCGGCGTCACCGAACTTGACGGAGTGGTGCTCTTCATACTTCGGGGCGATGCCCTTCAAAATCTGTACCGTGTCTGCGACTGTCGGCTCGTCGACCTGCACCGACTGGAAGCGGCGCTCGAGCGCGGCGTCTTTCTCGATGGACTTGTGGTATTCCTTGAGCGTAGTCGCGCCGACGCACTGAAGCTCGCCTCGCGCAAGCGCGGGCTTGAGGATGTTCGCCGCATCCATCGCGCCCTCGGCACCGCCAGCGCCCACCATCGTGTGGATCTCGTCGAGGAAGAGAACGACATTTCCTGCGCGCTTAGTCTCGTCGATAAGTTTTTTAAGGCGCTCCTCGAACTGTCCGCGGTACTGCGTTCCCGCGACCATTCGAGCCATGTCTATCGCGACTACGCGCTTCGACTGCATCTTCTCGGGAACTTCGCCGCGGTGGATCGCCTGGGCAAGCCCTTCGACAACGGCCGTCTTGCCTACGCCCGCCTCGCCGATGAGGACGGCGTTGTTCTTAGTCCTGCGCGAGAGGATCTGGATTATGCGCTTAAGCTCCTTCTCGCGCCCAATCACGGGATCGAGCTTCCCCTGCCGCGCAAGGTCGGTGAGGTCGCGCCCGAAAGTGTTTATTGTCGGCGTCTTCTGCTGCTTGCCGTTCTCGCCCTTCTGCGAAGGCGATTCGCCGGCGTCGCCCTGCCCGGACGCATCGCCTTTCTTTCCGTCTCCATTGCCGCCCTGCGTACCGGCGGCGAGAAACTTCTCGACGGTGACTCCCGCGTTGAAGAGAAGTTGCGCGGCAGCGTTCTCGCCCTCGCGCATCATCGCAGTGACGAGATGAACGGTGCTAACCGGCTTGCCCGGCCCACCCGCCTCGAGCCCCGCGATGTCAAGCACCTTCTTCGTCCGTGCCGAAATCGGAAGCTGTCCGCGCTGCATGACCGGCTCGGAAGAGCCCGAAATCATGTTCCTCATCGACTCCGTGAGGTCGGAAAGTGCAAGCCCGAGCCGTTCAAGACGGAGGCACGCCTGGCATTTCGGAATGGCGAGAATCGAAAGCAGGATGTGCTCCGCGCCGATATGGTCGTGTCCGAGCTGGCGCGCGCAGCTCGCCGCGGCGTTCAGCGCGTCTATCGCGTTCTTCGTAAACATCATGCTCACAGGAACTTCTCCTCGGCTCGCTCGTTTAGGACGACGTCCTCGAAGCGCTTGTTCATCTCGTCGGCGCGTTCCGCGTCCTGACGGTCGCGTTCCTGCTGCGTCTCGCCGTCCTCCTTAGACGACAGGTCGATCGAGGCGAGCATCGACTCTATTTCCTTCAGTCCTATTCCGTCGAGCATCTTCTCTATCGCAGCAAGCCGAAGCGGCGACAGCAGGTCGAAAAGCTCGCCAGGGCTCAGCAGCCGGCAGTTCTTGAGGATGGCAAGCGCACGGCAGAGAGAGTCGCCGAACACGCGGGGCATTTCCTCGAAAAGCCGGACGCGCGCGTTGCGCTCCTCGCGGAGAATGTCTTCTGCGACGCGCTTTGCAAGCTCGGCAGAGCCAGAGTAGCGAAGCCGGTACACATGTCCTGCATCGCGAACACCGTCAGCGTCTACGCCAGTAAGCTGGAGCTTGAGCGCCCGCATCGCGCGATGCACTGGCTCGAGTTCGCCAATGAGATGCAATCCCTCGAGATGCAGACGGTCGCCTATGCGGTAAGTCGCCTCGGCGCGTTCGCATGGGAAATCGACGAGTTCCGGCGCCTTCTTCGACTTGCTGACCTCTTCTGCCGCCTGCTCAAGACCTTCGACGAGCCCGCTCATGGCATTCATGATAGCGGCAACGATTGGCGGCGGCGGTTCGTCGCCAGACGACACGCCCGAAACGGAAATGGACACACCGGGCGGCAATCCGTCCGCGCCCTTGCGCGTACGCTGGCTCTTCTTCTGCCGGCGCACCCTCTCGCGGTTCGCGCATTCGCGGCAGACGTAGAGCTCCTGCTCTTCGCTGTCCTTTTCCAACTGGATCGCAGTCTCCGCGTCCTTCTGATGGCACAATTCACACTTCATTGAAAGAGTATTATATCAAAAATCGCGTCGCCAGTGACCCTGCCGCGCAAATATGGCTTTTACAATGGTTCCGCGGGGACTGTCCCAGGCTGTTCCACTGATTGCACCTACCATTTGGCGTAGTGCCAACGCCTGAGAAAGCTGTCACATTCACCAGAATCCGAACAATGATCTACCATCTTTCCGCCCTCATCATAAATGAAGACAGCAGGGCCGGACGGCAGGAATCCAATCCATGAAAGAACGACCGCCGTGTAGTTTGTTCCGTTCTGACTAAAGTCGATCACTTTCTTCACCTCGTCTGGCTCTGCGGCAAAGAGAGCGTCTTTGTTCGGATACGCGCAAAGCCGATCATACTTCCGCATGCCGGGACGTTCCAATACAATAACCGCCGCCATCATGACACAAAAAGCTGTTGCCATGAACAAAATCCCCATAATGATCACACGGATCACATGGTAAAACACCCCTTCTGGATTGCTCTTTTTATCGCCCATTTCGTTGTTTCCCGTCACTATCCTTATTTCCAACGGCTGTGTGACATATTATAGCGAAACTGCCACACCGAAATCAACAACTTGGCGAATCCGCTATCGCCAAGCCGAGCCGATGGTCGCGGGTGAGGTAGGCGGAAGGTCGCAGGCGTAAGAATGACTTGCGTACGCAGCCAGTGATAGACGCCGAGGCACGGCAGGCTAAACTCGGTTCATTGTCTGATGTGCGATAGCCGTCGCGACCCTGGAGCCGAACGAGAGCCCCGCGAGCCATCGGGCGGCGCGGCGATTTTCAGCCCTAAGCCGAAACTCGCCCCACCGCGTCCGCGCCGCCGCAGAACAACTACATCGTGGGGTCGGGGGCGAACTCGCCCTGCTCTGGCGGCGGCTCGGAAGTAGTGAAGTTGTCGGTGCCAGTACGCTCTATCTCGCGGTCGCCAAAACGCGTGAACTCGCGATAGAAGTTGACCTTCACCTCCCCGGTCTCGCCGTTGCGGTTCTTCGCGACATCAATTATCGCGAGCTGCTCGTCGTTTGCTTCCTTCGATGTCGCAGTGCGCGAAGGGCGGCGAAGGAGAAACACGACGTCCGCATCCTGTTCGATCGCGCCAGAGTCGCGAAGGTCGGAAAGCTTTGGCTTCTCTTCCTTGTCGCCGCGCTGCTCGTTCGCACGGGAAAGCTGGGAAAGGACGATCACCGGAATCTTTAGCTCCTTCGCCATCGCCTTTATCTGCTGGGAGATCATCGAGACCTCTATCTGGCGGCTTCCCATGCGAGCGGCCTCACGGCACGTACAGAGTTGCAAGTAGTCTATGACGACAAGCTCTATGCCATGCTGCTTCTTCGCGCGCCTCGCGCGGGCACGGAGATCCATGACGTCAAGCGCAGCCGTGTCGTCAACGTAGATCGGAGCGCCCTTCAGCTCCTCGGCGGCAATCGAGAGGTTGGAGATAAGCATTTGCTTCTCGCTCTTCGCGCAGAGGCCGCGGTTGAGCCGCCACATGTTAACGTGAGCGCGGCCCGCGATCATTCTCCGTGTCAGCGCCTCTATCGGCATTTCGAGCGAGAAGATCATAACGGGATGGCGCTTGCCGTCGTCGGACCTGACCGGCACGTTGTTCATGTCCATCCCGAGGGCGCAGCTTTCGGCGATGTTCATCGCAAGCGACGTCTTGCCGACCGACGGACGCGCGGCAATTACTATCATTTCAGATTTCTTGAGCCCCTGAAGTTTCTCGTCGAGGTGCGTCAAGCCCGTCGCAAGGCCGTCGAGCGTCCTTCCGTTCGAGTCGAACATCGCGTCGATATGCCTGTAGCTCTCGTCGATGGCAGACGCCCAGGGCATCGTCGAGTCGCGTCTTAGCCCGATTTCGATAAACGACTTCTCGGCGTCGCCAAGTACGGCCTGCGCATCAGGATACTCGCTCTCGTCGTAGCACTTCTCGATCGTCGCCGTCGCGCGGTCGATCATCGTGCGCCTCAGCTGCTTTGCGATGATTATGCCGATATAGTATTCGGCGTGGGCGGTCGTAGGCGTCTGGTCGATAAGCGACTGGATGTACGCGGCACCGCCAACGGCCTCAAGACGCCCAGAGCTCGAAAGCTCCTCGGTGAGCGTCAGCGCGTCGAGCGGCCTCGATGCACGCGCCATTGCCATCATCTCCCCGTATATCGCCCTGTTGCGCGGATCGAAGAAAGTCTCGGGAACGACGCCCGCCGACTGGCAGACGTCCATAACGCGCTCGTCGCGCCCCGTCGTGTCAAGCAGTATCGACCCGAGCACTGCCCGCTCGGCGTCGATATTGTTCGGCGGCGTCTTCATGTCGTTCATGAGGGCAATTATAGCAAATGGGCGAGCCGCCGAATCGCCGCCGATGTCTACAGGTGTCTAACGGATATCTACAAGTTACCTACAACAGCCATTGGAAGAAAATTGGTATAATATGCGGCGATGAAAAAGGCGTGGAGCATACTGCCGAACGAATGGAAGCCGATCCTGAAGGAGCGCGGCATGCGCGCGTTCCGCGCCGACCAGATCCTCCAGGCCCTTTATCGCGACTACATCACCGACTGGGACCAGGCGACGACGCTTCCAAAGGACTTCCGCGAACAGCTGAAAGTCGAGTTCCCGATCACGAAGACGAAGACGCTCGAAGTCTCAAAGTCGTCGGACGGAACGCAGAAGCTGCTCATCGGCCTCGAAGACGGCGAGTCCGTGGAGACGGTGCTTATCCCTGCGACAGGCCGCTTCACGCAGTGCATTTCGACACAGGTCGGCTGCGGCATGGGCTGCGCGTTCTGCGCGTCTGGCGCGAGAGGCGTAGTGCGTTCGCTCGCCGCCGACGAGATTGTCGCGGAATACATTGCGGGCCGCGCGCTCGGCGAGATCACGAACATCGTAGTGATGGGAATGGGCGAGCCGTTCGCAAACTACGACGAGACGATGCGGGCTCTCAAGCTCATCAACGCGGGGCGCGGCCCCAACCTCGGCGCACGGCACATAACGCTCTCGACCTGCGGCGTAGTCCCGGGCTTTGCGAAGCTCGCCGCCGAGGGAATACAGTTCGAGCTTTCCGTCTCGCTCCACGCGCCAAACGACGCACTGCGCAACGAACTGATGCCGGTAAACAAGAAGTGGCCGATCGACGAACTACTCGCCGCTTGTGCCGCCTACACAAAGGCGACGAAGAGAATCATCACCTTCGAGTACACGGTAATCAAGGGCGTGAACGACTCGCGCGAATGCGCCGAGGAGCTTGCGCGGCAGGTGAAGCGCGTCCCGATGGCGAAAGTGAACCTCATTCCACTTTCACCCGTCTCGCACCGCCCCGACTTCAAGACGCCCGACGAGAGGACGATGCTGATGTTCCTCGACGTCCTGATGAAGAACCACGTGCAGACGATGCTCCGCCGCTCGCGCGGCAAAGACGCCGACGCCGCCTGCGGCCAGCTTCGCCTCCGCCGCATCGGCGGCTGAGCGCTACTTCTTCTCGGGGAGATTGAATTCGCAGAGGACGGTCGTTCCTGTCGGAACGGTCGACTTGATGTCGAAGAAATCAGCGACGCGCTTGGAGTTGGAAAGCCCCATCCCCGCGCCGAAGCCCATCGAGCGAATCCAGTCGTTCGCAGTGGACGTGCCGTCGCGAAGAGCCCATTCGACGTCCTTTATGCCAGGGCCCTTGTCCTTCGCAATTACCGTCGCCTTGTGGCCGTCGAGAATGAAAGTTATCGAGCCGCCAAGGGAGTGGATGCAGATGTTTATCTCAAGTTCGTAGGCGGCAACTGCGACGCGCCTTATGATCTTCTTCTCGACGCCCGCATCACCAAGCATCTTCTTTATCTCGTTCGCCGCCTTGCCGGCGTTCTGGAGATCGTTGCGGACAACGACAAACTGGCGCATCGAGTAGTAGGGAAGCGCCCCTTCCGACTTCTCGGTAGACGCACCTTCAGGGGCGGCATGTCCTGCCCCGCCCTCAAGCCGCGTCAGCTCCTTTGTGAGCTCGCGCATCATGACGCGCGTGACATCGCGCTGCGAGACGATGCCAACTAAGTCGCGCTCCTTGTTGAGCACCGGGAAGCGCCCGAATATATAGTTCTCGAAATACTTGAGCGCAAAGGCGAGAGGCATGTCTTCCTCAAGAACGACGAGGTTCGTCGCCATGTGCTTCTGGCATGGGTCGCTGATCCAGCCGCCCTCAAGCGCCATGATGATGTCGTTGATAGAGACGATGCCAAAGAGCCGCTTCCCCTCCACCACGGGCACTCCCGAGATGTGGTTGCGCTTCATCAGGTTCTGCGCGAAGTGCATCGTGTCGGTGCGGACGACGGAGATTATGTCGTGGTCGCGCATCACGTCCTTGACGCGCAGGCGCTGCAAAAGCTCCATTATGACGAGCGGCTCGCCCTGCCCGTCGGAGCCGGGGAGCCCAGGCCCCGAGACGCGGCGAACGTGCTTGCGCTCGTGCGCGGCCATGATCTGGTCGTCGCTGCGGCTTTCGCCGCCGCTCAGGATCGTCGGCTTGTACTCCATCATGCCCCGGCTTCGGCCTTGAGGAAGTCGTGGATGCGCACGCAGCTCTCGTACTTGGAGAGAGGCGAGCTCACGAGCGGGATGCCGAGCGTGTCGGCGACCTGGCACATCGTCTGCGGCAGCGGCTTCGCGTTGTGCACGACGACGCACATGGCGCCGACGATATTCGCCGTCCTGATCGCCTGGTCAGAGGCGAGCGAGGTGAGAAGCAGGATGTCGTCCCCGTCGTTGAGGAGGACGTCACTCATGAGGTCGTTCGCGACGACCGTGCCGACCGTGCGGTCGGAATCTCCGCCGGCAACAAGCGTGCCGTCAAGCGTCTTTACAATGTCGTTGATGTTCATCGCCAATAGTATAGCAAAAGAAAGCCGATGCTGCCAATGGAATCAGGCGACGCCGCGCTGCGACTTGCGGTAGAACGCTACGAGGCGCTGCACCTCCGGCGTCTGCTCGACGTCGTGCTCCACGCGGTCGAGCGCCTGCGAGCGGTTGAGGCCGTCGCGGTAGAGGAAGCGGTGGGCCTCCTTGAGCGCCTGAATCGCCTCGCGCGAAAAGCCGCGGCGCGTAAGACCGACGACATTGACGCCAATGACCTTCATCGACCCCTCGAACATGTCCGTAAGCATGAACGGCGGCGCGTCCTGGCGTATCTTCGTCATGCCGCCGATCATCGCGTGTTCGCCGACGGTGCAGAACTGGTGCGCCGCAGCACATCCGCCGACGATCGCCCAGTCCTGAAGATGGACATCGCCCGCAAGCTGCACGGAGTTCGAGCAAATGCAGTGGTTGCCGAGAATGACACCGTGCGCTGCATGGCAGTAGCACATGAAGAGACAGTCTGAGCCGATGATCGTCTTCTCGCCGTCGGCCGTTCCAAGGTGGATGGTCGCGAACTCGCGGATCACGGTGCGGTCGCCGATCTCGACGTACGAGACGGAGCCATCCTTGTATTTGAGGTCCTGCGTCTTCATGCCGATGCAGGCGTAGGGGAATATCTGGCACTTCGAGCCGATCGTCGTGTGGCCGTCGATTATCGCGCCCTGCTTGACGACGGTGCCGTCACCCAACTTGACGTCTTTGCCTATGTGGGCGTAGGGGCCGACCTCCACGTCGGCGCCGAGCTGTGCTCCGTCTTCGACTATTGCAGTAGGATGAATTTTCATGGCAGCTTTTCAACCTTTCAATTTTTAACCGTTAAACTTTTAACTTTCCTATAGGTTCTTCGGCATGAGATAAGACGCTATCGCGAAGCACGCGGGAACTGGAAGCCAAATGAGGATGTCCGGGCGCATCGCAAAGTTCTTCTGGGCCGAGAGCATGAGTATCACGACTATGTAATAGCCGAGCGAGACGGCAAGCGATATCGCCATGCCGATCGAACTCTCCTTTCGCTGGGCCTTGATGCCGAGCGGGATGCCTACGAGGACGAAGCAAAACGAGGCCATCGCGAAGACGAGTCGCTTCGAGAACTCCGTCCGCGTCTTCGAGAGGTCGCGCTTTCGCAGGTTCTTCTCGGTGCCAGCGGTCTTGCTCCTGCCCTGTGCGGCGTCGACGAGCTTCTGCTGGAGCTTCATCTTCGCAAGAATCTCCCCGAAGTCGAGGTCCTTGTCCTTCTTGTTGTACTTGACTTCCTTTATCGCGTCCTTTACGACGTAGGGGAAACGCGTTGCACGTGCCATCGTCGGGTGATCCTCGTCGAGCGGATCGACGGTCATCTGGTAGAGGTCGAGATGGAGATCCGTCCCCTCGCTCGTCACGAGCGCCTTCGAGGCGGTTATCATGCGGTCAACCTTCTGCGAATAGTCCATGACGACGATGTCGTAGAGCCAGTTGCCCTCCTTCGCGCCGAAATAGAACTTCATCTTCGGGAAGTCGTCGATCACGTGCCCCGGCTCGAGGAGATCTATGCCGGTGCTGACCGAGACCTTCGTCTTGAGACTCCTGCGGACCTCATGCCCGCGCGGCACTACTTCGTTGTTGATATAGAACCCGAGCGCCACGCAAAGAAGCGAAAACGCGATGGGCCACTTCATGATCGACAGCAGGTTAACGCCGCAAGCGCGCATCGCGGCAATCTCGCTGTCGGCGCTCATGCGCGAGAAGACGAGGACGCTCGCCACGAGAAGCGCAAGCGGCATCGTCCACTGCATCGTCTCGGGGAAGCTCACTAGCGCGAACTGGCCGATGAGCGAGGGCGAGACGCCGTCGAGGATGAACCCGACAATCTGCACCATCAGCCCGATCGTTATGACGAACGACAAGACGAGAAACGCGAGCAGGAAGCTCGAGAGGAAAGATCCAAATACGTATCTCTCTATTGTCTTCACGAGAACTTCAGCACGAAGTAGTTCTTCTTTCCAGAGCGGAGAACGGCGACGCCGTCTTTCACGTCGTCAGCGGCAAAGAGGCGGTTCGCGTCAATCTTCGCGTCGTTGAGGGAGAGACCTCCCTGCGCCGCCATGCGCCTCGCCTCGCCGTTGGACTTGAACATCCCCGCAGCGGCCGCGACGGCGAAAACGGGCTTCCCGACGCAGTCGGCGAGCGAGACTGCCGCGCTCGGCACATTTTCTGCCTTCGCGACATCGGCAGCGCTCTTCTTCGCATAGAGTGCCTCAGTCGCCTCCTGGGCCTTCTTGAGCCCTGCCTCGCCGTGGACGAGCCGTGTTAGCTCTTCCGCGAGCGCCTTCTGCGGGATGCGGGCCTCAGGGTGAGATTTCATCTCGACCTCGAGCGCAGCGATCTCGTCAAGCGACTTCATCGAGAAGACCTTGAGATAGCGAATGACATCGGCATCGGGCGTCCTGAGGAAATACTGGTACCAGTCGAACACAGGCGTCATCTCGCCGTCCATGAAAAGCGCGTTGCCCTCGCTCTTGCCAAACTTCTTGCCCGACGAGTCGAGGAGAAGCGGGAACGTGAGACCGTAGGTCGACTTGCCGCGCATCTTGCGGACGAGGTCGGTGCCGGCGGTGATGTTGCCCCACTGGTCCGCGCCGCCGACTTCCATCTGGCAGCCGTAGTTGTCGTAGAGGTGCAGGAAGTCGTTTCCCTGGAGAATCTGATAGCTGAACTCGGTGAACGTGAGAGCCCCCTCGCTCGCCTCGAGGCGCTTCTTGACCGACTCCTTCGCAAGCATCTGCGGCACGCGGAAGTTGATCGCGATGTCGCGCAGGAACTCAATTGCGCTCGTGCCCTTGTACCAGTCGTAGTTGTCTACCATGACGGCGGCATTGGGCCCGTCGAAGTCGAGTATTCTCGAAAGGTTCTCGCGTATGCCCTTCTTGTTCTCTTCGACCTGTTCGACCGTGAGCATGTTCCTCTCGGCGGACTTGCCGCTCGGGTCGCCAATGAGTCCTGTCGCGCCGCCGACAAGCGCGATCACCTTGTGGCCGGCAAGCTGGAGACGGCGAAGGACGACGATGGAGACGAGGTTTCCTGCCTGCAAAGAGCGGGCAGACGGGTCAAACCCGCAGTAGACGGTCATGGGCTTCTCAAGGGCCTTTTCGATTTCCGGGTCGGTCATGGCCTCCACGAGTCCGCGCGCCCTAAGTTCGTCAAGCAATTTCATTTTTCTTCTCTTTCAATGGCGGTCCTGGCGGGACTCGAACCCACTACCCGCTGCTTAGAAGGCAGCTGCTCTGTCCAGATGAGCTACAGGACCTAATTTTGGAGTATTATACCATAATCACGCCGAACGGGGCGATAACCCAGGCAGAATGTTTATTCCGCGATGCGGTCGCGGGCGAAGGTGAAGAAGAACGAGATAGACATCAAAAGCGCGGCAAGCGCGTATGTCCCGGCCATGAGGGCGAACGCGAGGGAATAGGAACGCTCCCCGAAAGTCTCGAACACCCAGCCCATCAGCTCGCCGGAGAAGAAAGCGCCGATCCCCATCGCGAGAAGCAGCATGAACCCGACGACTGACGCGCGGTGGCGGGCTGGCACCACGTCGAAGACAGACGCATGGGTATTCACCTCGAAAAGTCCGCGGAAAAGCCCGTACGCGGCCGTCATCGCCATCGCCGCGGCAAATGTGCCGCACCGCCCGATAAGCAAAATCGCCGGCGCGCCAAGGAGCAGAGCGCATATCTGAAAGCCAAGCCGGAAGCGCGGGAAGCGCGACACAAAGCGGTCCGTCACCCAGCCGCCAGCGAGAATCGCCGCGAACGCGACGAGGTGGTGGTAGAACATCGCATGCGCCCCGGCTGTTGCACCGTCCATCCCGAACCTCTCGTGGAACATCTTTGGCGCCCACGTTATGTAGGTGTTGTTGACGCAGCAAATGGCGATAAAGCCAGCGGTCGCGCAGAGCGCCGACGGACAGCAGAAGAACGCCTTGAACGACTCGGAAAGCCGTGCGCCCTCCTTCTCTTGCGCGTCGTCAGGCCGGGCGTTCCGCATGCCGTCGTGCAGGAAGAACACGAACACGACGCCAAGCAAGAGCCCTGCCGCGCCAAATGCGACGAAGACGCGGCGCCACGTCCCGAGCAAATCGAGGACACGAAGCGCCAGGACACCGCTCAGCATAAGCCCGAGGTATAGCGCCGCCTGGTGTATCGAAAACGCGAGCGAACGCGTCTCGCGGTGGTGCGAGGCGAGAAGCGACATTGCGCTCGGCCCGTAGAAGCTCTCGCCGCCGCCTGTCGCGACGGAGCGCAGCATCACGACTGCGAGAAACGACGAGGCGAAGCCGAGCCCCATCGTACTAAGCGACCAGAAGATGAGCGAACAGGTGATTATGCGCTTGCGGTCGAAGCGGTCGCCGAGAAAGCCCGCGATGAACGTGACGACGGCAATCGTGAGGAACAGGACCGTGTTGACGTGCCCAAGCTGGCGCTCGGTGAGCGAGAGATCGGACTGGATGTACGGCACAAGTACGCCGAAGATCGCGCGGTCGGCCTGGTGGAAGAAGTACGCACCACCCAGCAGCGCGACGACGGCCCACTTGTACCAGCGGCCCATGCGATCAGACTAGCCCGCGTTTGACGAGATGTTCCGCGATCTCGACGGCATTGAGCGCCGCACCGCGAAGAAGCTGGTCGCCCGAGACGAACATCTCGAGCCCCTTCTTGTCGTCGCGCGAAATGTCCTGGCGGATGCGCCCCGCGAGCACGTCGTACTTCGCCGTCGCGTCGAGCGGCATCGGATAGCCGCCGTTGAGCGGGTCGTCAACGACCCTGACGCCTTCGCACTTCGAGAGGATCTCGCGCGCCTCGGCGGGCGTGATGTCGTTCTCGAACTCGAGGTTCAGCGACTCGGAGTGGGCGCGCGCAATCGGTACGCGCACGCAGGTGCACGAAAGCTTCAGCGTAGGATGGTGAAGCATCTTGCGCGACTCGTTGAGCATCTTGAGCTCCTCGAGCGTGTACCAGTTCTCCTCGTTGAACTTGTCGATGTGGGGAATGAGGTTGTACATCAGCTGGTGCTGGAACGCCTTGACCTCGAGCGGCTCGCCCTTCGCATATGCGCGGATCTGGTCCTCGAGCTCGTTGAGCCCCGGCTGGCCTGCGCCAGACGCCGCCTGGTAGGTCGCCGCGACGACGCGCTTCAGCCCCTTCGCCTTGTGGAGCGGCGCGACGGCCTCGAGCATGATCGCGGTCGTGCAGTTGGGGTTGGCGATGACGCCCTTGTTCCAGTCGAGGTCCTCGGCGTTGACCTGGGGGACGACGAGCGGGACTTCCGGGTCCTGGCGGAACGCGCGGGAGTTGTCGATCATCTTCGCACCGGCCCTGACGACGGCGTCCTTGAGCTGAATAGCAACGTCCGTCTTGCCAGCGAAGAGGACAATGTCGAGACCGTTGAACGAATTTTCGTCGGCCTTCTTGACATGATATGTCTCACCGAGTATCTGTTCGTCGCGTTCGCGCGACGCAAACACCTGCACCGCCCCCTTGAGCGGGAAGTTCCGCTCCTTGAGGACCTTGATCATCTCGGTGCCGACGGCACCGACGCCCACTAAACCTACTGAATACTGTTTCATGGGGGTATATTATACCAAATCGGCGGCGCCCGCGCACAAAACCCCACATGGCCTACGAACGCCTTGCGGCAGCGGCAAGGCCGTTGAGTATCTCGATGCCGGCGACGGGAATTCGCCCGAGCGGATCGGGCCCGACATTCAGCATGTAGTTGGAGCCGATCGACGCGCACTTCGCCTTTATCGCCAGGATTTCGTCTACGCTCTTATAGTGCGTGTCGGTCGGGCGGTAACCCCACGAGTCGTTCATCGTGCCGACCGTCTCGTAGAGCGCACCCTCCTCGGTCTTCTCCGCGATGCAGTTGTCGCCGGGCGTAGAGTAGTCGCCGAGCCCGTAGCCAAGCCGGCCGTTGATGAGGCATCCTGGCTGGTAGGCGCGTACCATGTCCTTGAGCTCCTGGCACTGCGCGGGAAGGATCGTCGACGGCACGTCGAACCAGATGAGGCACAAGTCGCCGTACTGCGTCAATATCTCCTTTACCTGCGGCTTGCACTTGCGCTCGAAGTAGCGCGAGAAGTCATAGTCGCGGTCCGCCGGCCAATCCCACGTGTTGCGCCAGTCCTCGTTGCCCCAGTTCTTGAGCCCCGCCTCGTTCTTCTTGCCGCCGCCGTCCGGGTCGCTCCAGTCGAGGTCCTGCGAGTAGTAGAGCCCGAGCCGGATGCCGGTGTCGCGACACGCCTCTGCGATCTCCTCGAGCGGATCGCGCCCAAACGGCGTCGCGTCGACGACATTGTACTTCGACGCCTTCGAGCGAAACATTGCGAAACCGTCGTGGTGCTTCGAGGTGATGACAAAATACTTCATGCCGGCGTCGCGAGCGCGTTTCATCCAGTCTTTCGGGTCGAAGAGGACGGGATTGAACGCCTTGGCGAGCGCGGCATACTCCTTCAACGGTATCCGTTCGCCCCACTGCAGCCACTCCGCGTAGGCGCGGCGGCCTGGCTTTCCGTTCCACTCGCCGCCGGGAAGCGTGTAAAGCCCCCAGTGCGCCATCATTCCGAACTGCGCCTCCTTGAACCACTTCTTCGTCGCGGCGAGCTGCGGCGAATCCGTCGCGCCCTTCGCGCCGAATGCACCCGCCGCGGCAAAAGCTGCCACCCCGCCAATGAAGTCCTTGCGTGTCATTCCCATTCTCCTTACTTCGTTTGCTTGACAACCCCTCAAATTAGGAGGGGCTATCTACCGGCCCTGATGTCCGCGATGGCCATCTCATTTGACTCGGAATGGAAGCCGTAGCACTGCAAAAGCCGAGTTTCGTCGCATTGGGCATAGATTTGCTTCGAGGTCTCTCCTGTAAGGTAGTGCCAATAACGCGTAATATAGCCGGCGTAGTAAAGCGCTTCAGTATTGTAGCGCGGCGGGTTCGGCATCGGCTTTAGACCGAATTCCTCCACGACATCTTCGTAGATGTATTCGTTGCCAGCCCACTGGAAATGGTCGAACGTCGAATCAAGCCCGGCCGCCGCCCGCGAATTCATGAACGCCTTGATGAACGCCTTGGCATCGATATCCCGCCTGTCAAGGCTCTCGAATAGACGTCCTTGGTTTTCGCATTGCTGCATCTGAAAGACATCGAGCGTCACAGCCATGTCCTCCCCGTGGCCTTCTCGATTATCTCCGAGAAGAACATGCCGTCACGGCGATGTTCAAGCCGTATGCGGTCAACCATCTTCACCGCTGCGGTTCGCTGGCTTTCCGAGCGCATGCGCAACGCCGCACATTCATCGGGCGAGAGTGCGCGCTCGCTTGCAATCTTCACATGTTCGCACGCCTTTGCCGTCCGTGCGCAATACTGGTCGCCAAGTCCAAGCGCCTGAAGCGACATAATTAGGCCGACATCAGATACAAAGCCATTGAAAAACCAATCCAACACCACAACCATGCGGTCATTAGCAATCTTGCCGGCAATCACGTCACTTGACTGCACTATCGGCAGGAACTTGTCGTCGTAATAAGGTCTGAAGCGATCTGGGATCACCCGCCTGTTCCATGCAACAAACATCGCCCAGTCAACATCTGGCCCAAATCGGTAGACGCGCAATCCATCAAGGTTGAAGTCGACATCATAGAACTTCGGAGATTTACCATGGCAAATGAGCGTCATCGGCTGTGTGGTTTCCGTGCCCATGTAGAAGCCCCGCCCGAAATCGCAAACATCGCGGCTCACGGGGGCGATCGCTCCCGACAAACCCGATTTAGACCCATGGTAAAGCCGCATAACGCCTAAGATTCCGTATATCTATCGATTGGCCGGACTGCACGGCCCAGCGATGTTGAACAACCTTTCCATGTGGATAGTATACCACATCCCGCCGGCGTTTTGGGCCGCTAATCGACATTTTGCCGTTTAGTAGCCCTATGCCACGCCGTCAAATTAGGGGATACTCCAATCGTTTTACATATCGGCAAGGGACAACGCAAGGAACTTGGGTTTGACCCTATGCCATTTGCCTGTCGCCCGTTGGAAAACCGCAAACTTGTCTGCAACGCAACCGAGGTCAATTTTCCCACCCTGTCTCTTTACTTCGCAAATTGCGTATTCTCCAGTCAGCTCGTTCTCGGCAACCATGTCCAGCTCGTTCTCGCCCTTTCGATCCCACCACGAGCCGATGCGCGTCCATTGCCCCGACTCTGCGAACTTGCGCCTGAAGTACTCTTCCAGCGCATGGCCACTGAAGACGGGATAGTCCCTCCTTATTATTTCGCGCAGCTGCTCATAGCCCTTGAGTTCGAGTATGTAGCTGTAGCGGTACATGAAACGAAACCAGAAAACGAGAAACCGGTCGTTGAGCTCGTACCTTGTCGTCTTCGCGGCGGCCCGGGCGAAAATCGGCTGATGCCTGCGGATAAGGGCATAGTCGTTCTCGAGGCGCGCGAGATATCCACCTACCTGGCGGCCGACCGTCTGCTCTATCTCGTTTCTCGACGTCTTGCCGCGTGCGATGGCACATAGAATCGAGAAGTAGACGCCGTATTCCTTGTCAAACTCCTCGACAAGAACCGCACGCCCCTCGTCGAGAAAAAGCGAGTTCGCCCGGACGATCTCTTTTATCATGGACTCGCGCGTCCAGCTTTTGGAGTCGACCAGCAGCTCAACGTACTTGGCGACGCCGCCGGTAAACGTCCACAGAGCCAGCAAGTCCTCCGGCCTGTAGCCAGGATGGTAGGCCTCCATTATCTCTTTCAATACATCGGTGGCAAACGGCTCTACAACCATGAAGGCCGTCTCCCTTCCATACAGCGCCGCGCGACGGTTTCGGAAAAGTCTGACCATAAGCGTATTCACGCTGCCCGTCACGATCAGGTTCATGCGCGCCTTCCCCTTGTGAAGGTCCCATAGCTTCTGGATCGACGAGAAAATGCCGACACTTATCTTGCGGAATTCCTGGAACTCGTCGATCACGACATTCAGATGGCGAGTGGCGGCAAGCTTCATAAGCGCGCCGAATATGTCCTCGAATCTCTCCGGCACGCCCAGCATCACGTCGCCAAGTTTCTCGTTGATCTCCCTCGCGAACGTCTCGCAAAGGTCCTTCTCGCTTTTTCTCTCAACGAAGAGATAGACGTACGTCTCGCCCTCCATCGACTTCATCACCAGCGACGTCTTGCCTACCCGCCTGCGACCAGTCACAACGGTGAACTGCGCAACGTCTTCGCTGCGCTTGCGAATCTCCCTTAAATCGGCGAGTTCGGATGCCCTGTCGAAAAACCTCATTGTTCAAACCCTTATTTAGCAACCACGATTACTGTAACCACGGTTGCTATATTATAGCGCATTCAAGATGACTCCGTCAACACGCAGTCTGCCGAAAAGAATCCTGATGGGCAAACCCCGTCAAATTGCGGGGTGTCGAAACTGAGCGAATAATGGCGGCATCACTTCACCCAACGGGCTTTATATATCTTCGCTCCGAGGATGACGAGAGACGGCGCGAACGTCGTCTTTACGCCCTTGCCCCCGAAAGTGCAGATTTCAAGCGAATCGGTCCACCACTTCGTCTTCGCCGTCGTCACAAGGAACGACTTCCCGTCAGGCGCCGGGTCGAACGCCTTGACGTCCTGCCTTTCAATGAACATATCCTCCCGCCAGCTCTCCGTCTTCATGTCGAAGAACAGCACCTTCTCGTGCGTCGTCATGGCGAGCAGGTTTGTGCACGGCACTGGGCGAAGGTCATGTCCGTGTGTGACACCGAGTTCCGAGAACGGCCACGTCTTCTCGACTTTCGCGACAGGGACGCCTTCCGCATCGCGCGAGATCGAGCAGCGGTGGAGTCCGAGAGTGTCGACGAGCCAGAGGTTTTTGCCGTCGTAGTGGAGTCCGTGCGGAGAGTCGAACTGGAGAGTGGACTTCTTCTGCCTGTACGGATTCATCGCCATGTCGCCACGGATGTCGAAAAGAAACAGCGAATTGCCGCCTGTACCGCCGGTCGAGACGACGGCCACGACGTCCGGCCCGACCATCTCGATGGAGTGCGCCCAGCCGTTGCACCTGCCCCACGCGGTGACCTTGTGTGCAGCCCGGTCGATCACCGCCCAGCGTCCGCCGCACGACACCATGCCGATCTTCGACCCGCCCGCGAACGGCTTCGATTCCGCGACATTGTTCATGAAACCGCCCTTGTCCCCGCCGGCAATGCCAGGATCGTCCTTCGCGCACCAGCGCCAGACGTTCAAACCTTCTGCGCTGTAGATGTCAATTGTCTGTTTAAGCTGGTCGCAGAGGACGATCTCGTCCGCCCCCTTCTGCGCATTGGACACAACCTTCCCTGCATCGGTAGCGAGCAGAAGCGGAACGTCCTTTGCCTTGGCGGCACCTCCCGCAGAGGGCGCAACAAACGCGGCAGCGAGCGCCGCGGCAGACATAGCGAATTTCATTTTCATATTGTTATTATATCAGTTGACACGTTGATTTCATATCCCATCAAATTAGGGGGGGCAGCTCTGACGAAGGAGTTCGTCCATACCAACGAGATGATCGAAAAAACCGTCCTCCTCGAGCTCGGGCGCAAGTTCCCCGTCGTAGACCAACACCGTTCTTACGGACATCCCTTTTTTCAACGGGAGGCGGTCGATTTTCCTTTGCACCTCTTGCTCCACGGCAACGGGGATGGTGTTCATTCGCTTCACTTCCACCAAATAAGCGCTTTTCGGGAGCTGGACAAGCATGTCTATCTGCACTCCGTCGCCGGCCTTGCGTCCACGCCTGAAGTATGGCGCAACGGATTCCACGCTCTTGCCTACGAGTCCGATGCGTCTGGCGAGTGTATGGAAATTGTTCAGGACAAGGTTCTCGAACTGGAGACCCATTATGGAGTTCCAGTTCGGAAGACGCTCCAGCGACACGTAGCGGAACATGCCTTCTCTGACGGCTTCGGATTTCGGCTGGATGTATTTAAGGTAAAAACGCGTGTAATTGTCCCTTAACCTGTATCTTACCTCTCTTACATCGCGTCCTGTGCCAGGGTTCTTCCCCCGTGCACCGGCGACAAAACCCGCCTGCACGAGATCGGAGACATCCGATGAAATATGTCCGCTTGACTGCACGCCGATCCGCTCCGCAAGCTCCGCAATGCTCGCCGGGCCGTCGGCAAGCGCCGTGACGATTCGCTTCTTGGCGGCGACGCTCTCATCGAACACGTCGTCGAATATGCGATTGAAGTCTTTGAACAGATATCCATCCGGATCGAAGCATAGCCGCCGGATGTTCTCGTCGGCAGACAGCGACGGATTGACTTCGGCAAGGTATTTCGGAACGCCTCCCGTCACCGACAGCACGTCAAGTATCTCGCGCGTCGCCGTCCGATCCGCCTTTCTGCCCCAAAACGCGCGGCATTCGGACAGAGAAAGTTCGGGCAGCGTTATGTCAAGGGAGATCCTTCCGACATACGCCTTTGAACGCTGGACATTTGCCTGGATCCAGGCCGAGACGCTCCCGGCGACGACAAGTATCAGATTGTCGTGCAGCGACAGCTGCGTATCCCATGCCGTCTTGAGGAATCCGGCAAAGGCTCCGTCGTAGCGCCCCATCCATGATATTTCATCGAGAAACACAATTGTCTTACGCCGGGGATGAATCGCTTCATGGAGCGCATCGAACGCCTTTGGCCAGCAGTCGGCCTTGGCTTCCGGCTTCTTGGCCGCCCTTGCAAGCCGCTCGCAGAAGTTATCTATCTGACGCTGGTTAGTCATGGTCTTATCCGGCGGCAACCCGACAATCTCTATGAAATCACAGGCCGAGCGTCGTGCGAACTCCTCGACCAGAGTCGACTTCCCGATTCGGCGGCGTCCGGACACGACGGCGAAGGAGCTCCGCTTCTTTTCCCACAAGGCGGAGAGTTTATCAAGATACTCGCTTCTTCCAATGAATTTCATACGTGCACTATATCATATTTCGCGCTGACGCGCAATGGCAAAATGTCGGCTATTCCGCAAATCACAGAATAGCCGACATTTTATCATGGGCTACAAAATGTCGGCTATGCGGGAAAATCAATGATAGCCGACATTATAGGCAACAACGCCATTCTCATGCTGTCCGCCTACCGCATCACCGCACGAAAATCATCAGCCCGCTCTTGTCATACGGGGATGCACGGTGGACCATCCATGCGCGGCGGTTGCCGCTAGCATCGACGAGAACGCCAAAGCAACCTTCCGGCGCAAGCTCACTCTCATAGTCGCCCTCAAGCGGCGAGGCGAGCTCCTTCCACCCCATCCTCTTCGAGCAGTAGATCGTGCAGTTCTTGTCCTGGTTCTTGCTCGCGGCGACGGCCGTCACGCCCGAAACCATCGCCCGCACCACGTCAATGCCGAGCGCGGCGTTCTTGAACCAGACGGACGACTTCGCCGCCGGAACCAGCGGCAGCTGCGTCTTGTTGTGCGTAGATATGACGAGCGGCGCGTCGAGAACTATGTTGGTTACGTTGCTGCTGTTGTAGCCGAGGTAGAAGTTGGTGCAGACGGGCGCGACAAGCTCGAAGTCCCTCAGCCCCGTCGCGCCGCGGAAGGGCTGCGACTGGAAGTCGGTACCGTTGAACACGAAGCGCCCCGCGGAAACCCCGGCCGGAAACAAACCCTGGTTTCCGCAGTCATACACATTCGTGAGGACAAGCGTCCCGGTCACGCCCGCGCCAAGTGAGCTCATGTTGTTCCCAATCGTCCGCAGCCAGGGATGGACGATTTCGGCGATGTCATTCGTGAGCGAGCAGTTGTGGAAACCGCCAGGACTCCAGGCCGTCGCATTCGGCATGTTCAGGACGAGGTTCGTGAGATTGCAGAAGCGGCCGGTGACTGCCGTCATCGTTTTGCTGGCAAGATGCATGAGACGGGTGTTGGCCGCGCCGCTGCGTCCGAACGGTTCACCGTAGTCGGCAAGGTTGTTCGCATAGACTTCAACAATATTGGCGGAATCCCAGCCCTTGCTATTGTTGCTGGGAAGTCTCATACTCGTCACAGGGACATTGTCGAGTACGGTTTTGCCGTTAGTCCCGACGAGAACGACGTCGCGCAAGTCGAGAATCCCGTCCGCCGGTGCGGAAACGATCAGGTCAAGCCAAAGTACTCCATTTGCGGGGTTCGTGCCAGAGGCATTGGTCTTGATGATCCACTCGCCGTGGACAACGCAGGCGGCGTCCGTCGGATTGCCGTCAGCGCCGGCGGCGTAGTAGGTCCAGTTGTTTTCGGCGCGCACGGGTAATACCGCAAGGAAAAACGTGCCGAAAAGAAGCGCTACAGCGCGAAGACACACTAAAGACCTGTTGTTTTTCGAAGTCATCATGGCAGAATCCTTTTACGATTTTGGGAATATTCTACCACAATCCGCCCGAACCGCCCACCCCATCAAATTAGGGGGGGGCTACTGAAACAGGCGGATGCCTTTCACCACTTCCAGACAAGGGTCATACAACTCGCTCAACAAGGGACTCAACGTCAACGGAAAGCGCGGCGGCAAGCGGCATAAGCGTGTCTATACCCGCACGGTTGATGTCCTTTCGACCCTGCTCAAGCTCCTGTATCGTCCTTATCGACACGCCGGAGCGTTCGGAAAGGTCGCGTTGGCTCAAGTTGATGCTACGCCGGATGCGCTGCAGATTCCGTTCGGGATACTTCAGCCGGTAAAGCCTGTCCATCTCGTCGCAGAACCGCGAGATGTCCATCTCGTGATATGGATGATACATCGCCACGATGTCGTCTATCGGGGCGAACGCGTCTATGCGTGCGAAGGACAGCCCCCTGAACCATTGATAATGGGCGACGGACCATGCCGCCCAGAACTCCGGGGACTTTCCGTCTGGAGGCGAAGGATCGACGACGCGACTAAACTTCACCCCACAGCGTTCAAGGACCTCGTAGGCGAGTTCATACCCGCTCATGCCGGCAATGAAATGCGCGTCCCCTTTCCCGAATGACGCGGCAACGCCCGAGGCAAGAAACAAATCCCAAAAACCTCTTGCAGAATATCCTAAGACATGGCAGGAGAAATCCAGCATACGTCCGAGCGACTGCCGGGCATGCAGAAGATACGCTCTATCGTAGGCGTTCGTCATCAGGTCCTATCTCCTCGTCGATTATGCGGTCGATGCGCAAATCTCCTGGCACTCTCTGATGCCTCAATGCGCTCAGGTACTCCTGACGCGCGGCATGGTCACGGGCGCTCTTGCGCTCAAGCCATTCGGAGCGCAGCGCAGGCCGCGATTCGATATGCCTAATTCTGCCGAAAGCCTTCCGGCTTTTGAGGACATATTGGTCTCCGAGATGACCAAGACGCATTGCGGACGCGAGCTGCGAATAGGAAATCGCTCCCGATATGAAGTCCTGGGCAAAGGTAAAGTAGCTGTCGTCCGCTCTATAGCCGATGATGGCGTCCGCTTCTTTGTACGGGACGGCAAATCGCGTTGTCAGGTACGCCTTGGCCTCCAAAGGCAGTCCATACTCTGTTTCAAACTGGCGGTTCTCCAGCAGAACTGCGAGCCAGTGAAGAAGACAGTATTTATTCGAATTCAAGTTGAGAACTTTCAAACCGTCGTCATTAAGTGAATAGACATTCGCCCATCCGTCGTGATCGTTGGCAACGGCCCACTCTTTTGCAAGATCCTCGCTCTCAGTGCAGTAGAAACCACGCCCATAGTCGTTGTTGAGGCGCCCCGCCCCGAACAACGGCTTTACAATCCTGTCCTTCGACCCATGATAGAGAATCCGCTTCATCGGCGCATATTATACGCCCACAGGCGGACTATTGTCAATCCCCTGCCCTACTGGAGTTTACCCATTTTTTGACCGCCAAAGTGCATCTCACCTCGATGAATAAGGGGTGATGTGCGCTTTCGCAAGTGGAATGGGCATTTTTCTCCTGCAAAAAGAAACTCCGAGCGTTAGGGCTCCCGCTACCGCTCCGCAGCTTCGCGATGTCTCAACGGCAATTCAGTGCGTCGAATTGTCTTCTTGAGCTGCCTTCGGCAGGGTTAGAAGACATGACAGCCAATCCATGCACGCCAGAGGAGGCCTGGAGGAGACCTCCTCCAGCTCAAAGCCTACATACGTCGCTCAGCGAGACGCGAATGAAGGATGCGAAGCAAACGTAATTCTGCGGAGCGGTAGCGAGAGCCCTGCTGATCGGAGTTAAATTCGGCGCTCGAACGAGGGCTTGATCGGTAGAAGCTGAAAAATGGGTGCTGACGCGCAATGGCAAAATGTCGGCTATTTCCAAGACTGCCAAATAGCCGACATTTCCTGTCTCGCCGCCCGTCTTGTACCGCGGCAGCATCCACGCCAATCGCATTACTTACTTGCCGTCGGGCGCGTTGCGCAGGAGGACGGTCACGGACTGCACCGTATGCGGGGCGATTTCGACCGTAAGCACGGATGCGGCGGGCTTCATGCCCTCGTAGGCCGCCATCGGAATCGCGGCGTAGCCCGCCTGCGTGTCCTCCCAGCTCATCTGCGTCCAGGGGTGTCCCTCGCCCGGCACGGCGCGGCAGTCGAGGAACTTCTCCGGGCAGCTCAGCGTGCGGTAGGTCGGCGCGGCGAACTCCTTGGCCTTGACTTCGTTCTTGACCTTGCCGCGCGCCGTCAGCTTCACCTTGACCGGCTCGGACTTGGTGTTCACCATCAGCAGGCACAGCTCGTTGCGGTGCACGTCGGCAAGCGCGACCCACTCGACCTCGCCTTCGACCTTCGGGACGCTCCACCCGGACTTGCCCTCCTTGAGCGCGCGGCGGCGGGCGTAGATCTGGTCCGTCACGCGCGCCGAGGTGAAGAACGCATCTTCGGTGTCGGCCTCCTTCGAAGTGCCGTGACGCAGGACGAGCGGATGCTCCTTGATCGCCTCCGCGAGGATGCGGTACATGACGCCGCACGCGCCGACCTCAAGCCGCGGCTCGCCCATCGGCGCGCGCCAGTCGACGTATTCGCGCCCTGCGTCGCGCCACTGGATGCGCCAGTTCTTTCCGTCGGACTGGTAGATGCCGCCGGAAATAGCATAGATCTGATGATGGTTGAAGCCGTCCATGTCCGGCTGGCAGATCGCCATCATCGAGTAGTGCGCCATTATAAGCGCCTCGCGGAAGATGCGCTGGCAGTAGTTGTCCTCGTCGGAGCGCGGACGAACCTCGCTGAGCCACATCTTCTTCCCCTTGAGTTCGGGGAACGCCTGAAGAAAATTGCGGAAGCGCTGGAACCCGTAGTAGGAGCAGCTGTAGGGCGTCTCCGCGCCATAGGCATGGTAGATGACGTGTGTGATCTGGTTGATGCAATTCGACATCGCCGTCACGAACTGCGCCGAATAGCGGTTGAAGTCACCTGCGGCGAAGTATGTGTCGCGCTTGATCTCGCCAGCGGCGAGCATGCGGTTTCGTACCTGCGTGATGTCGGGATTGAGCTCGAAGAGCTCGGCGAGGTTGATGCCGAGATTCACCTTCGGCATGCGCTTCTTGATCTCGGGGATTATTTCGCACCAGACGGGCGCGAGCGAGGCGTAGTCCTTCGAGTAGTAGCTTTCGTTGCCGAGCTCAAAGCCGGCGACAACGTCCTCGTAGTGGTTGGCGACGATGTAGTCGACAAGCTCGATGATTTCCTTCTTCGACCTCTCGGCGCCCCAGGCTTCGAGCGTGAAGAGCACCTTGAAGCCGTTCGCCTTCCAGAACGCAAACGCGGCGGCGGGGTCGGTCCGCTCGTACCGGCGGAATTTCTTCTTCCACGTCTCGTCGTCGATGTTCCACTTCCTGCGGTACTCCTCCGGCGGGAGACGGTGGGCGAACCAGTCGCCGCCGTTCCACATGCGCTGGAACCACGCGCCCGCCTCGCGCATCGCGCGGGAGGTGTCGGCCGCGCGCGTCTTGAACCAGTATGTGTCGGCCGGCTCGTTCGGTCCGTCGATGGGGAAGTTGCACCCGGCGTAGCCGACCTCCGGCCCGCATGTCGACGTGCGGACGTCCTTGATCGTGTCCGCGGACATGTCTACGTCAATTGCGAAGTCAGCTCTTGCCGCGACAGAAGCCGCACAGCAAAGAACTGCCGCGAGATGAATTCCAATGCCTGCTTTCATAGATTGTTTAACCATTTTCATCCTTTCAACTTTTCAACCTTTCAACTTTACTTCTTCACGCCCACGACAACGGTCTGGATGCTGTACGCGGGGAGTTTGACGGTGAAAGACTGTTTCCCCGCGACCTTCTCCTTCTTGACCGATTCGGTCCAGAGGCGCGGCGTGCCCGGAACCTGGCACTCGAACAGACGGGCCTTCTCGATGGATGCCGACGTAATCACCGCCTCGCCAACGAACGCCTTGCCGTTCACGAGCTTCACGGGAATGACGTCCTCGTGCGGATGCGTATTGACCATGAGAAGCGCAACCGAATCGCGCTTCGCGCTCAAGGCGACGACGGACTCCCACATGGACGAAATCTCGGGCCACTGGTCCGGCGGCGTGCCAGACTCCGCCGCCTTCTGCGCGCGCATTCCAGTTTCGTAAAAAAGCGTCCCGCCCCAGATGCCGTGCCACTGTCCGCTCTTGCCCTTGCCGTGGGCGACAGTGCCCTCCGCCGTCGGCACGGCATGCTCGATGATGAGCGGATGCGACATGAGCGCCTCAGTGTACAGGCGGAAGACGGGGCCAGCCGGACCGACCTCCGCGACAGGGGTGGACGAGTTGCCGACATAAGGGTACTCGCGGTTGTTCTCGTCGCGCTGCACGCACCACGTCGCATTCTTGGCTGTCGTGACGTAGAGTCCGCCGGCGAGCGTCGCGAGGTTGTGGAGCGAGATGCCGTCGATCTCCGGCTGCATGAGGACGCCCAGCATGTAGTGCCCTTTCCAGAGCGTCGAAAAGAATCGCTGGTGGCAGCGCAGGTCCTCGTCGGCACGCTCGCGCCATTCGGTGATCCACACGCGCTTGTCGGCGACTTCGGGAAACACCTTGGCGAAGTTGTGGATGCGGTTGAATCCCGACTGGCTGCATCCGTAGGCGCGGTCTGCGCCGTAGAAGTGGTAGATAACGTGCGAGATGTCGTCCATCACCGGCTTCATCGCGACGATGAAGCGGCCTGACCACTGGTTGAGCTTCGAAAACGAGAACTCGCCGCCGCCCTGCACCCATTCGAGCCCAGTCGCGCGGGCGCGGACCGAGGCGATGTCTGGATCATTCGGCCGGTATTCGGCGAGCGGAATGCCGATCTTCGCCTCGGGGAATATCTTCTTGATCTCGGGAACGATCGCCACCCAGCGCGCGGCGTAGCCCTCGGGATCGCTTCCCCAGTATGGTTCGTTGCCGAGTTCGAAACCGCCGACAACGTCCTTGTAGCCGTTCTTGACTATCCAGCGCACGTAGTCGAGAATCGTCTTCTTGACCGCTTCGAGGTCATCGGTCTTCTTCGCGCAGCCCGAGTCCTCATATACCTTGTGGTGCTCGAGCGTGAGGAGAACCTTCACGCCGTGCTTCTTCCAGAAGTCAAAGTACCATTTCGGATTCGGATTGCCGTCTTTTGACTCATGGCGTCCGCGCTGCCAGGTCATCACGGAGTCCCACTGCTTGAGGACGTGCGCGCCGGCCTCCTCGAAGAGCTTCCACGTCGTCTTGTCGCGCGCCGGGTTGTAGAACCATGCGCAGTCACCGTAGCCCTCGGTGAGACAGCCGGCGTAGCCGAGGTCGGGAGCCGTTGTCGACTGGCGCTGGTCCTTCACCGGCGTGGCGCTCAGGTCGACGACAAGCGAGTCGTCCACGTAGTGCCTGCCGACAGTCGATTCGGCTATGGCTTCAGATGCAATGATGGCGGCAATCGCCGTTCCGAACAGTCTTGCTGTGTTTTTCATGTCGCTATTGTACCAAATGGTTTAATTGAGTTGAACCCCGCTAAATTAGGGGGGATTGTCACTTGCCGGCAGTTTTCATCTGCAGGTCCTGAAGACTCTTCTTGTCTTTCCAGTACCGCCAGCGCATTCCGACGACTTCGTAAAGCGCCTCGCGGAGCTTGTCGTGGTTCTGGCTGAAGTTGCAGGTGTAGGCGACGACAAGTTCGTTGTCGCGGTCGACAAGCGCCTCAGAGCCGCCTGCGCCGCCGTGTCCGAACACGCGGTCCATCCTCTCTGCCTCGCCCCAGAGCCCGTAGCCCATTCCGAAGATCATGTGCCAGTCGTCCTTAAGTTCCTGCGGGGACGGCAGTGGATCGCTCTCGTGCCTGCACGGCTTGAGCGCGGCGTCAAGCGTCTCGCGGCGGATGAGCGGCTGTTTTCCGTCGTATCCGCACAGGCGCGTGTAGAACCGGCAAAGCGCCCGAGCGCTCGACACGGCCCACGCGCTCGGCAGACACGCCTCGCGCGCCCAGTCCTCGTTCATCACTTCGCAGAAGATGCTTCTGTAGAACTTTGCGACGCGCGGATATTCCGAGCGCGGGACGACGAAGTAGAATTCGCGCTCGATTCCGGATGGAATCAGAACCTCTTCGTCGAGAACTTCCTTGAGCGGCTTGCCGCAGGCGACTTCAAGCGGATGCCCGAGCATCCACGCGTAGGCATACGGCATGTAGCGCTGGACGGTGCCGGGAGTCTTCTCCGGCTTGTCAGCGGCCGCCTCCCTGACAACAAGATCCCAGTCGACGAGGTCGTGGGTGGAAAGCCGCGTCGGACATCCTCCCGGGAGCCCCGTCCTGTAGCCCAACGTCTCCCGAAGGGTCAGCTTCTCCTTGCCGTCGCCCTTCAGCTCCGGCCACCAGGTGCAGAGCGGCTTGTCGTAGTCCATAAGCCCCTTCTCGACCACCCGGTGCACGGCCGTCGCGAGAAGCGGCTTCTCGGTCGAGAAGATCGGAAAAAGCGAATCGCCCCTGACAGCGGCGGCTCCTTCGCGCGTCGAAAGAGTCCCAGCGAAGACGTCGACGATCTTCTTTCCGTGGCTGTAGGCGCAGAACTGCACCCCGCACTGTTCGCCCCGCGCAACCGCGTCGTCAATGAGCTTCTGGCACTCCGACTGCATGTCCGCGGGCGAAACGAGCGCCGCAAGCATGGTCGCTATGCATATTATCTTTTTCATGGTGCGTATTCTATCAAAGGGCCCCCGAGTTTCACACCCCACTAAATTAGGGGGATGGGCGAAGACGAGTCCTTTATGGTACAATAGGGACATGTTGAAGTTGCTGTCACTCTTCACACTCGCCGCATTCGCCGCGCAGTTGTGCGCGGCGGATGCGCCGCGCGCCGTGTCAGCCGCGGAGTTCCTCGGCGGGTCGGTCGATGGACTGCGCGTCGAGATCGTGGCCGATGTCTCCGACGCACTGAACGACGAGACAGACCCGCGATACGTGTTTCTCGTCCTCGAGAAGGAGGAAGAGACGATCTACGCGCCGGTGAAATGCGGCAACGACAACATGTCCTCCGTCGAACGGCTTGTCGGAGCGAGAATCCGCGCGACTGGAGTCTGCGACTCATACGTACCGGAGCCGAGGCGCCAGCTTGGCCGGCAGCTTTTCATCGCAGGTCTGAACGACATCGAGGTTCTGCGGCCCGCGCCAAGCGACCCCTTCGACGTGCCGGAACTCGGCGACACAAAACTGATGACGCCGGCCGAGATATCGCGCCTCGACCACCGCCGGACCGCCGGCAGGATCCTCGCGTCGTGGTCTGGCACGGAATCGCTTCTCGAAACGCCCTCCGGAAGACTCGTGCGCGTCTCGTTCGCAAGCCGTCCGGCTCCGAAGAGCGGATCATTCGCCGAAGTCGCCGGGCGCCCCGTGTCGGACGTCTACCGCGTCAACCTCGAACGCGCAAGGTGGCGTCCGGCAGAACCCTACGACTTCGCCGCCGGCTCCGCAACCAACGTCACCGCACGGGAGATCATGCTGGGCGACAACGGACAGGTTCAGGTCAAGCCGCAGTTCCTCGGCAAAACCATCGTTCTGCGCGGCACCCTGAGAAACCGCAACGGCGACACACTGAACATCGAAGACGGATCCTTCGTCGTGCCGGTCGTCACATCGGGGGCGCCCCCGGACATAGAACCCGGAAGCGTGGTGGAGGCAACGGGCGTCTGCGTTCTCGACGTGGAGAACTGGCGTCCGAACGCCGCGTTCCCGCAGATCAGGGGATTCTTCGTCGTCTGCGGGGCAGGCGGACTACGCGTAGTCGCGCGCCCGCCGTGGTGGACAAGCGGGCGACTCTTCGCCGTCATCGCGATCCTCCTCGCAGCCGTCGCCGCGATTCTCATCTGGAACCGTTCGCTCAGAGTTCTCGCCGAAAAGCGCGGTCGCGCGCTTCTGCGTGCGCAACTCAGCCAGATCAAGTCGACTCTCAAGGTCAGCGAGCGCACGCGGCTCGCGGCGGAGCTTCACGACACGCTTGCACAGAACCTCACCGGCGTCTCGATGGAGATAAGCGCGGCGCAGCGACTTCTCCCAGAGAGCGCTCCGCCGGCGGCCATGCAGCATCTCGAATTCGCGTCGAACGCAATCGCCTCAAGCCGCGACGAACTGAGAAACTGCCTCTGGGACCTTCGCGGAGAGGCGCTGGACCAGCCGGACATGGAGAAGGCGGTCGAATTCTCCATCAGGCCCCACGTCGGCGACACGTCGGTCGCGATCAGGTTCCGCGTTCCGCGCGCGCGGCTTTCGGACGCTCTCGCGCACGCGACGCTCAGAATCGTCCGCGAACTCACCATTAACGCCATTCGGCACGGCGGCGCAAAGACGATCAGGATCGCAGGATGCATCGACGGCGACCTTCTCAAATTCTCCGTCTCGGACGATGGCTGCGGATTCGACCCTGAGTCCGCGCCGAGCATCGACCAGGGCCACTTCGGGCTTCAGGGAATCCGCGAACGCGTCGACACGTTCGGCGGATCGATTTCCATCGACAGCTCGCCCGGACACGGCACGCGCGTTGACGTGACAGTCGCAATTGAAGGCGAGGAGGAGGACAATCCAGAATGAAGAACATAAGAGTGCTAATCGCGGACGACCATGCGATAGTCCGGCACGGTCTCTGCGCCCTTCTCGGCACAGAACGCGGAATAGAAGTCGTCGGAGAGGCAAAGGACGGCAACGAGGCGGTCGCGTTTGCAAAGCAGCTCGCCCCGGACGTCGTAGTCATGGACATCGTCATGCCGCGCAAGGACGGCGTAGAGGCGACAGCGGCGATACACGCAGCCGTCCCGGACTCGAAAATCGTCATACTCACTTCGTTCGGAACTTCAGACAAGATTGCACGCGCGATCGACGCAGGGGCCACCGGCGCTCTTATGAAATCGGCCGACGACCGCGAGCTTGTGTCGACGATAAGGTCCGTCGCCTCTGGCGCGCGAGCGATATCCCCGGCCGTCAGGAAACTGCTTGCGGCAGACCCGCCCGCGCCGAAGTTGACATCGCGGCAGCTCGAAATCCTGCAGGCGATGTCGCGTGGGCTCACAAACAAGGACATCGCGAAGATGTTCAGCATAAGGACCGACGGCGTAAACGAACACGTAATTGCCATCCTTGCCAAGCTCGGGGCGGCAAACCGAACCGAGGCCGTCGCAACGGCCGTGCGCAAGCAGCTTGTCAGAATCTGAGATGAGGCGCAAAAGGCATGCGGCCGAAACGCGGGCCGTACACTGCAAGCCCTGTCTTTTCGGCGGCGAGGCGGATCGTCATCTTCCCGTCCTTCGACGCGGCGGCGACTTCGGCCGGTATCTTCGCCTCGACGAGATAGCCGTAGCTGCCGGCCTCGCAGAGTCTGTCCTTGCCGTCCTTCGCGCGCTCCTGCGAAAACCACGAGAGGATTCCACGATGGTCGGCTGGATCGTCGGGCAGATCTACAGTCGCGACAAGCGTTCCGTTCGCGTAGACCTTGACCGTCCCGGGGAACTTGTGCACAGCGCTCGTCTGCGGATAGCTGTTCGGGTTCTGCGAACGGCTCGCAAGCCCGCCGAGCATGTAGTCAATATCAGAGCTTGAGGATACATCCTTCTTGAAATCCTTTGCATTGAGCCGCTTGGACGACACCTCCGCACGAAACACGCACTCGCCCTTCGGCGCGTCGAACTCATATTCAAAGTAGCCCGTCCCCGCGCCGCAGAACTTCTTGCCGTCCATGACGTCCCACTGCTTGAGCGACCATTCGCCGCGAACCGGCCGCACGTCGGACACTTCGCCCTTCCGCGTCACAAAGCAAGTGAAGTTGCGGGCGATCGGCTCGTCGTCCGCGTAGAGCGTGACATTCACGGTTCCGCACGCGTCGCAGTCGGGGAGCCGCGCGGCGAAGGAGCGTACGCCCCCCTTCTCCTGCCACGCGGAGGCGGGCTCGTCGTACCGAATGCGACGGGTCGGGGCGCCGTCATCCTGGACAACCCGGCCCTCTCCGTCGATGTATCTGAGCGAATACCCGAGCGAGAGCTTCTTGCCAGCATAGCGGTCGGTCGTCAGCGAGATGTCGACAGGAACAATGTATGTCTCGCCCGCCTTGAATTCGCGGCAAAGCTCCGTGTCGAGCGGCATGTACGCGTCGGCATGGAAGTCGCGGAATGTCATCCCAGGGAAGAGCTCCTCGATGCCGAACTCCTTCTCGGTGCGGTCGAAGCGGACGTAGCCGTTCCATTCGTTGATGACGTCGTGATGCTCGGTGTAGAGCCATCCCGCGCATTTCATGTGGCGGCGGAAGGCGTTGATCATCATGTGGTAGTCCCACGTGAGATCGCAGTCTCCCGTCGAACCATCGTAACCCCAGACGTTGCCGCACTCGGAGTTCATCATCGGCTCCCAGTTCCTTTGCACGAAACCGCCCTTGTAGTTCCAGTTTGAACCAGGGAACGTCTTCGAGCAGAATTCGTCGAGCGTCGACTCCCACTTCCAGCCGGGAAGATAGGAGTGCCATGTGTTGATGTCGGTTACGACATGGTCGTTGTTGCACGGAGAATTGTCCTCGATTATGCGCGTCGGATCTGCATCTTTCGCCCTGCGCCACACGTCCGCCACACGGCGCTTCGTTGCGTCCGAGTAGACGTGCCCTTCGGAGAAGAGCCCCCACGTCTCGTTGAACAGCACCCACGCGAAGACGGACGGATGGTTGAAGTCGCGCTTGAGCATACCCTCGAAGCACGCCCAGTGCTCGCGGAACGCCGTCTCGCTTGCATTTCCCCACCAGTTCGGCACGTCGGCCATGATGAGAAGCCCGAGCTTGTCGGCCCAGTACAGCTTGCGCGGAATCTCCGCCTTGATGTGGACGCGGTTGCCGGTCAGCCCGAGCTTCTTGGAAATAAGTATCTCGTTCTTCATGAACTCGTCCGTCGGGAAGGTGTAGAATCCCTCCGGATGGTAGCTCTGGTCGAGCGTGAGCTGGAGATAGACGGGCTTGCCGTTGAGCGTCACGTAGGGGTGCCCGTTCGGATTATTATCGACGTCGATTTCGCGGAAACCGAAATACGTGGACACCTCGTCGTCGCCCGCCTTCACCGTCACCTCGTAGAGATAGGGATTGTCGAGATCCCAGACCTTCACGTCCTTGATCGGTATGTCGAGCTCCTTATACATTTCCCCGACGCCGAAGGATACAACGCCCTTCGCGCCGCCGTCCTCCGGTTTGAAGGCGATCGTGACATCGAGCGGCGCTTTCGCAGGCGCGCCCAGCGTGACGCTGACAAAGACGTGGTCTTCGCAGAGGCTCGTCGCGAAATAGGGCTCGAAGCGCACGGACTCGATATAGCTGTCGCCGCGTCCTTCGAGATAGACCGTCTGCCAGATGCCGCGCGCGTTGCCGTAGCCCTGCTTGCCGTAGAGCCGCCAGTCCTTGTTGGCCACGGACGACGGAGCGTCCCACACGCGCAGTTCGACCGTCGCCTTTTCGCCCTTCTTCGCGAATGGAGTCAGCTCGACCTCGAACGGAACGTAGCCGCCCTGATGCCTGTCGACGAACTTCCCGTTCACGAAGACGTCTGTCTGCCAGTCGCACGCGCCGACAACGAGGAAGAAGCGCGGCGACTTCCAGTCCGCCGGAATCTCCACCTCGCGCCTGTACCACGCGCTGTCCCCCTCGCCCTTCACTCCCGAAAGCGGCGCGGCCCATCCGAACGGCACGACGATCTTCTGGTCGAACTGCGCCGGACGCGCCGGCGCGTCGACTGGCGTGCCCTTCGCCTCGAAGGCGAAGTCCCATTCGCCGTTCAGGTTGACCCATTCGGAGCGCTCCCAGTCGGGACGCGGATGCTCGGGAAGAGGGATTGCGGAAAAGGCGTGCGCCATGCCAAGCACGGCGAAGGCCATCAATGCTGTCTTTAGTGTTTTCATGATTTTCCTTTCTAAAGTGTGAGCACTCTGCCTACAAGCACCAACGCGAAACATCCGCGAAATTGACCGCCACGCCGTCAAATGTTTCGCCTGCATACACCACTCGCGGATCAACGGCAGTTGGCGACAACTTAAGGAACCTGGAAAGGCCATCCCCCATATGCAGCGAATACGTAGACGAACTCTTGATCTCCCGCGGACAAAGATTCGATCCATTCTCCATCAGCAAATCCACCTCCACCGTTCCAGACGAATTGCGGTAGAACCACAGGTCTGGTTCTCCGCCCCGGTTCAGACGGAACTTTACGGCCTCCATCACTACCATGTTCTCGAACAGACTTCCGACAAGTGGATGCGTGAACAACTGTTCCTTTTCCCTGATGCCGAGCAGATACGCGGCCAGTCCTGGCTCGGTGAAATATATCTTCTGGGCTTTCGTCTGGCGTTTCCCGAAATTACCGTGGTATGGCCGCAGTCTGTAGATGATGAACGATGCTTCGAGCACGCTTAGCCATTTCATGACGGTGGGAGTGGAAATGCCGACGTCGCGCGCCAACGAATCCTTGTTGAGCAGTTGCCCAACGCGACCCGCCAACAGACGCATGAACACCGTAAACGCATCAATGTCCTGAATATTGACGAGTCTGCGGACATCCCTCTGCACATACGTCTGAAAATAGTCGCGATAGAGCATTCCCGGCTCGATGGCATCGTCATACATGCGCGGCATGAATCCCCGCCACATTAAGCCATCGCGGTCATCGACGGCAATGCCTTCTTCCTTCAGCTCCTCGATGCTCAACGGCATAAGCGTGCAGATGCCAGTGCGTCCGGCAAGAGACTCGCTTACAGCCGCACCCAGTTCTGGTTGATGAGAGCCTGTCAGGACGAACTGCCCCTTGATGCGATTCGCGTCCACCATTTCCTGAATATATGTAAGGAGCGAAGGGAAGCGCTGAACTTCATCTATGACCATGTTTGCGCCACCATTCATCAAGAATCTGCGAGGATCGGCCTTTGCCGCCGACACAACGTCATCCGCCTCCAGATTGCGGTATTGATGCATGGGAAATTGCGCTTGGGCAAGAGTCGTCTTTCCACTCTGACGCGGACCCATTATGGTGACAACGGGGTAGCATTTCGCCACCTTGTCCACATAATCAGCAATCTTTCTTCGGATCATATTGCGAAATATTCCCCTCCTTCGCGGCATATTATACCAAAAACACCGCGTGCCGTGCAAATGGCAAAGCGCTATTTGCCATTTGCACGATTTTCCACTCTATCTCTCACCATAAGCGCCGAGGAAGGCGAAGTGCTCTATCTCCGGATCGAGCGAAAGCTCGGAAAGGAGCGAAAGCACCGAACCGTCGGACGGCGACGCCTCGAAATCGAAGATGAAGCGAAACTCGAAATCTACGCCGGGAACAGGCCGCGACTCGAGCTTTGTCAGGTTCACGTCTATCGCGGCGAACTTCGAGATTATCTCTGCAAGCGAGCCGGGCCTGTGCGGAAGCGAGAGCATTATCGAGATCTTGCTCGCGTCGGGGAAAATCTCGAGCCCCTTGGAAATGCAGATGAACCGCGTATAGTTGCTCACGGTGTCCTGTATCTTCTCTGCGACGACCTGAAGCCCGTACAGCTCGGCGCAGAGCCGAGAGGCGATCACAGCGACATCGCGTCTGCCGGAAGATGCGATTTCCTTCGCCGCCACCGCCGTGTTCGCGGCGGGAACCGCCTTGATCTCGGGATGTGCCTTGAAGAACGCCGTGCACTGCGCAAGCGCGTGAGGATGGCTCGCGACTTCGCGGACGTCCGAAAGCTTCACTCCAGGCGGCGCCAGGAGAACATGGTCGACCCTTAGCCGCACGGCGCGCACGATGTGGAAGCTGTGCTTCTGCATCAGGTCGTAGACAGCCGTGACAGAGCCCGCCGCCGAATTCTCGACAGGCAGGACACCGTAGGCGCAAAGCCCCTTCTCCACCGCCTCGAAGACCTTCTCGAACGAGTTGAAGTACATGATCGTCGGCACCTTCACGAGACGCGTCGCCGCCTGCTGTGCGTATGAGCCCTCTGTGCCGCAGCACGCGACGAACGCGCGCGACGGGAAAGGACTCGCATGCGCGGCAATCGTGTTCTTGATCTCGCGGACGAGCGGAGAGTCGCCTTTAAGTATGCCGCGCTGCCGCGCCTTGGAAATCGAAAAAAGCGTCGAGAAGAAAAGACGCGCCGCGTTTTCGTTCTCGGGGCCTGCGGCCTCTGAGACGCGGGTGAGTATTTCGCGTTCGCGCGCAGGGTCCGACACCGGGCCACCGGTCTCGAGCTTCGCCATCGCGACATCGCGCGACACGGCAAGCCGCTCAAGGAAGAGCTTCACGAGCCCTTCGTCTATTCTGTCGATTTCCCTTCTGGTCTGTTCAAGGTTTTTCATTTGTGTAGTATTATATCATGACCCGTCGGCTGTTTGCGTAAATAGTTTCTCTACCGGACTGCCGATAGAAATGCGGAAAGAAGAATTGTGCTCTTGACCCCCGGCGCGGTTTCGAGCGAACTGTTCACGTCTATAATGTCCGGCTTGAGCGCAAGCGCATCTGCGACGTTTTCGACACCGATGCGTCCGGCAATTATTGATTTGTAATTGCCGTCCCTGAATGCCGTATCGCCGTCGCCGTGCGACGAATCAAAGAGAACGCCGTCGCCTTCCGCGCCGCCGGCAAGCGCCCACACCTCGTAGCCAGCGGCCTTGAGAGCGGCAACATCCTCTTTGGTTGCACGGCGGTGCAACTGAACGACATCAAGCCCCGTGCGGCGCATCGTCTCGGTAATTTCGGCAGGTGTCTCGCGGACGAACACGCCTACGAGACGGACGCGGCGCCTAAGCGACGCGTCAAGCGACGAGACGATCTCCGTCACTTTCTCGACCGTCACATAGCGCGGCGACGACGGCTCGAAGATGAAGCCGAGGTAGTCGACCCCAAGACGCACCGCCTCCGCCGCGAACATGGCGTCGTTCGTTCCGCATACTTTAATTTTCATACTGATCAGAGTTTCTTATTTAACCATGTAGAACATGTAGATCGTGTAGAGTCTCTACATGTTCTGCACGTTCTACACGGCTACTCTTTCGCTCCAAACCGCTTGACGAGAGCAGAGCCGATGATGTATCCGTCTGCATGACGGCATATCTCGTCGGCCTGCTCCTTCGAGGAAATTCCAAAGCCCGCGGCAATCGGAAGCTTCACCGCAGCGCGGACTGCCTCGAGCCGCGCGGAAAGCTCCTTCGGGAGCTCCTTCCTTGCGCCCGTAATGCCCTTCACTGTGATGACATAGAGGAATGTGTTCTCAAGCCCCTCCGCGCTCGCCTTGACGCGCTCGATCGGCGTGTTGGGAGCGATCAGCGGAACGTAAGACATCCCGCGCGGCTTCAATACCGCCAGAAGTTCGTCGCGCTCCTCAAGCGGCAGGTCCACCGCGAGCACCGCGTCTATTCCGGCGTCGGCCGCCTCGTCCGCGAACTTCTCGAGACCGTTGGCGAAGAGAAGATTGTAGTACGAGAAGAGGACAAGTCCCGTCTCTGGATGGCGCGAGCGGACGCGTTTCGCAAGCGCGATGACGTCGCGGAGCGTCACTCCCTGCCTGAGCGCCTCGTACGCGGCGGCGCGTATCACCGCGCCGTCGGCAAACGGGTCGGAGAACGGCACACCGAGCTCGATTATGTCGGCACCTTCCGAGATCAGCGTCTCGACGGCAGCCTCGCTTTTCTCGAGCGTTGGATAGCCAATCGTCATGTACGCGACAAATGCGCCGCGCCCTTCGGACTTGGCCTTTGCAAAGCAGTCTGTAATTCTCTGTTTCATGATTTTTCGTCCTGTATGTTTTAGCCGTGTAGAACGTGTAGAAAACGTGTAGGCGTTCTGCATGTTCTAGATGTTCTGAATGGTTGAACGGCTCTTCTTGTATGCAAGTATGTTTTCAAGATCCTTGTCGCCGCGCCCCGAAAGGCACACGAGAAGGATCGTATCCTTGGGAAGCGACGGCGCGCGCTTTATCGCCTCTGCGAGCGCGTGGCTCGACTCGAGCGCGGGGATAATGCCCTCGTAGCGGCACAAGTCGTCGAACGCGGCTATCGCCTCGTCGTCCGTAATCGACGAGTATTCGGCGCGACCCGTGTCATGGAGATGGCAGTGCTCCGGCCCGACGCCTGGGTAGTCAAGTCCGGCCGAGACGGAATACGTGTCGATCACGTTGCCGTCTGCCGTCTGGAGAAGCATCGTCTTGGCGCCATGGAGAACGCCGAGACGCCCGCCGTTGATCGACGCAGCGTGTTCGCCGGTCGCGATTCCCTTGCCGGCCGCCTCGACGCCGACGAGCTTCACGTCCGCATCGTCCATGAACCCGGCAAAGAGCCCGATGGCATTGGAACCGCCGCCGACGCACGCAATCGCCTGATCGGGAAGCCGGCCAAACTTCTCAAGGCACTGGCGACGCGCCTCCTTGCCGATGACGGACTGGAAGTCCTTCACCATCTCCGGATACGGATAGGGGCCTGCCGCCGTTCCAATCACGTAGAAAGTGTCGTCGCAGTTCGTGACCCAGTCGCGGAGAGCTTCATTCATCGCGTCCTTCAAGGTCGCACTGCCCTCTTCAATCGAATGGACGGTCGCGCCGAGCATCTTCATGCGCTCTACATTAGGCGACTGGCGCTTCACGTCGATTGCGCCCATGTAGACCTCGCAGGGCATACCGAGAAGCGCGGCGACTGTCGCTGTCGCTACGCCGTGCATCCCAGCGCCAGTCTCTGCGATCAGGCGCTTCTTGCCCATACGTTTTGCGAGGAGCGCCTGGCCGATCGTGTTGTTGACCTTGTGGGCGCCGGTGTGGTTGAGGTCCTCGCGCTTCAGGACTATCGTCGCACCGCCCAGCTTCGCGGAGAGTCGATTGCAGACGGTAATCGGCGACTCGCGCCCGACATAGTCCTTGAGGAGAGCCGTGAATTCGCGCTGGAACTCAGGGTCTTTCTTCGCCTCGAGGTAGGCCGCCGCAAGTTCGTTAAGTGGCCCCATCAGCGTTTCGGCGACGTACTGTCCGCCGTATGGTCCATAATGTTTCGTCGTGTTCATGGTTGTGGTCGTTTTGATTTTCAGATAATGTCGTAATTACAAATCTCTTGCCGAAAATGATTGGCCGTGTAGAACGTGTAGAAACATGCAGGATTTCTACACGATCTACACGTTCTACATGGTTAAAATCGACAACAGTTTTGCCGGGTCCTGAGACTTCATCAGTGCAGTTCCTATAAGGAACGCGTTTGCGCCTGCCGCGCGAAGACGCGCGATGTCGGCAGATGTCTTGATGCCGCTCTCCGCGACCTTGACGATTCCGTCCGGAATCGCTTTCAAGAGCCGCTCGGATATAGAGACATCCACAGTGAAGTTGGAAAGATCGCGGCAGTTGACGCCGATGATGTCAGCACCGACTGCGACTGCCCTATTTATTTCCTCCTCGCTGTGCGTCTCGACGAGCGCGTCAAGCCCGAGGGCGCGCGCCTCGGCAAGAAGCTCTGAAAGCTTCTCGTCGTCAAGGTAGCGCACGATCAGCAGGGCCGCACTCGCGCCCGCGTCCTTCACCTCGCGAAGACGCTCCTTCTCCGAGATGAAGTCTTTTGCGAGAAGCGGAATCTTCGCACCCGACGCGGCTACGCGCCGCAAGTCCTCGACGCTCCCCTTGAACCGCGCGGCGTCGCAGAGAACCGACATCGCGGCCGCTCCGCCCGATTCGTATATCTTCGCCTTTGCGACCGGATCGGCCGCGACGTCTATGTCTCCAAGCGACGGCGATGCGCGCTTGAATTCGGCGATGATGTTGACGCCTTCCCTACTCAGTGCATCTTTGAAGTACATTTCACGAACTCCTTTAGCTTTTCCGACGCACGCCCCGAGTCAATTGACTCGCAGGCAAGCTTGTAACCTTCTTCCATCGTCGCCGCCTTGCCGCCTGCAACGATTGCCGCCGCCGCATTGACGAGAACGGCATCGCGTCTGACACCGCCGATTTCGCCGGAAAGAATTCCGCGAAGGACCGCGGCGTTCTCGGCAGCGTCTCCGCCTGCAAGGTCCTCGACTCCGCGATTTTCCCCGTGGACAAGCGCGTCCGCGTTGAAAAGCCCGGTGGAGATGCTGCCGTCCTTCAGCTCCGACACGAGGGTGAACCCGACCGGCGCGACTTCGTCCATTCCCTCCGTCCCGGAGAAGACGAGCGCGCGCACGCTGCCGAGCTCCTTGAGCGCCTCCGCGACCACCGGCACGAGCTTTGGATCGTACACGCCTATCGCCTGGCGGCTCACGCCCGCGGGGTTGGTGATCGGCCCGAGCAGGTTGAAAAGCGTCTTGAAGCCGAGCTGCCTGCGCACGTTCGCAGCGAAGCGCATGCCCGGGTGGTAGCGCTGGGCGAAGAGAAACGCCATCCCCGTCTCGTCGAAGCACCTGCGGACGCCGTCGGGCGGGAGGCTGAGATCGACGCCGAGCTCGCGCAGCACGTCGGCCGCGCCGCACTTTGAAGTCGCGGCGACATTGCCGTGCTTCGCGATCTTGACACCAGCACCTGCCGCGACAAACGCCGCAGTGGTGGAGATGTTGATCGTGTGCCGCCCGTCGCCGCCCGTTCCCACGAGATCGACGGCGTCGTCGCATCCGAGATCGACGCGGCCCATCGCGTCGCGCATGGCCCTCGCCGCGCCCACGAGACGCGCAGTCGTCACGGGACGCTCGCGGCTGTCGGTGAGCAGCGCGAAGAGCTCGCGCTCCGAGTAGTCGCCGCGGAGGATGCCGCGGAATTCGTGGTAGGCGACGGTCTCCGCGGGAGACTCCCTCCTCGACTTGAGCCCGAAGAAGTTCCTGAGCTGGCCGATTCCCTCGGGCGTGCCTATCGACTCGGGATGGTACTGCACCGACTCTATCGGAAGAGCCCTGTGGCGAAGCGCCATTATCTCGCCGTCGTCTGTCTCGGCGGAAATTTCGAAGCAGTCAGGGAGAGTCGCACGATCAACGGCGAGCGAATGGTAGCGCATCGCCTCGAATCCCTGAGGGAGCCCCTCGAAGATGCCCTTCCCGTCGTGGCGTATGCGGCTCGTCTTGCCGTGCATAAGCGACTTCGCGTGGACGATGCGTCCGCCAAACGCCTGTGCAATCGTCTGGTGCCCGAGGCAGACGCCGAGAATCGGAATCTTACCCGCGAACGCCTTTACCGCAGCGAGCGAGATTCCGGCAGAATCGGGATTGCCGGGGCCGGGGGATATGACGAGGGAGTCTGGCTTCAGCGCCGCGATTCCATCAACGTCGATCTTGTCGTTCCTGAACACCTTGATGTCGATGCCAAGTCCGGCTATTGCCTGGACGAGGTTGTAGGTGAACGAATCGTAGTTGTCTATTAGAATAGTCATGCGAGCTCCTTTGCGAACTGCGCCGCCTGGAAGATTGCCTTTGACTTGTTTATCGTCTCCTGATACTCCTTCGCAGGGTCGGAGTCCGCGACGATGCCGGCGCCGGCGCGCATCGTGAGCGTGCCGTTCTCGAGGACCATCGTGCGTATGACGATGGCGAAGTCCATGTCGCCAGTGTAGCTGAAGTACCCAGCCGCGCCACCGTAGACGCCGCGCGGCGACTTCTCAAACTCGGCGAGAAGCTCCATAGCGCGGATCTTCGGCGCACCGGTGAGCGTGCCAGCCGGAAACGCCGCCTTGAAAAGCCCCTGCGCATCGGCCTTGTCGGGATCAAGTTCGCCGTAGACGTTCGAGACGATGTGCATCACGTGCGAATAGCGCTCGATGTGCGCGAGGTCTCGCACCGCGACAGTGCCAGTCTTAGCGACGCGGCCGAGGTCGTTTCGAGCGAGATCGACAAGCATCATGTGCTCTGCGCGTTCCTTGGGGTCTGCGAGAAGCTCCGCCTCAAGCGCACGGTCCATCTCGGGCGTCGCACCGCGCGGACGCGTGCCGGCAATCGGAGCGATCGAGCCAATCCCCTTTTCAAGACGCACAAGTTCCTCGGGCGACGAACCAATCAGCGTCTTCGGTCCGACGCGGAGGAAGAAATTGTATGGCGACGGATTCACAAGCCGCAGGGCGCGATAGAGCGCGAGCGGCGGGATGTCAGTCTTTGCGGTAAACTTCTGCGACGGAACGATCTGGATCACCTCTCCCGCGCGAATCGCCTCCTTGCAGCGACCGACGATGGCACAGAACTCGTCCTCGGTCATCTCTGGCACAAACTCGGAAAGCGACGGCTCGCGCGATGCGGCGGCGGGCGTGTGCCCTTCGACGTAGTGCGCGATGGACTCAGCGGAAAGGAGGCGGTTGCGCAGCTCTTCGATCTCGCGCATCGTCCTCTCGTAGGCGTCTGGTGCGTCGTTCGCCGCGACCTTTGCAACTATCGCTGTGTCGCGAACGGAGTCGAACACGACGAACGAGTCTACGGTCATGAATGCCTCAGGCGGCGTTCCATCCTCGTGGCGGCGGGGGACGCGTGGCTCGAAGTCCGACACGGACTCGTAGGCAAAGTACCCGACGCGACCACCTTGGAAGGACGACAGCTCCGGCGCAGCGACAAACGGCCTTTCGTCCGGCTTCTCGACCGGATCGAGACCGAGATACGAATAGCGCCCCTTGCGCTCGCCGTTGTAGACGCTTTCGAGAAGAAAGAGGTCTTTCGGTTCGTCGATGATGCGCGTCAACACCGACACGGGAGTCTCGCGATCTGCGAGATATTCGCGGAACACCGGCGTGCGCTTGCCGCCCGCGGTCCTCCTTTCGAATTCCTCTTTTGTCAGGTTCTTGAGCATTTGAATTTCTCCTTGATGAATTGAATTTTAGTTTTGAAAATAAGAAAGCGGCCTTACTTACAAAGAAGCAAGGCCGCCTTCAGGGGGGATTGAACAAAATCCCTGATCACCACGCCTTGCAGACGTAGCGCCACCACCAAAAGTTGCTGGAAGGAATCTTGTTCATTTGCCGCAAATTATACCACTATCGTCCTGGACGGTTCGTATCCAATGATTACGGAATTGAATTTTTTATTAAAATTTTTCTGCGTGGACGGACGCGAGATAGAAAGCGGATGTGAAGCAGCACAGGAAGAACCGTTGCAAGCTGGCAGATGACATCGGAAATCGGCATCGAAAGCCAGATAGCAAACGCCTTGTCCTCGAGGAAGTGAGGAAGGAACCAGATGATTGGCAGAAGGACGACGCCCTGGCGAAGAAGCGAGAGCCCTATTGCGACTGCGGGCTTTCCAATCGACTGGAAGTAAGTCGTTGCGACGACGTTGACCGAAATCGTCCATATCATGCAGTTCGCGAGCTGCAAGTCGCTGGCAGCAAGGTGAATGACATCAGGGCTGTCGCTTGAGACGAACAATCGCGCAATAAGCGTCGGGAACGGCGGCACCACCTGAATGACGAAGGCAAAGACTGTCAGCGCCGTTGTGACAAGAAATCCCTTCTTGAGCGCCTCGAGCACGCGGCGGAAGTTCCGCGCACCCCAGTTGTAGCCGAAGATCGGCTGAAGCCCCTGCTGGCAGCCGAGTACCGGCATTATAACGAGGATAAGCGCACTGTTAAAGACTCCGAGCGAAGCCATCTCGGCGGTGCGCGACGCCTCGTCGGGCATCCACTTCGCAAACGCGATCTGAAGCGAGGCGATGATCACCGCGCTCATGAGATGCTGGAGGAACGGCGCAAGACCTATTGCGAAAGTGCGGCAGAAGAGTGACGGATATATCCAGATACGACGCAGCCGAAGACGCACGACGCTCGTTCCACGAAGATAGTAGGAAAACACCCAGACGCAAGAAAGCAACATAGAGACATTCGTCGCCCACGCCGCGCCGACGACGCCAAGACCAAAACCAAAGATGAGTATCGGGTCGAGAATCACGTTCGCACCGAAGCCGACGACCATGCACATCATCGCGCGGATCGCGCCACCTTCGGCGCGATGCAATGCGGAAAGACCGAAAGCAAGGTGGGAGAAGAGATGTGAGAAGAGGACGATTTGCAAATACGACTTCGCCGCAGCTGCCGCACCGGGCGTCACTTTGTCAGCGCCGCAAAGCGAAAGCACCTGGTCGAGAAAGATATAGAGGAGAGGGATGAGGATGACGTAGAGCAGGATCTTGAGCGCGATTGTCTCGCCAACGAGCTTCTCGCAAGTCACGCGATCGCCTTCGCCAAGCTTGATCGAGAGGACCGCCGCGTGCCCAACGCCAATGAGCGGCCCGAACGATGTAAGCAGCATCATCGCTGGCATCGCGAGCTGGATGCCGGCCATCGCGTCCACACCGCATCCATGGCCTATGAACGCGCGGTCAATCACGGCGTAGAGCGCATTCAAGGTCATCGCGACCAGCGCGGGCCACGAATACCTGAAAAGAAGGCGTCCGATCTTACCGGACGCCAACTCTTTAACCTCAGAATACGATAGCGACATCAGGAAGCGACTTTCGTATCCGCGCCATTTCGTCCGGCGTCATCTGGAGATCGCCGAGCTGCAGCGCCTTCAGGCGTTTCCATGCGGAAAGATCGTCAGGCAGCTTTGTTATCTTCGTGCGCGAGAAGGAAAGGAATTCAAGCCCTTCCTTCTTCGCAAGCCACTCGGGGATTTCCGAAACGGGATTACCCGAAAGATCGATGTCTGTAAGCGAAGGAAGGTCCTTCAGCGTCTCGGGCACCTCTTCGAACTTGTTGTCCCTGAGGTAAATGCGGCGAAGCGACTTGAGGGCGTCAAGCGACGGAAGCGCCGAAAGCTGGTTTGAATTGAGTCGAAGCCACTTGAGCCCCGTGAGCGACGCCACTTCGTCGACGTTCGTGAGCGCGTTGCGGTCGAGGTTGAGGTAGTCGACCTTAGAGGCGTCAAAAGACTGCCCCTTAAGGTCTGCGAGACCCTGGTCCTTGAGATATACGCGCGCGCCTTCCGGAACCGACTTGTACGCGGGCTCTGGCTCGTCGAAGCATCCCGCAAACACGAGAAGCGCAACAACTGTGAACAATTCAAGACGCATGGACATTTGCCGACGCATTTTATTAACCATGTAGAACATGTAGAAACATGTAGAGGTTCTGCACGATCTGCACGTTCTACACGGCTAAACACAATCTTTAAGCATTCGCCGCGGCGACGATGCCGGCGAAGTCGGCAGCCTTGAGGGCCGCGCCGCCGATGAGACCGCCGTCGATATCCTTCTTGGCGAGAAGCTCAGCCGCATTGCCGGGCTTCATCGAGCCGCCGTACTGGATGCGGACGGTCTCGGCAGTCTCGGCGCCGACGAGCTTCGCGAGCGTCGCGCGGATGAGAGCGTGGACTTCCTGCGCCTGGTCGGGCGTCGCCGTGCGGCCGGTGCCGATGGCCCACACGGGCTCATAAGCGATGACGAGCTTCTCGCAGTCGGCGGCCGTGACGTCCTTGAGGCCAACGTTCATCTGACGGACAATGACTTCCTCGAGCTTGCCAGCGTCGCGCTCCTCGAGCGTCTCGCCGACGCAGACGATGGCCGTGAGGCCAGCCGCGATCGCGGCCCTGGCGCGCAGGTTGACCGTCTCGTCCGTCTCGCCGAAGTACTGGCGGCGCTCGCTGTGGCCGATGATGACGTACTTCGCGCCCGCGTCGAGCAGCATCCCAGTCGAAATCTCGCCGGTGTACGCGCCGGACTCCTTCCAGTGGCAGTTCTCAGCGCCGACGCCAACATGCGTTCCTGCGGCTGCCGCGACTGCGGCAGGCACGTCGATCGCAGGCGTGCAGCACACGACCTCGACGTTCGTGAAATCCTTCGTCGCCTCGACGACACCCTTGACGAGGGCGGCAGTCTCCGACGGCTTGATGTTCATCTTCCAGTTACCGGCTATGATTTTCTTTCTCATTTTTATTATTACTCCTGTTTTAAATTCCAAACTTAAACTCTTAAACTCTTCAACCTTTCAACTTTTCAACCTTTCAACTTTTCAACTTTAAATTTCCTATGCTTCACCCCCGCCGCCTTGAACATCTCCTTGACCTTGTCGATGAAGGCATAGTCGCCACCGTAGACGACCTCCTTTATCCCCGAGTTGATGATGAGCTTGGCGCACGTGAGGCACGGCGAAATCGTGATGTAGATCGTGCCACCGGCGATGGAGTTGCCGTAGTAGGCGGCCTGGCAGATGGCGTTCTGCTCGGCGTGTGTGCAGAGACATTCTTCGAGATGCGCGCCGCTCTTCGTCGTTGCCGCGCAGCGCGGGCAGCCGCCGGCAAAGCAGTTCTTGACGCCGCGCGGAGTGCCGTTGTAGCCGGTGGAGAGGATGTGGTTGTCCTTCATCACGACAGCGCCGACGCTTCTGCGCATGCAATTGCTTCGCCTGGAGACGACTTCCGCGATCTCCATAAAGTACTCGTCCCAGCTGGGACGCGGATCTTTGGTCTTTTTGGCCATTGGTTTGATATTATACCATTATGACCTGCCACTCGGCAACTGCCGTTTCGGCTAATTGTTCGTGTTCAATGCGAAGCCAGCGGCCTTTCCTTGTCGTCTTTCAGCACAAGCAAAACCCGCTCCTGTGGTGGGAGTTCAATAGGCACGCCCTCTTCAAGGTCGGCGTCCGTCCATGTCTTCTGGCCGTCCTTCAGATATGCCCTCTTGGACACCGGGTCCTCAACAAGGAACCCCTGTGCGCCGGGCAACAGGCCGGAAAGCCTGAGCCGCGCCCTCCGCGCCGAAGTCTCCTGCATGGCGGCGCAGCAGACGAGCTTGAAGTCGCCCCTGTCGATGACCTGCGCGTCGGCCGCGGCAATCGGTCCGCCACCGTCAACCGGCACCAGCACGCAATAGCGCCTGACATTCGCCGCGAGAAGACGCCGAACGGCCTCTGCCGCGCTCTCCACGCGCGCAATGGGCACCTCAAGCGGCGGCAGCGGCTTCATGTACTCGTCGAACTGAAATGCGTCTACGTCCGCAAGCACCAGCCCGCCGCGCTCCTGGAACCTGCGGGCAGCGTCAATCACATTCGTAGAGCAGCATGTCGCGACCGGAAACACAAGCGCCTGCACCTCGGGCCCGAGGCTGGAGACGTCCTCGTCGAACACCACACGGCACGGAAAGTTCGCATGAAGGAGGGTCGCGTACCAGTCCAAGACGCCGGGTCTCTCCTTGAGCGACGGAAGCGAATCGCGCTGTATGCTTGTCGCCTTTGAATAGAACACGGCCACGGTGGCCGGTTTCGTCCGCGGAAACGGCAGAATCTTTTCCTTGAACGGTTCGAGTTCTTTCATGAACATGTCGAAAGCGCAGAGATCTTCCGGCTTCACATTGAACGGATTTAGAAGCGACGATGACTTGTACGACGGATTTACCACGTTTGCGTACGCCTTCTCCTGGGTGTTCGCCTCCCAGTAGCGCTTGTCCCACACGTACGTGAAACTGCCCGAAACGCCGTGCATTACCTCGAGCCACAACGAAGTGATGTAGTCGGAGCGATGGGAAGGAACGCGTTTGCCGTTCTCCAAGCGCACGCAGTAGTGTTCGTCATTGACCACCGGCTTCATTCCTTTCGCCAGCGCCTGGAAGAAATCGCAGTTGAAGAAATGGCGGGAGCCTTCGGTCGCGACAACAGCCTCCATCTCGCTCTTCGCCCTGTAGTCGGTGTTGAAGCCGTAGCGCCACCCGCCTTCGATCGCAAGAACATCGAGCGCATCGGCGACATCGCGGTAGTCTATGCCGCGGTGTACGGAAGGCGTCCCCGATTCCTGCTCGGTGAAATAGACGTTCTGGCGCCTGTCTGCCGAGCGAATCGTCTCGATCCCCTTGCGAAGCAACCTGCAGTAGCATCTCGACGAGAAGCGGCACCAGTCATACCACACGCCAGGATACTGCTTGAGATCCGTCTGGCATGCAACGTCGCCGAAGCTGGCGAAGCATGTTCCCCACGTCCCGTTTGCCGCCTCTATCGTGGCGTAGCGCCCTTCCATCTCCTTCGCGAACGCAAGAATCGCCGGGCGACACATGTCGTTCCACGACGATTCGTTGAAAAGCTCGTAGAGGAACACGTTGCACCCATTTCTCATCGCCGCGCGTGCACCTCCGAGGAAATAGTCGCGGTAGTACTTCCATCCCTCCGGGACATGCGGACAGAATGGGATGAATTCGTGCCAGACGCTTCCGGCTTTGCGCTGTCCGAGAAGGCGCTTCGCCTCCTCGGAATACATTCCAGAGTATCCGAACGCGAAGTCGAGCACCATCGGCATGTCGCCGAACCTTTTGAAGAAGCGCGAAATGTCTGCGTCGACGTCTCGCCAGCCCTTGTGATGAGCCTTCTTCCCGCGCGGCAGCGGAAACCCGCGCAGGACGGCGCCTATTTGCGAATGTGCCGCCGATATCTGCGACGAATTGAAGCCCATCTCCCTGAACAGCTCCGCGCCGGGCGGCGTCGTGTACGCGGGGTGGTCGATGCCCAGCGGATTTGCCTTCGGCCCCCACTGCATGTCCGAGTTGTAGAGCCATACGCCCATGTAAAACTCTGGCCGGTCGCCGACGTACCACGTCCCGTTCCTTATCGCGGGGCGCGATCTCCCGTCCTCCTCCGCCGGAGGCTGCTCGCGCCATCCAACCCTGTAGGCAGCCTCCTCGGGAGAGTCCCCGGGATCTGGCAATTCAAAATCCCAGCCCACATCGCCAGACGGCGAACGCGGCGTAGGCTTTGGATGGTCCGCCGAATCTGCAGAAACGACCACATCGTCGACATACATCTCGCCCACATTCCCGTAGCCGTTCGAGCAGTTGAAGACGAGCCGCACGGACTCGACCCGCTCAGGCATCCTCGCCGCGACTTGCACGCTGAGCCAATCGGATGCGCCAATCGTCCCGACTCCGTTTCGGACGTAGACCGACTTCCCGTCAGAACCCTTGGCAAACAGCGCGATGCCGACAGACGGTGGGTCGGACGCGGAGACCTGCTTGATCCACGCAGAGGCACGCATGACCGTCCCTTCCATCGCCTTCGCCTCGTTCTTGGTGAACTGATACCACATCGTGTGGTTGAAGCGGCCATTGTCCGTGTCCTTTAGGTGAAGGCTCGCTCGTCCGCCATGTCGTTCGGACTCGGAGAGTTCGCATACTGCGAACCCGTTCGTCCCGCGTTGCGAGAAACCCCATCGCCAGTCTTCCACGGCGGGCTGTCCCTTCGCTTCGTTCCACTCCTCGAACCTGATAACGGCAACGGGGTGTCCGCCATAAACGAGAAACGCGGCGGCGCCCGTCAGGGCGCAGAAGAGCATAGCTTTGAGGCAACCGGACATTTCAACGAAGCCTAATCGTCATCCAGGCCTGCTTCACCACCATCCACAGGCCAGTGTCGGACTTCTCAAGCAACACGAGATGGCCTCCCCATCTGCCGACGGGCTCAACTGTCCAATTTGCGAACGCCTCCGCTCCGGTAACTCCGTCTAAGTTGACAACGGAATTGCCGGTGATCACCGGATATCGTCCAGCAATCGGGCGGACTCCCGCCGTTGTCGTCGCATTGGAGACGACGACCGTCCCCGACGCTGGAACCGACAACACCGCGTCCGTCTCGCACCGGGCGACGTCGATTTCGTTCGTCTCCGCGCCGAAGTCGAACGGCATCAGCCAGCGCGTATCCGTAACAATGTTGGTCGTGGTCGCGGCAAGATTGGGATGGACTTTGATTGACCGCGGCAAATTCCACGGGCTGTACCCGGTGATGAGAATCCTCTGATGCTCATGCGCGTAGGATTCGGCACCAGACATGTCGAGTGTGCCACGGTTAACGACGTTCGACTCTCCCGTGTAGTCAAAGGATGGCGCGGTGCTAGGGTAATTCCCAGTAAAACGCCCTGTAAACTTAAGGTTCACATTCGGTGATGGATAGAATTTTGGGGAGCGGTCCGCGTGGCCTTGGGCATTTTTCCCGAGATGGACGATTTCAAAATTGCCAAAACCCTGGTCGAAGGCCGGTTCGTTGCCGAAGGTGTAGGCGCCGTCGGAGCAAGCCATGAGATGATAGGCGCCATGCCTCACGATGTTAGAGACGCATACCGTGTTGTTCGAGCAGGTGGAGAGAAGGACACCCCAGCGGCGGTATCTGAAATTGCCGGCCTGGTCAGGTTCAAGGAGCCCGCCGACCTCGTTCTGGTTGAAGCGACCTACAATCATCGTGCAAGGCGTCTGTGAAGCTGGAAGGTAGATGAGTTGCTGCGGAGCGCCGCGGGTTTCACTTGTCCTGTCATTCCCCCAGTCGTTTCCTTCAAGTGTGCCAATGCTGGATTCCGCCTCGGCTGAATTTACGATGACGCGCTGGTTGCGCTGGGAGTTTCGGAGGCGGATTGTTCCGCCGAAGTTAAGTGCGCCTTTGAATGTGACGTGACGGCCGAATCCGTTAAGTTCCATGTAGCCCGTATCCGCCCCGGTTACGGCACCGTTGAAAATGACATTGCCTCTTTCTTTTCCGACGGTATTCGTCCCGTTGATTACAAGCGGGCTATCTATGGAAGCATCCCCGGCGGGGGTCGAGAACGACGCAACGGAGCCGTTCACGCTCACGTTGCACCTCAGATAGAGAAGTGTCGTAAATTCGGGAACCGTGAAACTTGAATCGAATACGGAATTGTCGGTGACAAGCAAATGTGTGCAACCGGAAAAGTCGAATGTGCAACCAGCAGGGAGGGAAGAAAGCGCAACACCGCCCACGAACTTCACCGTCACGCCGGGAGGGACGCTGATTTCGTTCCAGACGGGATAGGCCAGCCCGGCGGCAAGGGTCTCGTCGTAAAATAAGGTGGTGGTGTAGTCAGCGTTGCCAAAAACGTATGCCCCCGTTTCGTCTGGCGAGGGGAGCGTCGTCACGGCGACACCATCCTTGATATCTGCGAAACAACTTGCCGCGCAGAGAGCCGACACGATTCCGGCTATTGCCCCGATTATGATCGTTTTCTTTTCCGTACAAATTCCTTTCATTCTATATAGTTCTGCTACTCTTTTATTTACCAACCTGACGAGATAATTATATCATTTATTTTCAGAAAATGCCGCAAATGACATGTCAACTTTCTTGGGTGGAGCGTCCCATCCGGTGCAAGCAGTGGCGATATATGGTATTCTATTGCGGTAAACAAAACTGGCAAGCACGAGGGAAATAGATGAAACACGACATAGAGGCGATATGCGAACTGATGCGCGAATGCGGCAGATCCATAAAGGACATCGACAGAGCAACGCTGCAGATCGACTCGAAAGCCGGTCACGCCAATTTCGTCACGGACTACGACAAGAAAGTACAGGATCGATTGAGGAGCGGGCTTCTGTCGATAATGCCCGATGCACATTTCATCGGCGAGGAAGGCACGACCCAGGAGTTCTCGTCAAAAGGAAAGTTTTTCATCGTCGACCCGATCGACGGCACCACGAACTTCATAAAGGATTTCCGTGCAAGCAGCATCTCGGTTGCGCTCATCGTCGACGGCATAGCGGAACTTGGCGCAATATACAACCCCTACCTTGACGAGATGTTCACCGCAATGCGCGGGCAAGGTGCCTTTTGCAACGGCAAGAGAATCCATGTCTCGTCAGAACCGCTTGAAAACGGACTTGTCATCTTCGGAACCTCCCCCTATAACGAAGAACTGAGCGAACGCTCCTTCAAGCTCGCCTACTCGTATTTCAGGAAATCAATCGACATCCGGCGAACAGGATCCGCTGCGCTCGACATGTGTTCCGTCGCAGCCGGGCGTGCAGAGCTGTTCTTTGAACTATCGCTTTCTCCGTGGGACTATGCTGCAGGCGCGCTGATCGTGGAAGAGGCCGGCGGAATCGTCACCGACATCGACGGAAACGCCCTCGTCTATGGTCACAAGAGTTCTGTCATCGCCCGAAACAAGGTAGCGAGACCAATCGAGTGACATGTAGCTAAAAGTCTAGGCAAAGGTCTACAACGCAGGAGCGAGGAACTGAAAGCTCCACGGCAACCACCCTTCCATCGTGCTCCTCTTTCACATTCACACCCTCGCCATTCGCCGTTGCACTTTTGACCTTCCATCCCTTCGGCAACGCAAACCGCACGACCTGCGGGAAACCGCCCACGGCGGCAACCTTTGCAACGAGACGCGAACCATTCCACTTCTGGTCAAGAAGCCCAACGGCTCCCTGTGTTACATGACGGTCACTCGTAAGGAACTGCGGATGGTCCGCAAGCGGCTGGAGCGCAAAGAGCCGCACACCACGCGGCGGAACCGCCGCGGAAAGACCGCCCTTCTTCTCGCCAAAGTATGTTTCCGTCCAGAACTCCCACGCCACGAAGCGTCGGTCGGGATCTTCGCCAAGCTCATCCCACGCGACGGAGACCTCCTTCTCCTCGTCGCTCCAGTTGAAGAGCGCCACAACGTGCCAGTCGCCGAAAGGACGCGACACGTGGAGATCCCAGACCGGGAGGTGCCCGAACATCGGATAGAGCTTCCCGGGGCGCGTCGGGCACACAGGCAGCGCCTGCTGTATCAGCCTTACGCGGTCCGGGGCAAGTTCTGCGAGCTTGTCGCCCGCGAAGGTCTGCTGCCCCGGAAGCGCAACTACCGTCGCCTCGACCTGCGCCTGTTCGCGCGCGAGGGCGGCTTGGGAAACAAGCATGCAGTCCGGGTCCGACCAGAACACGTTCGCGTGGGCGAAGAACTGGTTCACCGTGCAGCGCGCCTGGAGGAGAATGTTCTCCCACTTCACCGGCTCGTTGGGATGCACGATGTCCGCACCAGTCCGGCTGGCGTCGGCATATCCCGCCTCCGCACCGGTGAAGTGCCCCTGGCAGGCGAGAAAAATACGGTCGTCGCCAATGCCCTTCCTGTACGCGGCTACAGTGCGCTCGAACGGATTGGGGCAATTCGGGTCGTGCATGACTGCGCGGATATCGGGCCTCTCGTAGAGGTGTGCGCAGTAGCCGGGGCCGCGTCCCGACATTCCGTCGATCTTGAAGAATTCATACCCCCATTCGTGCGAGGCCTTGTCGAATATCGAAGTCAGATGCTCCAGCGCACCGGGCGCAGTCGGGTCGAGCGTGTACTTTCCGTTCCACGAACGGATGGGCTTGCCGTCCTTGTCGTGGAGGAACCAGTCTTTGTGCTCGGCGTAGAACTTGTCGTTGCCTGTTCCGTAAGGCGCCATCCAGAGCCCCGGCCTGAAGCCGAGCTTCTTGATTTCATCCGCTAGCCACTTCATGCCCTCTGGGAACTGCACCTTGTAAGTCTCAAGATCCATGTTGTGGAAATTCGACACGGGAAGCCGAGGAGAGTTGTCCTGCCACGACTCGATGTTCCATATCTCCATCCCAAACGGCTTGAACCGCTTCGCGGCAAAACGGGCTTCATCAAGATTCTCCTTCGAGCCGGCCTGGTCGAAGTAGGTGTTCCAGCTTAGCCAGCCCGTGGGCGCATGCGGCGAACGCCGGCGATCGGGCGCGCGCCAGTTCGGCACCCAGCGCGACTTGTACCAGTCCTTGACGATCCTGACGGAAATCGCGTTCGCCGTCGCATCGTCGATCCGCAGTTTCGCCGACACCGCAAACTTTCCACTTTCCACTTTCCACTTCATCCCCTTGAACGCAAGCGCTTCGTCCGCAGAAGGAGAGAAGAGCGCATCGTCGCCCAGCGAGACGGCCGGACCGCTCTTTACGGACAGAACGCGGTCGCCCTTCTTCGGCGTGACGGAGCAGGGATACGCATCGTCGCGGTAGCGGACTGCGCCTTGAAACGCGAGCGTCCCCGCGTATGCGAACGCCGTGCGGTGGTAGACGAGCAGCGAAACGCCCTCGCCATCGGCCTGGAACGTGACGTAGCCATCCACGTTGTCACACATGTCAACGAGCGCGAGCCGATTTGGGAAGCCATCACGAGAGGAAGTTATGCGCCACTTCGCAACAGACTCGTCCTTGCCAATCCCAGCTCCAGTGACTGCGGCAGGGCCCGTAAACGACAGAGAGCCGGAAAGTTCAGCGTTTCCATCCTTGTGCGAAAGAGTAAGAAGAGCGGTTTCGTCGGCAAATGCCACTTTCCAGCTCCCAACGGCAAACTCCGTGTCTGCGCAAGCTGCCAAGCATGCAAACATCGAGCAAACTGCCAATGTGAATTTCATGCGACTACCTCTGTCAAGTTCAGTTGGTCGACTCGCGGACGACGAGCGGAGCGGGGAGCAGTATCTGCCGCGGAGGGAGCGACGGATTGAGAATGCGCTCCCTAAGCGCACGGTAGGCGACGAGGGCGATGTCCTCGCATGGCTGGTGGATCGTCGTAAGCTGCGGAAAAGTGGTGACAGCGCAGCGAATGTCGTCAAAGCCAGCGAGCCGGACGTCCTTCGGGACCGAGAGCCCCAGCTTGTCAAGCGTGTTCCTCAAGACCGCCGCGACATAGTCAGATTCGCAGATTATGGCGTCGGGGCGAGTCCTCTTCCTGAAGATCGGACCTAGTGCGACAAGGTCATCGGGTTCAGCCACGATCTTGAAATCCTTGTCGCCGCCAAGGCCAAGTGCGCTTGCCGCGCCTTCAAGTCTGTCGCGGATCACGGTCGCGCAGTTGGGGCGCATCAGAAAGCGCACTCGCTTCGCGCCCTGTTTCATCATGTGTTCGCCGAGCGCTCGCCCGGCAGAGAAATTGTCGATCCCCACGAAGTCATGGAGTACCGGGTCCTGCCCAAGACTTATGTTGCGGTCGATCAGCACGACCGGAATCTCTGCATTGTCGAAAAGCGTAAGAATCTCGCGGGTCACGCGTTCGGGCGCGCGGAGAAACGCGAGCGGCTGGAGGACGACACCGGCGACGCGCTGCTTAACGAAAGAGCGCGCGACCTTGCCCGCCTCAATTGCTCGCTTCGAGGGGGTAGACGCGGAAATGTCGCCAAGCACGAGGGAATAGCCGTCTTTCTGGGCGCAACGCATCAACGCCTGACACATAACCGGGAACACCTCGCCCACGGCAAGACTCGGCATTATGAGCCCAAGCCGCCCCGACTCGCGCTGGGCTGTCTTTGTGGCAAACGTCCCCGCCCCGCGCTTGCGGTAGACGAGTCCGCACTTCACCAGCTCGTCCATCGCGCGCACTGCCGTTATGCGCGAAACCTTGTACTTCCTGACAAGCGCCTCTTCGGAGGGCAATGGCACGCCACTAGGGTAAAGCCCATCACGAACGCCCTTCCTCAGCTCCTCGAATATCTGCCTGTATTTCGAAGTTTCTTTCATCGCCAATATTATATCAGATTCCCTCCAGTGAATACACGCGCCCCAGCATTGGATACTTCGATCCCGCCGCCGTGTTGTACGGCAAGTATTCAATCTTGCTACCGGCTGCGAACGCGGCAAATGCGCCGCGACTCGTGGCATCGTCGTTCACGCCAGGGATCAGGGGAACGCGAAACGAATACGGCACCCCGCTCTTGCGAAGCCAGGAGATGTTTTCCTGTACGACCGAAAGATCGCCGCCAGTCCAGCGTTTGAACGCCTCAGCATCCAAAAGCTTAACATCCTGGTATACAAAGTCGAGTTGCGACACGACGGCACGATACTCCGACGCTGGCGCGTAGCCACTTGTCTCGATCGCAAGCCTGATGCCCCTCGCCTTCAAAAGCGGGATTACCTCAAGAAGGAACTGCGCCTGAGCAAGCGGCTCGCCGCCCGAGAAAGTGACGCCGCCGCCCGACTCGTTCATTATGTCGGCGTTTGTCGCAAGCTCGTCCGCGAGCTCCGTGGCACTTATGTCTCGACCGCAAACGACCTTTTCGCCACCCTTCCTGACCATAGTCTCAATCTCAGCGGACTGCCCTTCGGGATTGTGGCACCATGCACAGCGCAAGGGGCACCCCTTGAAGAACACTGTCGTCCTCACGCCAGGCCCGTCATGGAGCGTAAACTCGCGTATCTCGAATATTCTACCAATCATTAGCCATCGAATTCTTATTTCACACAGAGATACAAAGTCACAGAGGAAAGTCTCTGCGTCTCTGCGCCTCGGCGCGAGGCTATAAATCACAGCTCTACTCTCTTTATGATCTGATCCTGATACGGCTTGTCCAACTCGATGAAGTATCCGCTCCAGCCCCAGACGCGGACGATCAAGTGTCTGTGACGCTCTGGGTGCGCCTGCGCATCGAGAAGCGTGTCGCGGTTTATCGTGTTGATCTGCATCTGGTGCCCGCCTCGCTCGATGAAGAACTTCACGAGATGGGCGACTTTCTCCACACCATCCGGCATTGCAAACGCAGAGTCGTGAATCTCTATTGTTAGCGGGCCGCCGTTGCACACCTGGCCGAGGTCTGGCTCCGTGAATGATCTAACCACGCTCACCGGGCCTTTCACCGGCACGTCGAGCGATGGAGCATAGTTGGCAGAAAGAGGTTCGCCTTTAAGCCGTCCATCGGCCGAAGCCGGCACATCCCTCGTGTGCCAAATGTAGTACATGGCGCTTCCAGTGCCTGGGCGGAAGATTCCGCCGCGATCATTCCTCTTTCCGTCGAAAGCGTGGCCCCAGAAGTCAATGAGCCACTTTGCGAGATCGTCCGCCCTCGCATCTGCGTTGCCCATCTTCGGCGCGGCCTTTGCTGCGGCGCGGACATCGTCGCGTCCGGCAAAGTCGGAGTCAAGAAGCGAGACGAGTTCAGGAAGAGTCACGAGCTTCTTCTCGAAGACAAGCTCCCGCACAGACGCAAGAGAGTCGACTGCAACGGCAATGCCAGTTCCGTGAATTCCGAAGTTGTTGTATTTCGCGCCCTTCGAGATGTCCCTCGCCTTCTTTATGCAATCCGTCGAGATGACCGATACGAACGGACCAGGCAATATCTCCACATGGCGGTATTTCTCCACAAGCGCATCAGCCCGTCTCTGCACCTCGGTCTTAAACTCCGCCTTGACATCTTCAAAGGAAACCTCAGCGTCTCTGCGTCTCTGTGTGAGATTTCTCAACGCCGCATCAAGCGACCCCACGAAGCTCACCGCATCGATGTTGTTGATGTCCATGCCGCAACCGGGTACAATAAACTCCCAGCATGCTGCAACCGAGTAGTCTCGCGCGTCTTCCGTCTCGTAACCCCAGCGCTCAAGCGCTGGAATCACAACGTCGTCGTTCGCATACTGCGGGAAGCCAATCCCCTTTGCCGTCAGCTCCGTACCAAGTTCGTAGATTTCAAGCGGAGTAGACTTGTCGACGCGCAAGTTAATCTTGGGGTCTACGAGCTTAAGCTCTCCGCAGGCCTTAAGGCAAAGCCGCGATAGGTCGTTGAACGCGGGCTTCCCATCGCGCGTGACGCCGCCAAGCATAACAGACTGACCGTTGTCGCCCTGCTGTACGCCGATATAGAGGTCGCTGTCGCGATTGCAGGCGATAAAGAACTCCTCAAGTTCCTCGAGCGCAGTTTCGTCCGTGAGGCGCCCTGCCTTGATGTCGGCGTCGTAGTAAGGGAAGAGATACTGGTCGATACGTCCGAGCCCACAATGGTATTCGCCTTCGCACCACATCGCGTAGTGAAGGATGCGAAGCGACTGCAGCGCCTCGCGGAAAGTGCGCGCGCCGTTCAACGGAACGTGCGCAAGCGTAGCGGCGATATCCGCGAGGCCGCGTTTCTCGGCTTCTGCGCGATAGCGCTCAACGAGGCCAAGCACCGCCTCTACGGAGAGTCGCGCATTCTCGAGGAATTCGATACTTTCAGCATCATCGCCGGCGAGACGCCGGCTCTCCCAGTTAGAGCAGCCCTGACTGGGGGAGCCGCCATCTTGGCGGCCCTTCAATTCTGCGAGGCGAGCGTCGATCTCTGCGAGCCGTGCGCCAAGACCATCGCGTATCGTCGGTGCGAAGTCCGCCGTCAAGTTGAAGACTACGCCCTTCTCGCCAAAAGCCGTGCCTGCAGCGCGCCGAGCGTCCATCTCGGCGTCAGTGTGCAAGTCGGGGATTTGCTTTACGGTTCGCAGAAAAGCAATACGTTCACCATCCATAAACTCGGGACGCTCGGATTTAAGCATTTCCTCTAGGCCAATCCTGGCACGCGCCTCGTCGCCTATCCCTTCCGCGACGAACCGCTCTAGGAGTGGTTTCCAGTCGACATCGCGGCGGAACTTCGCCTGCTCCTTGTCAAACGTGCGGTCAAGAAGTGATTTGATCCTATTTGTCATATTACCACCTAAGTTATTCTCGATTCACAACCCGGCTTCAGCTTCCTCTGCGCCTCTGCGTCTCTGCGCGAAACTTAAAATCCAAGCCGCCTCTCAATATCCTCGATACTGCCGCCCTTCGTCTCGGGCATAAAGAACACCGCCCAGAAGAACTGGCAAACCATCATCACGGCAAAGAACGCGAAGGTCCAAGAACCCGCTCTCTCGGCGGCCATCGGGAACGTCCAGCTGATGATGGTGCAAAGGAACCAGTGGGTGAAGCATCCAAGGGCCTGTCCCTTCGCGCGGACGGTATTCGGGAACACCTCGGATATGTAGACCCAGAGACACGCGCCGGAAGACATGGCGAACGCCGCGATGAACCCGAAGATGCCAAAGACCGCTATTGCAGCAGTTGGATTTGGCAGCGACAACTGCCACGCTACGAGGGAGTGCATGGCGACCATCGCCGTAGCTCCGATCATTATGAGCACCCGCCGCCCCACCTTGTCGATTACAGCGAACGCAATCGCAGTAAAGACAAGGTTCACAAGCCCCATGCCCATCGTGCCGGCAAGAGCCGCAAGCGACGACCCCTCACCGAAGATCATCTCGAAGATTCGCGGAGCGTAGTAGTTGATCGCGTTGATTCCGCTTATCTGGTTGAAGAACGCAATGAAAAACGCAAGAAGGATGGGCTTTAGGAACTTGCGCTGGAAAAGCGGCACGTCCACGCCGTTCGCCGCCGCGAGGAGCGACGCCTTAATCTCCTCTACGGTTTCGGCGACTCTCTCGCACCCTACGCGCGAGAGGACCTTCGCCGCGTCCGCAACGCGCCCGACGCGCACAAGCCAGCGCGGGGACTCAGGAATCGTCGTGAGAAGCAGCATGAAGGCGATTATCGGCAGGCACTCCACCCCGAGCATGACGCGCCACACAACGCGAGGGTCGAAGTCGGGCATGTATCGTGCAACGAGGTAGTTGGTGATGTAGCTCGCGAGAATTCCGAAGACGATGTTAAGCTGGTTCAATCCAACGAGAAGCCCGCGCCATCTGCCGGGAGCGATTTCGACGATGTACAATGGAACAACGACAGACACGCCGCCTATCGCAAGTCCGCCGATGAAACGAAACCAGCCAAGCGCATGTGGACCGATAGTCACATCAGTCGGAGTCAGCGCACATCCAAGCGCGGAGACGAGGAAGAGGACAGCCATAGCCCACAACGTCGGACGGCGACCAAAACGGTCGCTGGGACGCCCCGCCGCAAACACACCGAACAAGGTTCCGACAAGCGCAACCGACACTATGAACCCGTGCCAGAAAGCGCTAAGGCCGAATTCAGACTGAATGGCCTTTTCCGCCCCGGATATCACACCGGAATCAAACCCGAAAAGAAATCCGCCTATTGACGCGGCGACAGATACATACAGCAAGAACTTGTTCATGTCCGCATTGTACCACAACGCAGAACATTAGTGCGCAAATGACATATCAACTTATGCAAAGGCCAAAAAGCCAATTCTTTGCCGCCACTTGGCGGAGGGGGGGGGATTCGAACCCCCGGTGGAGTTGCCCCCACACAACCTTTCCAAGGTTGCACCATCGACCACTCGGACACCCCTCCAGTCGTTGTTGCGCCCGTTCGCAATGCTTGGCTTGCCCGCCGTAGCTCCGCGAGGAGCGGAGGCGGGTGCCAGGAGCGGGACTCGAACCCGCACATACTCACGTATAGCAGATTTTGAGTCTGCCGCGGCTGCCATTACGCCACCCTGGCCTTGCCCAGTCTGGAGCGGGCGAAGGGAATCGAACCCTCGTAGCCAGCTTGGAAGGCTGGAGCTCTGCCATTGAGCTACGCCCGCTTTGCAAACGAACGGCGCAAAGTATATCATTTTTTTGGTATAATGCGCAAGGGTGAAAATAGACAGATCCATACTTCCTCCAGGAAAAATCGGACTCGCCGTCAGCGGCGGTTCCGATTCGGTCGCCCTCGCCTTCCTCCTCACGAAAGGCGGCAAGAAGAAAAACGCCGCGAAGCGCTTTGTCGTTCTCCATGTTGACCACGGGCTGCGAAAAGAGTCGAAGGAGGAATATAGGTTTGTCCGTTCGCTCGCGAAGCGCCTCGGAATCCCCTTCAAGGGAATCCACGCCAAGGTCATCAGGCGGCGCGGCGAATCGCTTGAGATGGCCGCGCGGCGCGTGCGGCTCGCGTTTTTCTCGAAGTGCATGAAGTCGCTGAAGCTCGACGCCGTCGCGACGGGCCACCACATGGACGACGTCGCGGAGACGTTCCTCATGAAGCTGCGCCGTGCATCGCTCTCGGGCATTCGCGCGACAAGCGAAGTCGCAGGCATCAAGTTCGTGCGCCCGCTCCTCGGCTGCCGCGACGACGAGCTAAAGGACTACCTTCGCAAGTTCGGCGAGGAATGGCGCGAGGACGCGTCTAACGACGACGTCTCGATAGAGCGCAACAAGGTGCGCCACGAAGTGATCCCCTTTATGGAAAAGGTGCTCGACGCAAACCTCGTCGAGCACCTCTACCGCATTTCACAGCGGCTGTAGCTTCGCCACCGTTACTTGTTGAACCCCTTGTGGTTCATGAACTCCCAGATACGTCCGAGCCACGTGTAGCTGCCAGTGCCTGGAGACGCCGTGCGCTGAAAGCAGTGCGGCCTCTTGCATAGCGTATGCAGGTCGCTCGCAATTCCCATGCGGCGCATCTGTTCCCATGTCTTCACAGAATTCATCGATGCCCAGCCGTCGGCATCGCCGTGGATGAACACCATTGGGCAAGTGTCGGGGTCGAACGCAAACTCCGGGACAAGCCGCGCGGAATCATCGTTGCCGCCAGTCGTGTTGTGCATGTCGTAGCCGTCCGTCAGCGCATACGCAGGGTAGATGCCAACGCCCCACTGGACATTGCAAGGAATCTTGTCGATGTCGTCGATGTTCCAGTAGGAGCGACTACGCGAACTCGTCACGCCCATAAGCGTAAGGTGACCGCCGGCCGACGAGCCCATGATGCCGATGCGGTTCGGATCAAGCCCCTTCTCCGCCGCCTTGGAGCGGACGATCCTGATGCAGCGCTGGAGGTCCTGCCACGCGGTCGTGTGCTTCGCAAGCGGCGCCGCCGGACGAGGAGTCCTATACTTCATCGTGACGACGGCCATGCCCTTCTCGTTGAGGAAGCGACGCGCCGGAGCGACCTCGAAACCGTCGGGGCCGTTGCCATTGTATCCCCCGCCGGAGTAAATGATCTGTATCGCCTTCGTTGTTAGGTTCGAGGGGATGTACCACTCAAGATAAGGAACGTTCTGCTTCTCCTGGAAGTCAGGAGTCTTGCCTTTTGGCCACAGCTCCTCCTTCGCGTAGAGTGCAGGGTCGTGGAAGTCCTTTGCGAACCGTGCCATTAGATCTTCCTCTGGCTTGAGCGTGCCGAGGAAGCCCATCTGGGCAAGGAACTCCATCGCGCGGTCGAACCAGTTGTCGTAAGCGGCCGCCTTGTCGCCCTTCCCGTCAGAGCCCCAGAAACCGTGGTTGCGGTCGGCAAAAATGTGAAGTTCGGCAGGGACCTTCCTCTTCCTCAACTCGCGATAGACGAGCGTCGACGCCATCGGCGAATAAAGGTCGACGCTTCCATGGAACATGCACATAGGCGCCGTCTTCTCGTCAAACTTGAAAATCGAATCGAGCTTGGCGTCAATTGCCTGCCCGTTGCGCGTGTTAGGCGTACCGATGCCATCCGTCACCGCGTAAGCGATTGCTCCCGTGATGGCCCAGTTGATGTGGCAGGGAACTTCGTCAAGTTCGTCGACCTTCTCGTAGGCGGGCGTAAGAGCGCTCGTCGCGAGAAGCGTCGCGAGATGGGAGCCCGCCGACATCGAGATCGTGCCTATCTTCTCGGGGTCGTAGCCTCGCTTCGCGGCCTGCGAGCGGACGAGTCGCACGGCGCGCTGTCCGTCCTCCCACGCGCTCTGGTGGATCGGGAGGTTGTTCGGACGCGGCGTCCTGTAGACGAAGTTGACGCACTGGAAGCCCTGCTCCGTGAACTTCTTCGCCCATGTCTGCACGAGCCCGACGTCACAGCAGCTGCTGTAGCCGCCACCGGAAACGAGTATCATGCAGCAGCCGTTCGGCTTTTCAGGTGCTGGGCACCAGTCGAGATAGGGATCCTTTCCCTTCTCCTTCTCGTTCGTCATCGCGGCGATCTGGTGGCCTTGCACGTCTGGCATCTTGCCTTCGGGCCAGACTTTCTCGCGCTCTGCAAGCGCAACGAGCGCCGCCGCGCAAAACGCGCCAAGCAAAATTGTCTTCTTTATCATACTCTTATCCTTTCTTTTGTAAGCTGTTTTAGCCGTGTAGAACGTGTAGAACGTGTAGAGGCTATCGGCTTGCAAGGGCAAGCCGCACGAGCGTCTCGACGTCCTTGACGGACGGATTGTCGGCCAGCACCTTCGTGACCATCTTGTTCGCCGCCTCATCGCTGAAGCCGAGCGCCGTCAGCGCGAGAATCGCGTCGTGGAGCATCGGCGTCTTCGCGTCATTTCCGCCTCGACGCGAAGTCGCGGCAAGCGCCTCAATGGCGTTGACCTTGTCCTTCAGCTCGACGCATATCTTCTCGGCGGTCTTCTTGCCTACGCCCTTGATGGAGGAAATGCGCTTTGCGTTACCGGAGGCTATCGCAAGCGAAAGCTCGCCAATCGACGAGCCGGAAAGTATCGCAAGCGCGATCTTGGGACCGACTCCGCTCACCTGGGTGAGCTTCAGGAACATCTCGCGCTCCTCCTTCGTCGCGAACCCGAAGAGCAACTCGTCGTCTTCTCGCACGCAGTGCCACGCGAGGAGCTTCACCTCCCCGCCCTCGCGGGGAAGCCTGTCGAACGAGGACACGGGTATGAGGAGTTCGTACCCGACGCCGCCCGCCTCTATAACGACGCGATCGGGCGCCTTTTCGGAAAGAACGCCTCTTATGTACGCAATCATGCGAAGAGCTTCGCGAGCTTCTCGAGCTGCGCGACCTTCTCCTTGTTCTCGGCGAGTTTGCGCCTCGCCTCGGCGACAACCGCCTCCGGCGCGTGCGCGACGAAGTTCTCGTTCGCGAGCTTCGCCTCGGCGGACTTGATGAACCCGCCGATCTTCGCGAGCTCGCCCGCGATGCGCTTCGCCTCGGCCGCCTTGTCGACGAGCCCTTCGAGCGAGAGGTAGACAGTGCCGAACTTCGTGATCTTCGACGGCATCGCGAGATCGCTGCCAGCCGGAACGAACTCGACCGACTCGGCGCGCATGGCCTTTGCAAGAACTTTTATCTCTTCCTCGGGCAGGGGTTCGGGGGCGCCCGAGCCCCCGTCCGTTCCACGCGCAATCGTCACCTTCACGAACGTCGCCGGCGGAACCTTGTATTCGGCCCTCAGCGCGCGGATCGCGGTGATCGCCTCGCGCTTCGCGTTCACGAACTGGTAGTTATCCTCGGTCACGCCCCAAGCCGACTTCTCGGCGTCGGAGTACCCCTCGGGGAACTTCTGAAGCATGATCGTCTCACCATCCTTGAGGAATCCGAGCTGGTGCGCGACTTCTTCGGTGACGAACGGCATGTAGGGATGGAGAAGACGAAGAGCCTTCCAGAAGACATCGCGGAGAATCGCGACCGACACCGCCTTGTTGGGCGAATCCTTGACGTACTCGACGTAGCCGTCGCATATCTGCGTCCAGAAGAAGTCGTAGACCGCGAGAGCTCCGTCCTGGATGCGGTAGGACTCGAGGATCTCGTTGACCTTGCGGCAGGCGAGATCGGCGGCAAAGAGAATGTGCTTGTCGTCGGCGGAGAGATTGGAAAGGACGGGAACTCTGGCGTTCCCGCACCCATCCTGCGGAAGGGAAGTTTCTTGTAGCTCCAGAAACTTCGCCGCGTTCCAGATCTTCGTAGTGAAGTTGCGGCCGATCTCGAACTTCTCCTTGCTCACCTTCGAGTCGCACTCGAGCGAGGTAATGAGCGCGATCGAGAAGCGAAGCGCATCGGCGGAATACTGGTCGATGAGCTCAAGCGGGTCGAGCGAGTTGCCTTTCGACTTCGACATCTTCGAGCCGTCCGCTGCGCGGACAATGCCGTGGATGACGATGTTCTTGAACGGCGGCTTCTTCATGAAGTGGATGCCGGCCATCATCATGCGAGCGACCCAGAAGAAGATGATGTCCTGCGCCGTCACGAGATCGGTCGTCGGATAGTAGTAGTCAAGATCGGCCGTCTTTTCGGGCCAGCCGAGGGTCGAGAACGGCCAAAGCCAAGAGCTGAACCACGTGTCAAGAACATCCTCGTCCTGTTGGAGATCGGCCGCCGTCACCGACGGATCGATCGCCTTTGCCTTTTCAAGCGCAAGCTCGGCAGTCTCCGCGACAACCACATTGCCGTCGCCGAAGTAGTAGGCGGGGATTCGATGGCCCCACCAGAGCTGGCGCGAAATGCACCAGTCCTGGATGTTCTCCATCCAGTTGAAGTAAATCTTCGACCAACGGTCGGGCACGAACTTTACCTCGCCCGACTTGACGGCCGCTATCGCGGGCTCCGCAAGCGGCTTCATCTTGACGAACCACTGCTTCGAAAGGCGGGACTCCACCGTCTCGTGGCAACGGTAGCAGTGGCCGACCTGGTTGTCGAGATCCTCGATGTGGTCGAGGAAACCGCCCTCATCGAGGTCAGCGACAATCGCCTTGCGGCACTCAAAGCGATCCATGCCGCAGTACTTAGCGCCGGCGAGCTCGTTCATGTGGGCGTCGTCGGTCATGATGTTGATCTCTTCGAGACCGTGGCGCTTGCCGACGAGGAAGTCGTTGGGGTCGTGCGCCGGCGTGATCTTCACGATGCCGGTGCCGAACTCGCGGTCGACATAGTCATCGCTGATGACGGGAATCTCGCGCCCAGTGAGCGGCAACACTACTGTCTTGCCGACGAGGTGCGCGTAGCGGTCGTCCTTCGGGTTCACCGCCACCGCCGTATCGCCGGGAAGAGTCTCGGGGCGCGTCGTCGCGACCATTACGTAGTCCTTGTAGGGCTCGCCCTTCACGCCCTTCGCGCTACCGACGACGGGATAGCGAACATACCAGAAGTGGCCGTGGTTGGGCTCATGCTCAACCTCGTCGTTCGCAAGCGCCGTGCCGCACCGCGGGCACCAGTTGACGATGTAGTTGCCCTTGTAGACAAGCCCCTCGTCGTAGAGCTGCGTAAAGACCTTTGCAACGGCCTTGGAGCAGCCCTCGTCGAAAGTGAAGCGCTCCCTGAGCCAGTCGGTCGAGTTGCCGAGCATACGCTGCTGGTGGACAATCGTCCCGCCGTATTGTTTTTTCCACTCCCAGACACGCTCGAGAAACGCCTCGCGCCCGAGATCCTGCCGGCGCTTTCCTTCCTTCTTGAGCGCCTTCTCGACTACGTTCTGCGTCGCGATGCCAGCATGGTCGGTACCGGGAAGCCACAGCGTGTTCTTGCCCTGCATACGGCGCCAGCGCACAAGGATGTCCTGGATCGTCTGGTTGAGCGCATGGCCCATGTGCAGAATGCCGGTGACATTCGGCGGCGGGATTACGACTGAATATGGTTCGCGCCCGTCGGGCTCCTGGTGAAAATATCCGTTCTTCTCCCAGATTGGGTACCACTTGGCCTCCGCGGCCTTCGCATCGTAGTTCTTGTCCATCTTGTATTCCGTTGACTTTTTGAATGAATATTATACCATATTCGCGTTACCAATGCGCCCTCGCCAGAACATGAAATTCGCCAAGTCAAGATTTCAGTATCTTGGCAAGAGACGATGCGGCGGCACGGAGTTGCTCGGGCGTATGGGCGCTCATGAGGGCAACACGAAGACGCGCCGCGCCGCGGGCGACCGTCGGGTAGCGGATCGCAGGCACGAGAAAGCCGAGCTCCTCAAGCGCCGCGCTCGCCGCAAGCGCCTTTTTCTCGTCGCCTACTACAACAGGGACGATTGCCGTCTCACCGCGAACGGAGACTCCGTGGCGCGCAAGTTCCGAGACGAAAAGCGCGATATTCTCCCGTAGCTTTGCCACACGCCCTGGCTCGGCTACAAGAACCTCGAGCGCGGCGAGCGCCGCAGCCATTGCGGGAGCCCCCGGTGCCGTCGAGAAGATGAAAGGCCGCGACATGTTGCGAAGATACTCCACAAGAAGTTTCGATCCGCAAACGAAACCGCCTTCCGACCCAAGCGCCTTGGAGAGGGTTCCCATCAAAACATCAGGAAGCTCGCAGCCAAAGTGCTCCGCAAGACCTCGACCCGTGCATCCGACAACGCCAGTCGCATGCGCCTCGTCCACCATGGAAAACACATCGTGGCGACGCGTCACCTCAAGAAAGCGCGGCAAATCGAGAATGTCACCGTCCATCGAAAACACGCCGTCAGAAACGGCGAGGCGACGGCGATGTTCTCGGCAGGCGCCAAGTTTTCGGTCCAAGTCCTCCATGTCTCCGTGACGATAGACGAGGACATCGGCACCCGAAAGACGGCAGCCATCTATGATTGAGGCGTGGTTCAATTCATCGGAAAGGACTACATCGCCTTTTCCGACGAGCGCGGAGATCGCGCCCACATTCGCCATGTAGCCAGTTCCATAAAGGAGCACGGCTTCCGAGCCCTTGAACTTGGCAAGCGCGCTTTCGAGCCGCACATGCGGCGGCTGCGTGCCAGTCGTAAGACGAGCACCGCCCGACCCTGCGCCAAACTCGTTCGCGGCATCCGCCGCCGCCTTGACTACGCGGGGATCGCGCGCGAGGTCGAGATAGTCGTTAGATGCAAAAACGACGAGCTCGCGACCGTCGACAATCGCCGTCGGTCCTGTCGGCCCTTCCAATGTCCGACACCGGCGCGAGAGCCCGGCCGCCTGACGCGCATCGAGCGCATCAGCAAGACCGTCAAATCTGCGCGGCGCATTTGCCGCGCACGAAAGCGTCGGGACGTCATCGACGAGGACAGGTGTCTTTTCAAGAAACTCAATCGTCTTTGCGACTCCGTCGCGCGGGCCGCGATAGAGGAAAATGCGTCCACCGTTCGGATCGCCCTTTTCCTTGAGAACAGTGATTCGCCTATAGCCGAGTTCACGAGTCGCGACATAGCCAGTCACATAGTCAGGATCGTCCGACACGCAGATCTCGGCGATTATGTTAGGCGCGTTCTGGACTTTTGTCGCAAGGACGATAGCTTCGGCGTAGTGGTTCTTTACGCCCGCCGTTCCCTTCGCAAGCGCCGCGGCGTCATCCATGTATGTAGCACGTACGCCGCGCGACTGATCTGGCTCGAGCCGTTCAAGCGTGTCGGCATCGAGCAGCATCGCGCCACGAAGCGAATGTGTCTCGGAAAACCGCACCATGATTTCATCGACGTTGGCAATTCCCGCTTCGGCCAAGAGCCGCGCAGCAAGTGCGCGACCTTCGGCGGGCGTCGCGACGACATGCGTCATGACAGGAAGCGCCTTGAGGCGAAGGATGTCGGACGAAAGGGACTCGATCTTGACGTTGATGAAATCAGGCGTGCCGCGCTCATGCGACAAGGCTCGTTCAACGAGCCGTGACGCAACCTTCGAAACCGACCCCACGGGGACAATCTTTTCCGCGCCAGAAACATGCCGCCCGTCGCTCGACGCGCGCATCTTTACGGAATACGTCTCACTCATGAAAATCACCATCCTCCGGCGGCGGGCCGGGCGGCGCGGAAGCAAGGTCCACAAGTGCGCCGACAATGCGCTCTACCGTCGCCTCGTCTGAGACGAGCGGCGGCATCGAGTATATGAAGTTCGCAAACGGACGGAGCCAAACGCCATGCTCGCGGATGACGCGCGAGATTTCCGCCTGCACCGGAAGCCGCTCCACTTCCACTACGCCTGCCGCGCCAAGAACGCGCACGCCTCGAACGTTCGGACGTCCGCGCAGGAGTTCCAGTCCTTCGCGGAACTGGCTCTCGATCCGCGTCACATTTGCCGCGTAGTCCGCTTTCGCAAAAAGATCGAGCGACGCACATGCCGCCGCACACGCAAGCGGATTGGCCATATAGGTGGGGCCGTGCATAAACGCCGACGGACGGCCTCCAGAGATCGTGTCCGCGACTTTCCCGCTCGCAAGCGTCGCCGCGAGCGTCATGTGTCCGCCAGTCAGCGCCTTGCCGACGGTCATGATGTCAGGCACAATGCTTGCGCGCGAATGAGCCCACAGAGGACCCGTCCTGTAGAATCCCGCCGCAATCTCGTCGAAAATTAGCAGCATCCCGCGTTCGTCGCATAGGCGACGCATCTCGCGCAAGTAATCCGGATGGTAGAAGTTCATCGCGTTCGCCGCCTGGAAAACCGGCTCGCAAATGATCGCGGCGATTTCGCCGCCATGTTCGTCGACTACGCGGCGAAGAGACTCAGCGTCCGCGTCATTCCACTCGCTCCATGTCGGGATGGACGGCTTCTCCGCGAAGAAGTGCTTCGTCATTATCCCCTTGAAGAGCGTGTGCATTCCGTCGGGATCGGAGAGCGCCATTGCAAGCGAGGTGTCGCCGTGGTAGCCGCCCTTAAGCGCAAGAAGTCGGTTGCGCTCTGGGTGTCCAAGCGCGTTCTGGTACTGGACGGCCATCTTCGCTGCGACCTCTACGGAGATTGAGCCAGAGTCCGCGAAAAACACGCGATCAAGACCGGGCGGTGCAATCGCCGCAAGTTTCTCTGCAAGTTCGACGGCTGGATCGTGAGTGAAACCGCCAAACATCACGTGGCACATCTTCTCCGACTGACGGCGTATCGCCTCGATGATTGCAGGATGGTTGTGGCCATGCGCGACGCACCACCAGCTTGAGACTGCATCGATGAGCTTCAAACCGTCGGCAGTCTCTATCTCCACGCCTGATGCCGCTTTCGCGTGAAGGACTGGCGGCGGATTTTTAAGCGAGGCGTAGGGATGCCAGATTCTCGCGCGGTCGTATTCGAATAACGTCATTTCCGCGAGAACTGAACCGACAGCACACCGGACGCCTTGTTGGAATGCACCACAACCGAGGTCTTCTTGCCTGTGAAGTCGATCTTCGACGACGTAACCGCGAACTCTACGCCAAGCTCGCCTTCAAGCGCTCGCACTAGCTTGCAGGTCTCCAATTGAAGGTCCTCGTCCGTCATTGCCTTGATAGCGCTTGCATCTGCAGCAAGCGTGAAGCTCGTAAGCTTGTTGCCGGCGTATGAAGTCTTCGACACTGCCGAGAGAAGACGATAGGGCTTTTCAAGTTTTGGCGCGCCATCGGCCCTGGTCCTGCCAAATTTTATGCCCGCAAACTCGTCGAGCTCGAAGTCGCTCTTGGCGTTCGCCTTGCGCTTCTTGGACTCGCGCGACGCGATCTTGCCCTTTTCGGCGGGAGCGAAGAAGAAACGGTCGTCCTTTTTTGCCTCCTCGTCGGATATCTCGACAACACCCTTGACGCCAGCGGCATCCGCCACCTCGTCGAGCGACTTTAGGAAGCCGTCTACGCCACTTCTCTGGTATCCGCCAAAGCGCCTGACTTCCTCGCCGGAAGGACGAACTATCACCGTGGACGGGAATCCGCGGACATTGTATTTGCGAGTCAATTCACTGTTCTGCTTCGCGGCAAGCGGTGAAAGTATCGACTTGTTCTGCGGGTTGTCTATCATGAGAAGAACAAATTTCTTCTTGGCCTCCGAGATGAACTTCTTGTCGGAGTAGATTTCCTTTTCCATCTTGACGCACCAGCCGCACCAGTCCGAGCCGGAGAACGCCAGCAGGATCAGCTTGCCGCTTTTCTCCGCCGTGGCCTTTCCCGCTTCAAAGTCCTCGTCCCATCCCTTCGGAACGCTTTTCGAAAGCTCTGCGCCGAACGCGGCAGATGCGACAGCGAGTGAAACCGCAAATGACATTGCCTTCCCAATGATGTTCATGGTTTTGCCCCTTTCCTGGTTTTGTGTAAAATTTATCAAAGTCTAGCGTGGAAATCAAGTGCCTCAAAGCCACGAGCTGCGTCAAAAAGCCCCGACAACGAAATCTCTGGATATGGCCCACCAACGTCGAAGCGCGGGATGCGGACAACAACAGGCGAGAATCCAAAGCGAGAAAGGTAACGGCGAATCGTTTCGAGCGAGTCCGCTTCGATTTTGGGATCAGAATCGGCACACCAGTTCCACACAACGCCAGCGACGGACATTCCGCGCGCTTTCGCCGCTTCGAGCGAAAGAATCGTATGGTTGATCGAGCCAAGCCGTCCGCATGAGACGAGCACGAGCGGCCACTTTTCGCGAGCGGCGAGATCGACCGAGAGTAGCTCGTCAGTGAGCGGAACGTCGAGCCCGCCTGCGGATTCGACAAGGACTATTTCGTGACGCGCGGCACATTTCCGGACGGCGCGCGATATCGCCTCGACATCGACTGTACGACCTTCGAGCGCAGCGGCGAGAAGCGGAGACGACGGGAACTTGAAGATCTGCGGAGCCGTCAGCCCTTCGTCGTCTTCTGGGAAGCGAGCGCCGCCGCATATCGCGCGATGAGCAACGATGTCTTCTGAAAAACCATCGTTGCCCGTCTGGACGAGCTTGACGGTAATGACATCGCGGCCGGCCGCGGCAAGCGAACGCGCCATGAGCCCAGTTGCCATTGTCTTGCCGATTCCGGTATCGATGCCGGACACGAAGAATACCTTGCCGTCCACCGGTCAAACCTCAGTCTTCGATAAGCTCGCTGAGGTGCATGCCGTGCGATCCCTTTAGAAGCACGAGATCGCCGGCAGAGACGTCGACGCGAAACTTCTTCTTGAGTGTTTTTAATTCCTTGTAGGCGAGGTGGCAAAGACACTGCGACGACATCTCGCCGACGCCGATCACGAGCGGTATCTTCAGAGCCATCGCATGGTCGAAGACTTTTTTGTGGAGCTCGAGCGATTTATCCCCAAGCTCGAACATGTCGCCAAGAACTGCGACGCGCTTGCCGTCGCAGGGAGTCTTCACGAGCGTGTCGAGAGCTGCGATCATCGAATCTGGGTTCGCATTGTAGGAATCGTCGATGAAAGTCACGCCCCACTTCTCGGAAATGCGCCACCGCGCGCCTGGGAGCGAAAAACCGGAGAGCGCTGCCGCGCAACCTTCGCGCGTGGCGCCGAAGCGCTCGGCGAGGGCGAAGGCGAGGCACGCGTTGGAGAGGTTGTGGTCGCCAGGAAGAACTCCTTCGAGAGCTTTCGCTAGCCACTCCTGGCGGGGATATACCTCAATGAACTCGCCGCGACACATTTCGCGCAGGATGCCGAGTCGTACATTCTCCCTTGAGACTACGCCGAATTCCTTTGCACGTTCGAGGACGACGCCCTTCTCGCGCGCGATCCCGTTCTGGTCGCCGAAGAACTCTATGTGCGCGGTGCCGACATTTGTAATGAGCGAGCAGTCGGGTCCGGCGATATCGCAGAGGTGGGCTATCTCGCCGGGATGGTTCGTGCCCATTTCGAGAACGAGAAAGTCGGCGTCTTTCGGGCAGTTGAGGATGGTGATTGGAAGCCCGATGTGGTTGTTGAAGTTCCCTTCTGTCGCATGGACCTTGCCGACGGTCGAGAGGAATGCCTTGACGAGTTCCTTCGTGGTGGTCTTGCCTGCGGAACCGGTGATGGCGACAACTTTTGCCTTGAGCGAGCGACGGTATTCCCTCGCCACGCGGTCGAGATCGTCATAGCCGTCGATGATTCCGGCTGCACCCTTCTCAAGCGCCTGCGGAATATAGTCGTGACCATCCGCCTTGTCGCCCTTTAGCGCAACAAAGAGCATCCCGGGTTTCACCTGGCGCGAGTCAAACGTCGCCCCGCTGAATATCGTACCGTTCACCCTTCCGTCTGCAAATGACTTTTCAGCAACTGACATTTTGTTTTTAGACTCATTCATTATCCCCACTCCTACATTTCACTGTTTTTACACCCCAACTAAACTTTCTGAGAGATATTATACCAAATCTCCACACCCGCAGACTGCCACATCCATGACACACACCCCTTAAGATTTTTCCGCATAGAATTCTCATTTTATGGTATAATACCTTCTGCCGCCCGGGAAAGCGGCAAAACCACACAATATGACCCGCAAGACATACGAGCATTCGGCATACTGGTACGCCTACCACTACGGCTGGACATACAGCGAGGCGAAGACCTACACTGGCAAATACCTCGACATCCACTCCTACCGCCCGCGCATGAGGGAGGTCGCCGAGGGTGAGTCGTACGGCGACGCCTGGTTCGAACGGCGAAACGCCAGCACGCACTTCGACTCGACCTTCAACCCCCTTCTCCTCGGCGTCTGCATCGCGATGGACATCGGGGTCCTCATGCGCGACGAGGTGAAGAAGCTCGCGAACCCGAGGGAGCGCGACCGCATGAAACGCGAGCTCATGCGCGACCTGCGGATAGTCCGCCGCCCCTTCTACTACGCCCGCGAGAAGGCCCGCCGCCGCGAGCTCGCAGCCGCCAGGCGCAAACTCTCGCGCCGCACCACGACAGCGCCGATGCCCACCCCAGACGCCCTTCTCGCCGCATGGAACGAGCGCAAGGACTCGCGCGAGGCGATGATCCGCCTCGGCGGGATGCTGCACGACCTCGAGTGCTATGTCGACAACTGCCTGAGGTTCGACGAGTCTGGCGACGTTGTCGGGCGCAACGGCGGGATCCGCGGGTGGCTCAAGGAGAACCTGCCGGAGCTCTCGCCCAAGTACAAGACGCTCATGCGCTACAAGGCGATGGCGATACGCCTTCGGCAGGCAACGGGCACGAAGGACCCGACCCCCACCGCCGCACTTCTCGACAAGACGCCGCGGCACGCGGTCGTGGATGAGATACTCTCAGGCCCAGAACCTGTCTTCGACCGCGTGTTCAAGAAGCTAGACCACATCCTCTCCCCTGAGACGGTGCTGCTCGACGAGCCGAGGCCACTCAAGAATTTTCCGCAGAGGATTCTCAAAGATGGCGAGACAAAAGGAGTCGCAAGGCACCTAAGCGACGGCAGGAAACGGCGTAAGATGCCTAAGCGACGGCTGCACCGCAATTTATAGGGCACCGCAATTTATAGGGTGAGGCGACTTATAGATATGCGCTACTTATAGACGTCACAAGAATCCGACGTCACAAGAATCCGACGCCACAAGAATCCGACGTCATAAGAATCCGACGTCATAAGAATCCGCGAAAATCTCATTTCGAGGATTCCCTTCCGCCGGGAACGACCCAACTGATACTCCTGTTGCACGACCTGAAAATGGCCTTTGCAACCGCTTGCACATCGGCGGCAGTGACGGCTTTTATCCCCGCAACCTGCTCGTCCGGCGACATGAGGCGGCCGAACGAGAGCATTGTCTGCCCGTAGAAAAAGAGCTTCGACGTAACCCTCTCGTGCGAAAGCCGGAAGTTGCCGATGAGGAATTCCTTCGCGCGTGCGAGCTCGGCGGCGGGAATCTTCTTTTCACACACCCTCTTGAGCTCGCGTTCGATTGTCGAAAGCGCGAGCTTAGCCTTGGAAGCATCAAGCCCAGCCGTCACCGTGAACATGCCCGCGTCCTTGAAGAACTGCATCCGCGAGGCGATGTCGTAGCTAAGCCCCCTCTTCTCGCGCACTTCCTGGAAAAGCCGCGAGGACATGCCGCGCCCAAGAATCGCATCAAGCACGGTTGCCGCGTATTTGCGGCGGTCACAGATGCCGAACGTGCGGTAGCCGAGCGCAAGCTGCGTCTGGTGGATGTCCTTCTTCGCAGTCACAGACGGCACGACCGAGCCGAGCGAATCCCTGCGAGCGGCGGCGCGGCGCATTTGCCGCGCCTTTAGCGGCTTGAAGGATTTCTCCACGAGCGCGAGCGCCTTTTGCGCGTCGAAGCTCCCCGCGATTACGATCACCGTATTGTCGGCGCGGTAGTGCGACTTTATGTAGCTCTTAAGGTCTCCCGGCGTCATCGGCCCGAGTGACTTTTCGCTCCCGGCGACAGGCGAGCCGAGCATCGACTTCGGAAAGAGGTTTCGCTGCAGGTTCTCCATCGCGACGGCATCGGGCTCGTCGGCGTACATCTTGATCTCCTCAATCACGACCTGCTTCTCGCGGGCAAACTCGTCAGCCGGAATCGTCGCACGGAGATACATGTCGGAAAGTATGTCGACAGCCTCGCCAAGATAGTCGTCGGGAAGATGCGCGAAGTAGCACGTCGCCTCCTCGCCAGTCATCGCGTTGAAGTTGCCGCCGCGCCCCTCTATCGCGCGAGTGATGTCGATGGGCTTTCTCGTCGGCGTTCCCTTGAAGAGCATGTGCTCAATAAAGTGCGATATTCCGGCGGTCTTCGCAGTCTCATGGCGCGAACCGCTCGCCACGAATACACCGACCGCGGCGCTCTCGGCCTCGCACGGCACGAGCACGACCCTGAGGCCGTTGGCGAGCGTGTGAAGTTTAGCTGAATTCATAATTAAGTCCTAATATCAGATTTCACCATATTCAATTTAACCCGAAAACTTTGAAACCACTGATCAGTCCAGCACCTTTGCAGTTGGACCGGCGCCGGAATAGGAATCAAGGCCACCGAAGCCAGCGTATGTATCGGAGTCGCCGCACGGAGTCGTGCCATCGTCGCCCTCTGACGCCGCGACGCGCTTGACCTTGGGACGCTCGCCAAAGAGCACCGTGCCAAGACGTACCCATGTCGCGCCTTCCTCAACAGCAACTTCGTAGTCGCCACTCATGCCCATCGAAAGGCGCGGAAGCCCCACGCCAAGCCGCGACTCGAGATCGTCGCGCATCTCGCGCAACTTGCGGAAATACGGCCTCGCGTCTTCGGGATTCTCGCTGAACGGAGCCATCGTCATCAGCCCCTCAAGCGTAATTCGCGGGCACGACTCGGCGATGTGCTTGATAGTCGGCTCAACCTCTTCTGGCCTCATGCCGCTCTTCGACTTCTCGCCGGAGACGTTGACTTCAAGAAGAATATGAGGTGACGCGCCAATCTCGTCGGCAATGAAGTTAATCCTGTCGGCAAGCTTTATCGAATCTACGGAGTGAATGAAGTCGAAGATCTCAAGCGCATGGCGAACCTTGTTCGACTGGAGATGTCCAATCAGATGCCACGAAGGCCCCGACACGCTCGCCGGCTTTTTCCACGCCGCCTCCTGCACCTTGTTTTCACCAACGATTGTAAGCCCCGCGTCCCACGCTTCTTTCACGACCTCCGCACCGTGGGTCTTGGTGACGGCGATTATTTCGACTTCGCTAGGGTCGCGTCCGACACGAGCACATGCCGCGGCGATTTTGCCGCGGACGCTATCAAGGATTTCAGATAAATCGGTCATTTTAGATTTCCTGTTTGGGAATTATTTAGCCGTGTAGATCGTGTATTTTAGCCGTGTAGAACATGTAGATCATGTAGAAGATGGAGTGACGATTCCGCTTTCGGAAACATCGGTCATACCGCTGGCGGCGGCGAGCAGGATGCCGTAGTTCACGATCGGAACCTCAGCTTCCTTCGCGCAGTCGATGCGCCGCAGGACCTCGCGCCGCGTCAGCATGCAGCCGCCGCAGTGGACGACAAGGGCGATTCCGGAACGGTCCGAAAGCCCGAACGTCGCGCCAGACGAAAAGACGAAGTTGAGCTTCTTCCCGCCGGAGAGTTTCGCAAGCGCCTTGGGAATCTTTACTGCGCCAATGTCGTTGCACTGACGGTGGTGCGTGCAGCCCTCGGCTATAAGCACAGTGTCGCCGTCCTTGAGATTCTTGACTGCCGCGACGCCTTTCAGGAACTCGGCAAGATCGCCCTTCTGCCTCGCAAAGAGAATCGAAAATGAAGTCAGGCGGACATCACGTCCCGCAACCGCTCGCCGCACCTCGCCAAACGCCTGCGAGTCGGTAACGACGAGCGTCTTGCGCCGCGTTGCCTCACCCTCAACTTTACACTTTGCACTTTCAACTTTCAACTCTTCTTCAAGTTCCGCCGGCTGGCAGACTATGCTCGTCGCGTGGCGGTCGAGGCAATCGCGAATCAGCTGCACCTGCGGGAGGATGATCCGCCCTTTCGGCGCAGACTCGTCGATCGGGCAGACGCAGATCACGCGGTCGCCCTTTTCGACAAGGCCGTCGAGAAGACCGGGAACGACGTCGACAAGCTTGATGTCTGCGATTTTGCGCTTGAGTTCGTCGACGGAATCGCCGCGCCTGTAGTCAAGCACAACGACGTTGCGGCGACGGCACTCCCCGAGGAAAAGTTCGCGCAAGTCGGCGCGATCGGTGTCGTGCGGCGTCTCTACCCAGATTGCAATGTCGGTAATCTCGAGAACGCCAAGAGTCTTCTTTACGCGAAGCTCGCCAAGCTCGCCCTCGTCGTCGAGACCTGCCGTATCGGTGATAAGGCATGGGCCGAGAGGAAGAATTTCCATCGCCTTCGAGACAGGGTCAGTCGTCGTGCCGGGAGTATCGGAGACGATTGCGAGATCCTGGCCAGTGAAGGCGTTTACGAGCGTAGACTTGCCCGCGTTGCGCAGGCCGAAGAATGCGATGCGAACGCGGTTTGCCTGAGGGGTCTCGTTCAGAAGCGCCATAGATCAGTCGCCGAGGTCGGTCTTAGCCGTGACCTGGCGCGGACGGTCGTAGCACGCGAAGAGCGCGTCGGTGAAGCGGCGGTCGGGCGCCTTCGTGAGCCAGCTCACGACCGGGACGATGACGAAGCCCGCAAGCATCGCGATCGCGCCAGAGTGGATCGGGTTCATCTTCGTGCCGGGCCATAGCTCCGGCTTCCAGCCGAAGACGTTCGCCGTCGTGAGGACGACGGCAAACACGAAGCACGCCCAGCACGCCGCCTTGGTCGTCCCCTTCCAGTAGAGCGAATAGAGGAACGGCGCGAGGAACGACCCCGCCATCGCGCCCCACGAGATGCCCATCATCTGCGCGATGAACGCAATCGGATTCTTGCTGTTGTACTGCACGAGCGCGAGAGCCGCGCTGACTGCGATGAAGACAACGAGGAGAACGCGGATGCAGAGAACCTGCTTCTTCTGCGTCATGTCCTTGACGATAGTCCCGCGGATGAAGTCGATCGTAAGCGTCGAGCTAGACGTCATGACGAGCGAAGAGAGCGTCGACATCGACGCGGAAAGGACAAGGATTACCGTCAGCGCAATGAGCCCCGGGCCGAGACCCGAGAGCATCGCGGGGATTATCGCGTCGAAGCCCTCTTTCGCGACGTCGACCCTGTCGCCGAAGAGCCGCCCGAAGCCGCCGAGAAAATAGCAGCCGCCCGCGACGACAAAGGCGAAGAGTGTCGAGATCACGGTGCCCTTCCTGATCGCGTCCTCGTTCTTGATCGCATAGAACTTCTGGACCATCTGCGGAAGCCCCCACGTTCCGAGGGAAGTCAGTATCACGACGAAGAGCAAGCTAAGGGGATCGGGGCCGAAGAAAGACGTGAAGATGCCGGGCGTTGTCGTCACGGAGGGGTCGTTGACGCGCGCGAGCCCGTCGAGAGCCGCGGCAAAGCCGCCTTTCGACGAAAGCACCGCGGCAATCAGGGCGACGAGGCCGCCGAGCATAATGAGCCCCTGGATGAAGTCGTTGATCGCAGTCGCGAGATAGCCGCCGGCGATCACGTAGATCGCCGTGAGAACCGCCATCACGACGATGCAGGCGGAATAGGAAAAGCCGGGGAAAGCCATGGAGAAGAGGCGCGAGAGGCCGTTGTAGAGCGACGCCGTGTAGGGAATGAGGAACACGAAGATGATCGCCGACGCGGCGAGCTTGAGCGATGAGGAGTCAAAGCGTTTCGCGAAGAAGTCTGGCATTGTGGCCGAGTCGAGGTGCTGCGTCAGAAGCCTCGTGCGGCGGCCAAGGATTATCCACGCGAGAAGCGAGCCGACAAGAGCGTTGCCAATGCCGACCCATGTCGACGAGATGCCGTATTTCCAGCCGAACTGCCCGGCGTAGCCGACGAAGACGACGGCGGAGAAGTAGCTTGTGCCGTAGGCGAACGCCGTGAGCCACGCGCCGACGGAACGACCGCCGAGAACGAAACCGTCGACCGACCCTGCGCCGCGGCGGCACTTGAAGCCGATCCAGATAAGGGCCGCAAAGTAGGCGGCGAGAAGCGAAAGCTTGACGAGAAGTTCGAATTTCATTTTTCCTTCCTTTCAGATGAACCCTTGCGCCACGCGTCGATGCCGTCGGCTATCGCCTCTGCGACAACGCGCCGGCGCGCAGCGTTCCATATTGCCTCCTCGCCAGCGGGCGAAGTGACGAAATCTACCTCCACGAGACAGCTCGGTATCTCTGGATTGCGCGTAACGGCGAAGTTGGCGTGCATCGGGCCGTTCGACTTGAGAGTGTCACCAAGCGCCGACGCCATCTCGGCATTGATCGCCGTCGCGAGCGCCTCGCCAATCGGATTCCACGAATAGACCGTATGGTAGCGCAGGAGATTCGGGTCCTTGTCGTAGGGCGGCGCGTTGTGGTGGATCGACACGAAGGCGTCGGCGTCGTTCGTGTGCGCCGCCCTCGGTCGATCGTAGAGAGGAATGAAAACATCGGTCTCGCGCGTCATCACGACATTGTAGCCGCGAGCCAGAAGCGCCAACTTTAGCTGTTCCGCAACAAGAAGATTGGCGCTCTTCTCAAAGAAGCCGTGGGGGCTCTTCGCGCCAGTGTCCTCGCCGCCATGCCCCGCGTCGACGACGATCGTCACCTCGTGCGGCGCCTTGTTCGTAGGCGGTTCCTTCGCCTCGTCCTTGGCATAGTCGAGCTTCTTCCACACCTTCTCCTGCGCTGGCTTCGCGTTCGGGTCCGCGACTGGCTTTTTAGCGATCTTGAACCAGATATTCGTCGCCTCGCCCGACTGCGACACGACCGAAACGTTGTTCGACCCCTCGGTCGCCTCAATGAGCGTCGCCCATGCGCCAGTGCGGTAGACTGGAACATTTACACCGTTTATAACGAGATTCGTATCGCCCTTCGCAACCGCGCCGGCCAGGTAGACATGGTCGATTGCAGGGAGCTTCGCGCCCTGCGCGGGAAAGGCCACGAACGGCGCGGCGGCGAGAAGAAGCGTCGATATCATTTGTCAGAGCGCGGCGAAAATCGCGTTCAGGAAGTCGTCATACGTCTCAAACGCCGGGATGTCGGGATTGTCGGCCTTGATCGCGTCGGTCGAGCGGAAGAGAAATCCCGCCTTGGACGCGCGTATCATGCCGAGGTCGTTGTAGCTGTCACCGGCGGCAATCGTGTCGAAACCGCAGCTCTGGAGCGCCTTAACGGTCGTGAGCTTCGACTGCGGGCAGCGCAACTTATAGCCCATGATGCGTCCGTCCTCGGAAACCGTGAGCGAATTGCAGAAAATCGCCGGCCAGTTGAGCTTCTTCATGAGCGGGCGCGAGAACTGGTCGAAAGTGTCGGAGAGGATGAGCACCTGCGTCCGCTCGCGGAGTTGGTCGAGGAACTCTTCCGCGCCGATGAGCGGGCGCATAGAGCTGATCACTTCCTGTATTTGCGGAAGCTTGAGCCCGTGCTTGTCAAGGAGGTCGATGCGATAGTGCATGAGCTTGTCGTAGTCGGGTTCGTCGCGCGTGGTGCGGCGGAATTCGGGGATTCCCGTCTTCTCCGCGAAAGCGATCCAAATCTCGGGAACTAGCACTCCTTCAAGATCCAAGCAAACGATATTCATTCTCTTTTTTCCTTTTGGCCGCATATTATATCATTTGCGGCGTCCGATTATCAATTGTACAACGCGGTCCTCCGCAAGTTTTCCGCAGAGGACCGCGCCTATATCCAGTCAAAGCTGGACGCGAACCGTTAGCCGTTCTTCTTCTCGAAGTCCTTCATGAAGGAGACGAGAGCGTCGACGCCTTCCATCGGGAACGCGTTGTAGATCGACGCGCGGAGTCCCCCGACGGAGCGGTGCCCCTTGAGCGAGCTCATGCCGAGCTTCTTGGACTCGTCGAGGAACTTCTTCTCGAGCTCCTCGTCGCCTCCCTTGATGCGCCAGGTGACGTTCATGTTGGAGCGGAACTCGGGAAGAGCCGTGCCGGTCCAGAACTCGGAGCCGTCGATGACGTCGTAGATCTTCTTCGCCTTCTCGGCGTTGAGCTTGAAGAGGTTCTCCTTGCCCATCTTCTTGACCCACTTCATCGTCTCGCCGAAGATGTAGATGCCCCAGGTCGGCGGCGTGTTGAAGAGCGAGTTCTCGTCGACGTAGGTGCGGTACTGGAGCATCGTCGGGATCTTGTCGTCGCCCTTCGCGGCGAGTTCCTTCTTGATTGCGACGACGGCCATGCCGGAAGGACCGAGGTTCTTCTGGGCGCCGGCGTAGAACATGTCAAACTTGTTGTAGTCGCGCTCGCAGCTGAGGATGTCGGACGACATGTCGCAGATGAGCGGGCCGCCGACCTTCGGGAACTCCTTGAGCTCCGCGCCGGCGATCGTCTCGTTCGAGCAGAGGTGATAGTAGGCGGAACCGTCGGCCCACTTCCACTCGTCGGCCTTGGGCATGCGGGTGGGGATGTCCTTCGCGCAATCGCAAGAGACGTTGACCGTCGCGCCGCGGAGAGCCGCGACCTTCTGGCCTTCCTTGAGGGCCTTGTTGGACCAGGTGCCCTGCTTCGCGTAATCGGCAGCGCCGCCCTTCGGGAGGAAGTTCATCGGGATCATCGCAAACTGCATCGACGCACCGCCCTGGATGAAGCAGACGGCCCAGTCGTCGCCGAGGCCGCAGAGTTCCTTGAACGTGGCGATCGCCTCCTGATGGATGGCGTCATAGTCCTTGCCGCGATGGGACATTTCCATTACGGACATTCCGCAGCCCTTGTAGTCAACAAGATCCTTCTGCGCGTCCTGGAGGACTTCGAGCGGCAGGACAGCGGGACCCGCCGAGAAGTTATATGCACGAGACATTTTTGTCTTTCCTTTCTGTTTAGAGTTTATCCGAACCGCCATAAGAGTTTATCAGGTAGGCGATTTCTGGATATTATACTATTTTTACCTCGCCGAGCGCAAGCGGCCCAGTTGACGTCATATCACCATAGTGATATAATAATTGCCATGAAAATCTTCCATGGCTCACAAAGCATCATCAAGGTGCCACAATACGGCCGCGGCAAAGTCGGCAACGACTTCGGCCTTGGGTTCTACTGCACTGAAAACGAAACTATGTCCAAGGAATGGAGCGTTCAACCAAATCGCGACGGCTTCTCAAACGCATACGACTTTGACATTGAAGGCCTCAACGTCCTTCGTTTGAACACCCCGAAATTTACGGTCTTGAATTGGATGGCAATTCTCGTCACACACCGTCAGTTCAAACTAAAGGTTCCAGTAGCTGGCGCAGCCTATCACTACCTTAAGAGCAGATTCGCAATCAATGTAGACGCATACGACGTAATAATCGGATATCGTGCCGACGATTCCTACTTTGACTTCGCAGAAGCCTTCCTCAACAACTCAATTTCCGTGGAACAGCTTTCCGTCGCATTGCGTCTCGGCAAACTTGGCGAACAGATCGTGATCAAGTCGAAGGAAGCATTCGAGAGGTTGAAGTTCTTGGGATTCACGGTTGCAGACCACACCGAATACTATCCTCGTCGGCAGTCTCGCAATGACGAAGCTGGCCGAGAATTCGAGAATCTTCTCGGCCACGGCGGATTCTCAGGATTGTACATGAACACCATTCTTGCCGAACGGATTGGAAACGACGATGAACGCATACCCAGAAACACTGCTCCCTGACGCACGCTCGCAATTGGCGGATGCGGTCGACTACGCCGTAATCGACATGGCTTCGCCTATCGACGAGTTTTTCTCCCTCTTCGCGGCGAGCGATTTCGCGCGACGCATCGAGCGCGGAGACCGTTCTACGATACTCGGCATCTCCGGAATTGAACTTGCCCAGGGCGTCCTCGCCCTTGACAATGGAAAGAAAACCTTCAAGATCGCTCGCGAAAGCCTGCGAAGGACAAGCGCGTATTGGACCGGATGGATACTTTCATACTACCAGTGGAAGAGCAACCGCACATTTAAGGAAATTCTCGCGGCGTTGCCGGGGAACGTAGTGGAGAAGATGTACAAGGTTTTTCACGAGGCACCGGATGAAAGATTTGCCTCAGTCGCGGACGAAATCATAAAAGAGAAGAATTCCGACACGCGCCTGAAGCGAATCCGCTCTGCATACGGTTGCTCGCAATCGCGACTTGCGAAATTGTCGGGAGTGGGACTGCGCTCGATCCAGATGTACGAGCAGCGCAAGAAGAACATAAATCGAGCCGAGGCGGAATCCGTGCTGCGGCTTTCTCGTGCGCTTGGATGTGAAATGGAGGACATATTGGAACCATGAGAACACGACGAGAGGAAAACGCCGAGACGTTCCGAGACACGGAACGGCTTTGCAGGGACTGTCAACGGCTCAGGGACGCCATCGCCTTTTCGCGCAGCAGACAACGCCTCGTGCTGTCGGGGGATAAAGTCACGAGTACGAAAAGCACAACCGGCCAGCCTTGCAACGTATCGGTCTCTCCGAAGCGGACGTTCGAGGCCGCCGCCGCATACGCGCGCACAATGAGGACATGCGTGCTGAACTTCGCCTCGGCGACTAATCCCGGCGGAGGGGTCGTCAAAGGGTCCAGCGCTCAAGAGGAGTCACTTTGCCGAATTTCCACGCTATACTTCAACCTGAACGTCCATGAGATGTGGGATGGATTCTATTCTCCACACCGAGCGGCGGGCGACCCCCTCCACAACGACGACATCATATACACGCCGCGCGTTGTCGTGTTCAAGAGCGACACCGACCATCCTGCCCTGCTCGCAGAGCGCGACTGGTACGAAGTCGATGTCATATCCTGCGCCGCACCAAACCTTCGCGAAAGGCCGACCAACAGCATGAACTCCGGTGACGGCGACCGTCGCGCCGAAATCTCCCCGGAAGAACTACGTAGGCTACACGAACGACGACTCACGCGTATTTTCGATGTCGCGTCTGCAAACGGCGCAGAAGCAGTCGTGCTTGGCGCGTTCGGATGCGGGGCGTTCCGCAACGACCCGTTTGTAGTCTCTGCCGCAGCGGCCGCCGTAGTCCCACACTATCGTCAACTGTTCAAAGCGATTGAGTTTGCTGTATATTGCCGCCCCGACGACACGCGCAACTACACCGCATTCAGCAACCAATTACATTCTCATCACGCAAATTGCATGACAGCTATTGCGTGATGAGAAATGATGTAGTATAATACCGACATCTAGACAGACTAGCCAAAATCGGGGATGAAAAATGACCTGGGCATTGCAAGACGCGAAAAACAAGTTCTCTTCTGTGGCCAACACCGCATGGAACGGCGAACCGCAAGTAGTAACACGACACGGGAAACCAATTGTCGTGGTGATTTCCTACAATCTGTACCGCTCCAAGATTCAGCCCAAGAGAAAGAAGAACATCGTCGAGGCGTTTATGAACTGCCCAATCGACGTTGACATCGCGCCATTGATCGCACCGCGCTCACGTGGCTCGGGACGGACAACGCCAGTCAACTTCGCAGAGGAAGCCTAGTCATGCGCTATCTTGTCGACACTTGCGTCCTAAGCGAACTGCGAAAAAAGAGGCCAAATCCAGCTGTGGTATCTTGGCTTCAGCGTCATTTCGACGGCAACGATTTCTTTATATCGGCCATAACGATTGCCGAGATCCTCCACGGCATCCGCAAGCTCAATCCAGAAGACCCAAGACGAAAGCCGCTGACAGAATGGCTTGAGAGCGACATCATCGAGAAATATGGAGACAGCATACTCCCCTTCGACATGGACGCCGCCAAAAATTGGGGCGAGATAATGGCCGAGGCCGATTCCTCCGGCCGTCCGCGCCCGCCGCTTGACGCGCAGATTGTTGCCATTGCGCTCGCCCACAATCTCGTCATCGTTACGCGCAATGTCTCCGACATGAACTTCGCCGGCGTCAAAGTCGTCAACCCATTTTCGAAGTAGCCATGACGATAATCTTTGTGGATATTTCCAAACTACGAGCCATGCTCGCCAAGCTCCATGCCCGCTTAGGCGATTTCTGGTGGTACTCGCTGATGATGTTCCTCGCCTGCCGAGCGGCAGACGTTCTGAACGCGTTCGTCGGCTTGTGGCTCGTCCCGAAATATGTCGACCCTTCCGAGCTCGGCGCGGTCAAGCCCCTTACCGATTTCGCAGCCTTTCTTGCCGTACCGATTGCCGTCTTTGCAAACACCTTCCGAAACGAAATGACCCTGCTCGCGACAAACCGCGAATTCGGACGGCTCAAATCTCTCATGCAGGGTGTATTCGTCTCTGTCGCCATTTTCATCGTCCTAGCCCTGGCGACCGCAAAATGGACCTTCCCGCTATTCCTTGAAAGGATTCGCATTCCAGCAGGCTCTCTTGCAATGCTCGTCATTGCCTCTTCGTTTCTCGGGGCCGTCTCTCCAATCTACAACAACGCCCTTCAAGCACTCAAAAAATTCAAGACTTCAACAATTATTAATCTCGCTGGGGCGCCATTGCGAATCTTAGTCATGCTTGTGGCCATGCCGTTCCGTGCTTTGTCCGGCTACTTCCTTGGTCAGTGCGCCCCTTCTGCGTTCACAATCGGCGCATGCATATTCGGACTCAAGAAGGAACTCTCTGTCCCTGCGAAACCATACTGGAATCGCGAGACAATCAGACGGTTCACAGGCACTCTCGCCATTTTCGCTCTCTGGGCCCTCACAGGTGGCACATGCACACTGATTGAATCGCTCGTGCTTCGCCAACGGCTCCCCGACCTCGACTCGGCCGGGTACTACATGGCAACAAGATTCTCCGACATTTCAACCTATCTTTACATGACCTTAGCGTTTGCCATGTTCCCGTTCTCGGCGGAGATCGCCAAAAAGGGAGGCGACATCCGTCCGCTTGTCCTGAAGGCGACAGCAGCATCTTTTGCCTTCTGCGCAGTCACCGCAACGACTTTTCTCTTGATAGGCAAGCCGATACTTGCGCTTCTCCCGCACGGAACGCAGTATGCAGAATACTGGTGGGCCATTCCATGTCTGATAGGTATATCCGCCATCGGCACACTCCCTGGACTTTACACCACGGCAGAAATATCAGCCGGGCGTTTCGGATTTCTCAAATGGCTGATGCCGATTGAAATCATATATCCAACGCTTCTGCTCATCGTTACAGGCTACGGTTATTTTAAGGCGCTCATGCCAGCCGACTGGATTGAATTCCTGCACTTCCACAACATATATGCACTAGACACCATGCTATGGTGGATGACAGCCGGACAGCTTGCTCGTCTGGTATGCTGTTGCTTTGCGATGCGCAAAAAACGCCAGTAATTACGAAAATGGACAAGACAACACATCCCGACGTGACCGTAGCCCTCCTTACATGGAACAGGCGCCGCTATCTGGAGCAAGGGCTGCCAAGCCTTTTTGACAACCTCTCTTCAGATTTGCGCCATGAGATACTCATCATGGACAATGCATCCGAAGACGGGACCCTTGAACTCGTCGATACATATGCGAACCATCTCGAAACACGCATCATCAAAAACAAAAAGAACATTAAGTTCAAAGGCTACAACAAGCTCTTCGGAATGGCTCGCGGACGCATAATCATTGAGATAGATGACGACGTCATTGACTTCCCTAGAAACTTCGACAAAGCACTTCTCAATCATCTTGACACCTATCAGGACTATGGTTTCATCGCCCTTGACACAGTACGCAATCAAATGACAGATGGCGGCGGCCCGGATTACCAACTCTGCACCGAAGATAAACGCGGCGACAAAACACTTATAGAATGCGGAGCAAGGGGCTACTGCGCCGCCTTCAGAAGACGCGACTACAGAATCATACGTCCTTTAACCTTCTTCTTCCCATTTTCTTTGTCAAAACCGCAAGACTATGTTATATCAGGGCTCATGCGCAGAGTGCTTCACCGACGATCCGGCGTGATAAAGGGGCTGAGATGCCTTCATGCAAATGGCCCACTTTACGCAGCCCAGTTCCAGCGCACTGAACTTGACAGGGAAAAACTGCGTAATAGCGACTGCAAAAACCGACTTCTTGAATACGAGAAAGCCCTGAATGAAAATTCCATTTATTCGCCATAAAATACACTCTATAAAACACAAGGAGAAGAAAATGTTTTCAAACTTCCTAAAGAAATGCAGATTCTACGGACAGGACTACTTTGGCATCAGATCCTATTCACAACTCGGGGAAGACCTTCTTGTTAAGGCCTTTCTCGGCGACAAATGGAGATGGGACTATTCCGGGTTCTACGTCGACATAGGCGCACATGACCCGCGAACAATGTCGAACACCAAAAAGTTCTACGACGTCGGATGGCGAGGAATAAATGTAGACGCCTCCGCCGACGCAATTGCAAAGTTCAAACGGCAAAGAAAGCGTGACATCAATGTCAACGTTGGCATAGGTCTAAATAAAGGCGAACTAAACTATTATCATCTCTCAGAATCTCCAATGAACACTTTTTCAAAGGAGTTCGCCGACAAAATGATCAAACAAAACGGTGTCAAGCTCCTCGGCATAGAAAAAGTCCCTGTCATGCCATTAAGTGAGCTTCTTGACAATTATCTTCCGATTGGACAACACATCGACTTCATTAATATCGACTGTGAAGGCCTCGACATAGAGATTCTGAAGTCAAACAATTGGGATGTTTATCGACCCGACTTCATCTTGATCGAGATACACGCCGATGGTAAGAACTGGAACATTCCAAGCACACCAACCGCAACGTTCCTTCGTTCTGTCGGATATGAGCATGTTGGACAAAGCACAATAACGTCATTGTTTCAACGAATATCCTAACCAACTCTAAAGTTCCAACATAATGATCTACGACTGCTTTAGTTTCTTCAACGAACTCGACCTACTCGAAATACGGCTCAACACACTCGACAAAGTCGTCGACAAATTCATCCTTGTCGAATCAACACTTACGCACACTGGCAACCCCAAACCGCTTTATTACGCGCAAAATAAAGACCGCTTCGCTCACTTCAACGATCGAATCATCCACATAGTGGTTGATGACTTCCCCACTTTCGCAGATACGCCGCCACGTGAAATGGCTTGGATTCGCGAGAACTGGCAGCGCAATGCTATTGTGCGTGGCATTCCAGCGGATGCACAGGACAATGACTATCTTATCATTTCAGACCTCGACGAGATTCCTAGCCCAAAAGCTGTGAAAATAGCAACGACATACAATGGCATCTCCCATCTGCATCTGAAATTCTACTCTTACTTTCTCAACTACCGGAATTATTTCACGCCCATATGGACAGGGGGGGGGCAGATTCTTCCTTTAGGCATTATCAGGCACAGCAAAGCACCATTCGACACAGAGCTCAATTTACTAGTTGATCGCAGAGTCAACTGCGGCATGACCCCAACACTCGTTCGGCATTTGAAGCCGCGTCATACAATAAAAAATGCGGGGTGGCACTTTTCTTTCTGTGGCGGCACCGAGGCTATCCGTGCCAAGATGAACGCCTATGCCCACACAGAAATAAACACACCAGAAAACACCTCGAGCCAAAATATCGAACACAAAGTCCATTCCGGGATGGCACCTTACAACAACCCAGACCGTTTCTTCGCGGTTCGACTGGGCAAATCCTTTCCGAAGTACATATGTGATAACACCGATAGGCTATCACATTTGATTTATCCAATCACACCTCTGTATATAGCCAAATCCTCAATCCCGAAAATAATTGTAGTTATGAAGCGTTACGGAACGATCTTACTGCGTCCCATTCTGCCGCGAAAAATCAAAGACTGGCTATATCACCGCTTTCTTGAAAACTGCAATTAAAGAATAGACTTACTTGCATTTCTTCAAGAATCGCTTTGCATTTAGTGAAGCCTTAAACCACGCAGCTTTCAATTTCAAACTTTCATATACCTTTGAAATGGGGCCGATGCGATTTCCGGCGGGAGGCTTTTCAAGCAAAACCCCCTCACACTCAGTTATCTTAGTACCGTATACCCGGATTTCATGGCAAAGCCATACCATAAACAGATGTTCGGCAACCAATCCTTCCTGCCTGCCATTCCTACGATACTCAGGCAACAAACGCCAGTGCTTCCGGACGGACTCTAGAAATGGGAACAACCATGATGCGTATCTATCGAATACATCACGACGCATTAAATACGTAAGGCATCTATACTCCTTGTGCATCGATGCAGCACGGACAAAATCCTCAAGATAATCTGGGAATTGTTCTTTGATGACACGTATAGCATCTTCAAGACCATAACCATGCATTCCCATCATATACCATTCTAACATAGTCTTCCCACTAGGCACACTATAGGATTGAGGGAGGACTATTCCACATCCATCAGGAATAGAAGAATGTATTTCGCGATTAGTGTACCTTTGGAGTATAACAGTTCTAAATTCATCTTCAGAAATCGTATCAAAAGTTGGCAACAACGGTTCACGCATCGAATGTTTCCAGAAATTTAAATATCGTCTGTAATGGCAGAAACCGACCCACCCCACATCATCGTGCGCAGGAAGAAAGTTCTTCCATACCCAATATTGGGCAGTAAGTTCGCAACAGTCACCATTTAAATCAGAGATATTATCACCAGTATCATCGCGCAGAATATTTAAATTGAATTTGCTATTCGCGCAACCAACCTGTATCGGACAAAGACATTCCGCACCATAAATTGGTGCCACTTTATGATACACATTAAATATTTTTATCTGCCCATTCATTTTAATTCTCTCCTCCTAACAAAATTTCAATCTTGTCCTTAGCATCAATTCGCCTCAATATTCCCCTAAGATAAGACGCGTAAAACTTACCGCGTGTAATATATGAAGTGGCCAGAACTATAATCCTAACGGCAGGAATTCGTGCAAGGATAAAGAACGCCGTCCTACCGATCATGTATGCAACACGTGAATAATATTGACTTTTCACCTCTTCAACGTTGCATCGTTTAAACGCGGCGGCAACATTAAACCATAAATCAACTATGTCAGGTATGACTCGCATTCCTGACCACGGACAAAGTCCGCTATAATGAAGAACTATTGGCGATTTAAAATCATCACCACAAACCTCCAAGGCATATCGCTGCCATTTACATGGCACATGAATCACGCCATTTGGAATATTCAAAAGGATCGCGTTCAAAGCCGTCTGATCAAAGAGGGGAATGTCAGGATGTTCCTTTATGAATGCTGCCGCCTTGTCTGCAATCTGGTGCCGCCTAAATAACTCAAGATTCATTAGCATAAGTCCTGAACAGAAATACTTTTCCGCGTCTATTTCGACACCTCTTGATTTTAACCATTTCGCCTCGTGTTCTCGGGTGAATTCAATGTCCAATACGCTTTTAACATACGCGCACTCATCACGAAGATGCCATAACTCCACAACATCTGCAGTCCATAAAAGATCAACGTCACAATATACAAGATGATTGACTTCGGGAAGCAATCTGGGAAAGTGAAGTCGTGCATAGTTCATTTTCCCAGGAAAATTCGCGCTTGTGTTCGTATTAATCGTAAACAATCTAATTTCCGAGTTTATATGCCGCGATTTGACCGCTTGTTCAAGCTCGAGTATCTTGCCGCGTTCAATGCCACCATTGATAATGTTAAAGATCAGGCGCACGCCTGAAGACGCATGTGCAGCGATGGAAACCACCGTGACAAAAAGTCCTGGATAATATCTCGCATCTGCCGCAAGACCAATCTGAATAGAGTCATGCGAACTCATCGATCGCCCTCCTCTCTTCGACGCAGGGGAAAGGCATAAATACGCAAATTTACCCTATCCAACTGCACATGCGAATTCAGCATAGAGAAATCCACATGAACAGAACCGCCACTAAAAACCGGAGCGTTGTCAAATTTGGGCAAGTCCGTCATATTGCACCAACCTTTCTCAACAGAATGTGCAACACACCCTCAACAAGAAAGAGCGGATAGGTAAGATTTATCTTCAGTCGATTTGCAAATGAAAGATCACATGTCCGCTGACTGACAAGGAAATCATTCATCGCCCGTGAATCTTGAAGCCATCGGTCACGAAGCACAGCGGCAGAGTCAGTAACATTGGTCTTGACGCGGGCAATTATGTCTTCCGTGAATGGCTTGAGCGTGCCACGGGAAAACAAAAACCCGTTCTCGCCGTTTTTGATATACTCGTTCATGGTAGCATCGTCATTTGCAACGACGCATTTCCCCATAGCCATCGCCTCAAGGAATGCCATGCCAATACCTTCTTTGCGACGAGGCGCGATTACAATACCACATTTTGCAATACGCGCAAGGTAAGCATCGCGTTCAAGGAACTCGTCTGCACGCTTTACGTCAAATACATACCCATCTGACGGCGGAAACAACTTCTCCGCAACCGATCGAGTAATCTCTCCTCGTTCCCAAAGGAACACACGCTTGGGATCACCCTTTCCCTTCGGCAAGCTATCAGGATCAGGGAAATATCGCACGTCAAGAATATTAGTCACGCCACAGCGTCTCGCATGTTCCGTCACCTTGTCGCAAAACGAGATAACACCCATTCCGCTCCAGGCAATGCGCTTCCACTGCCAGTAGCTCGACCATTCATTGTCGTACATTGGCACGAAGACATTGCGCTTACCCGGGAAGAAGAAGCGCCATCTGGAAATCGGGAACTCCCATATTACAGCAACGTCACAATCCTTCGCAACTTTCCAGGCTCCTGTGCGATAATAATGCGAGTAATAATGCTCAACGACATCAAACACCTTGCGAACAACAGCAAGGAAGAACTCAGCTGAGCGAGTCTTCTTGTGGCATTCATGATCTACAAACAACAGTTTCACAGAGGCGAGATCTCCACGAAGAACTTGTCAAACTGCTCGGCTATTTCGCGCCAGCTGAACACGGGGATTTCTCTCGCTGCATTGTCGGCCATGCGCTTACACAACTCGGGATCTGCGGCGAGCTTTCTGATGAGCGGCACATAGTAACCGTGCTTCGCAAGAAGCGCTGTCTCGCCGTTCTTGAAGAAGTTATTTGCCTCGCCATCGTAAGCGAGAATTGGCTTCTTCCAGCGAAGATATTCCTGGAGTTTCGCATTGCAGTCCTGGTCTGATGTGCAGACAAAGGCATCCGCCTGGCTCATCACGCCAAACTGCTCCTCCTTTGTGAGCCAGCCGAGGAAGATGCAATTGTCGCTGGCGTACTTATCGAGATACTTCTCGGTGCGCCCAGTCAGATAGAGCTTAATGTCTTTCGGTAGGTGCTGCATTGCCGAGCAAATGTCACTCGTGCGCTTCCACTTTGCCTTGTCTCCAGTGTAGACAATCTTGAAGCACCCTTCCAGCTTGATCTTGTCTGACCGCGGCAAATTCTCAATCGGATCGGCGCCATTCGGAATGTACTTGCACTCAACGCCCCACTTCCGACCGATCTTCTGAAGTTCATAACTAAGCGTCACAACTGCATCAGAGTTCTTGACGATACGCTTCTCCATCCAATTCATGAATACTTTGCCAGGCCAACCGAACAAATCACCCCAGATGCGCCCATAGTGGTCATCCCATCCATGCACGACCTTGAACGCCTTGTGCTTGCAGAGAAATCGGCGGCAGAAAAGAGGATGCAATGCCACAGTAGAACCATACGTGTAGATGATGTCAGGCTTAAAGTCGTCAATTCGTCTCGCGAGCGCAAACGGGTTCTTCGAACTGTCCCAGCCGCACCACCCTACCTTCCAGCCAAGTCTTTCAAGATTATAGCCGATTGCATCTATGGAATAAGGAGCTGCGGCAAAATGCTCAGCACTGCTCTGGCTTTCAAACCAGGGCCAACGCTTGCTTGAGACGTAAAGAATTCGCTTCATTTAACAAGCTGCTGGTCTGCTTCTTTCATTCTCCAAATAGAATAACCGCCATCTGCAACCAGAAGTTCTAGTTTCTTACCCTTCGCCTTGAACAAAGGAAGGATGCCGTCCTGCTCTTCTTCCGAATAGAACATAACAAGGGCCTCCTTCGGCAAAAGCGGCATAAACCTTTGGATCTTCGCAATAAATGCTTTGGCGCGCGCCTTCCTATCTTCGTCACCGGGAATAAAGGCTAGCCCCTCCGAGAACTTCTCTTCATCAGTGCGACCTGTCAGCATCTCGGGGCCTCTATACCAAATGCGAACCCCTTGCTCGACAAGTGGATAATAAAAGCCCGTGTTCCCATCAAGATCTGCGGCAACTACAACGTCCGCTGCTTCAGAGAATATGCTCGCGTTTCGCTCGACAAATAGACGGCATGCCTTTTGATTGGCACGACTGCTTTCCGTCTTGAAATACGCCACAACAGGATGTACAACACAAGAAAGGCCGCCAATCATTGCAAGAAGAGCCAGCAAATATCGATGTTTACCATTCGCGACAGAAACAAGCAAGACAATGGTGGGCACGTAAAAGATCCACGCGTAGTATGACTCATATCGGCCCCCAATCACCATTAGAGCAGGTATTAGCGCGACAAATATTGCATATGGGCGCACGCGTTTCGAAAAAGCCCCGAAAACAAATGCAAGCAAGATTGCAGCTATCGCCGAGAAATCAAAGAGATACCCGCCCATAACTCGTTTCCAGAACGGAACAAATACATACCCTGTTATCGAGTTGAAATAGACATAGGAACCAAGTAGCCGTATGATGTCGCGCTGAACAAAATAGTATATCGCCGTGATAGCAAACGCAACACAAAAGCCAAGCGCTGCGACAAAACCCCGTTTAACAAGCGCCACTCGCCGACCTCTCATTGTCCACAAGAGAAGAACCCCAAAGAAAAACATCAATGGCAAATCGTATGGTGCAGCAAGGAATAGAAACACTGCGCATGTGAACACCGACAGCAAACGAGTGGAATCGCCCTCACGTCCTGCCAAGGCATCAGCAAACAAAGCCGAAAGCAAAAGGACCAATACGTCCACGCGAGCATTTGAAAGGATCCAGGAGAAATGCCATCCGCCCCAGAAAAGAAGCACAAACGCGCAATCAGCCAAGGGGCCCCGCCACCATTTGCGCCTATGAGCAATTGAGGCTATGACCAAGGTGGCCACATATCCAAGGACGACCGTGAACGAACACACAGAGAAATGCGACGCTCCGAAGAGTTTCACCCAGGCGACAAGACACATCGGATAAAGTGGATTGTAAGAACATGCCCACACGCCTGACCATGACAACCCGTGCAATGCCTTCATAAACACGCCATCACACATCGCGAGCTCATCATACCACATAAAGGTTGTCGAGTTCAAGACGGCAAGCGTCAATGCAAAAGGCAGAAACGCGAGGAATGGAACAACTGGCTTTGCAAACCATACAGTCTGCCAAAAGCTCCTAATTGCCGCTTTTAACAGTTTCCACTTCCTGATGCTCACCTCACCGGTCGTGCGGTCATGTTGCGGGACTGGTGTTTCAAAATAGCGAAGCCCGTGTCGAGCGGCAAGACCGCTTAGAATCACATTAGGGGCAAATGTCGACAGCGGTATCTCGTTGAAGAAATCCTTGAATGCAGAAACACGCATTAGCCGATACGGTGTGTTGACATCCCATATGCCTTTACCATAAAACACTCTAACACAAAGCCTTGAAATCAAGCTAATAATTCGCCGCGGAAGAGCTTGAACACGTCCATCCCTTGTGCCGACAAGAAAATCGTAGTCCACCCTCCGTTCCCACAACTCTGCAAAACTCTCTGGGCCCATCTCATCGTCAGAGTCCACTTGAAAAACCCAATCATATCCAGCCTCAGCCGCATCTCGATACCCTGTAAGAATTGTATTGCCATGGCCTCCATTCGGCTTGTCGCACACCTTTATCCTGCCAGATTCTTCACTTTTTGCGACTTCAAGCATTACAGACAATGTGTTGTCTTTAGAGCCATCATTGTATGCACGTATGCAGTAGTCTATGCCAAGCGAAGACAACGCCGAATCCCATTTCCTCAAAACATTGCCAATGGCAGCCTGCTCGTTGTAGACAGGCATTACAACGCAGAGCCGTTCATTCCCGTTATCATCAGTCTTAGCCATTTTAATTTTCCAAAAGAAGAGGAGACTTTCCCTCGACGCCCTTCTTCCAGGCATCAAGGTCGTGCGCCAGATACGGCGGCAGGTTTTGCTCGAACATTGAATTCATATCTGTATTTTCCAATTTCTACCCTTGTAGACGAATCGGCGAAGTTCCATCACATTGCCAATGACACAGTAGAAAACAATATAGTTGCCGACATAGATGCGGTAATACTGATGCTCTCGATCAACGCGGGACGCGACCGGTTCAAAAGACGTTGGCGAGGAAAGCCGTTCACGAACAGCGGCCTCGACATCGGTCTGTAGCTTGTCGGCGGCTTCGGGATTGCTAAGTTGCGTTTCAACATAGTTGATTGCCTGTTCAAGCTCCATCCCAAAGAGCGGCGTCGCCTCAAGCCGAAACTTTCCTGAGTGCATGGCGTCTATCCCTTATCTTCTTGAACATGGCCTCGCCATCCTCGCGTTCCGTATGGGTGCGGCAATACTCATCAGTCTCGTCAAGCAGTCGCTCGAGCGGATCGGAAATGCGCTCATACTCCTCAATCGTCATCGTGACGAGCGTTCCATATCCGTTCTTCGTTAGAAAAACAGGGCCCTTCTTTACATCTTCCTCCACACTTGCGTAGTTGTTGCGCAAATCTGATATTGGTCTGATTTTGATAGATGCCATCTCAGTTTCCCCTTGCGGCATAATTATACCAATATTCGCCCGTCCCTGTCAATCAGCTACGCAAATATGACAGAATCGTCAAAGATATGGTATACTACTCACATCATAAAGGAACGAGCAATGAAACATCTTATAGTAGCCCTCTTCACCTCTGCCGCAGTTGTGGCCTCAGCCACAAACGAAGCAACCGTCGCCACGACAAATGATATCACCGTCACGGCGAATAAAACCATCGTTACAGCGAGCGCCGCACTGAAAGACGGCTCGACAGTCAAGGGCGAATTTCTCACGCAGAAGATAACGGGCTCTACAATTTTTCTCAAGAAACTTGCACTTGACCCGTCGATTGTCAAGTCCATCTCCTTCCCTGGCACTAACAACGCCGCCAAGATTGAGCTCGAGAATGGCGATAAGTTCACCATGAAGGTTCACAACAAGGCCTTTCCCTTCGCGTCGATACTTGGCGAACTCAATGTCCAGCGTAAGAACATCCGCTCGCTCACGCTCACGAAGCGCCGCACCGCATCGAAAGGCGACGAAGCCGGGCTCGTCTTCCATTGCACTTTCGACGACGAGGCAGCAATCACATCACCAGCTGTTGGGCCAAGAGGAACTGTGTGCTCGCGCGAGTTCGTCGACGGAAAAATCAACAAGGCAGTGCGCGTTCCAACTGGCAGCAGCGCAGGTTTCTTCACGCTCCCGCCTGAGACTTTCGGAAAAGAAGGTTGCATTGAGTTTTGGGCGAAGATTGAACCAAGACGCGAGTTTTATCGCGACTGCGACCCAAGGATGATATTCATTAAGTCTCCTGCAGGATGGTTCACCGTTGAATATTCCTCAAACAACGGAGCCGGCAGAGGTGGGTTCTGCGTTAGATGTTTTAATTTCGAGTACATCAAGGGCGGTCCATTTGGCGGAGGATACAAATATGCCGATGTCATTCCCGATGTAACGGCATGGCATCACTACGCATTTTCGTGGACAGAAGATGCGCTTACCATTTACATAGATGGCGTCGCGCTGCCCGGTGCCTTTAAGACTGGCAACGGACGAATCGACGAAGAGAAACTGAAAAGCAGTTCTTCTATCATGGGGCTCCCAAACGACAACACTAACCCCTACAACACAGAACCTAACACTCCTTTCATAATCGACGAACTTAAGATCTGGAATCACGCAAAGACCGTATTTGACCTATAATGCCACAGCAGACGGCAGACAACAGACTTATCCACATCGCATTAGCGTCAAACCACCGCTACTTGCCAGGTTTGCTCGTCACGATGGTGAGCATGATTCGTGCGTCTTCGCAAAAAGAGAATCTTCGATTTCACATCCTAGCAGAAGAATTATCTGAAGACGACAAAAACAAAGTCACTGCATTTGCAATAGAATACGGCTCTGCACCCCCAGAATTCCACGAACCCGACATGGCACCAATACGGGCGCGTTTCACTGCTTACAAGAACTCGCATGCTGCATTCTTGAGGCTCTTCCTTTGCGATGTCTTCCCATTCGACTGGATGCTCTATTCAGATGTCGATACTCTTTGGCTAAGAGATCCGGGCGAGCTATGGTCCGCAAGAGACGATTCCGTCTCATTGCTTTGGTGTCGAGATCTCCCCTCCATTTGCCGAGGAGTGCACGAGTACTCAAAATGGAACCCTGACTTTGATGAAAGCCGATATGCCTGCTCTGGAGTCGTCTTAATGAATCTCAAGCGGATGCGAGAGACACAATTCGTCGCAAAGGCCGCCGATTTTGTCGAGAGATGGGGCACTCCATTTTTTGTCGACCAAGACATCCTTAATTATGTCTGCCGAGACGATGCTAAGCTGCTGCCTCAACACTGGGACTGCATGATGCCGACAAAAGAAGCTGTCAACGGCCTCGTATACCACTTCAATGGCATAGGGGCGATGTTCAACTCATCGTTCTCAGGGTGGCGGCCTCTTTATTATGCCTGGTTTAGATTTTACTATGACTTCATATTAAAAAAGCCAAGCAAAGAAGTCTGCGGCTTTTTCAAGCGCGTTCTTTTCTGGACACTTGGCATGTTCTATCCACCGGTATGGCTCATAAAGCTTTTCTTTGGATGTAAACCATTTCTTGTCGACAACATTCATCGGCAGCTTTTCTTTGCCTGGCTTTGGCGGCATGCTAAATGGCGATGGTAGCAGGGCAAAGTCTATATATGGATAACATCCCTCAACTTATCTCTGTCATCATTCCGACATTCAACCGCGCGGAAATGGTGTGCCGCTGCGTACGGAGCGTGCTGGACACGAATTGGCCGGCGCTTGAAGTCATTGTAGTGGACGACTGCTCGCCTGACGACACCTCAGCAAAGATCAAGGGAAGATTTGGCGAGACCATCAAGTACATACATAACGAGAAAAACTCCTTTCAAGCGGTGTCGCGCAACAACGGCGCGAAGATTGCGACTGGCGACTATCTCTTCTTCCTTGATGACGACAATGTCGTTGACAAGCGAATCTTCATTGAGATGACTCAGGCGTTCAGCGAGAACGCAAAACTGGGGCTCGTCGCGCCAATGGCAGTCCACATGCGGCCGGGGAAGAACAACGTCATCTGGTCTCTCGGAAGCAACTTCAATAGATGGACATCTCAGCCAAAAGACCACTGCCCAAACCTTCCAATCGCCGAACTTCCAGAAAGTCCAGCGTCATATCCGACGTCTTATTATCCAAACGGCTTCATGGTCCCGCGAAAGGTCTTCGATGCCGTCGGCGGATTTGACGAGAAGTATGTCCAGATATTCGAAGAATCCGATTTTGGTTGGAAAATCGGCGAAGCCGGCTACGAGGAAATCGTCCTTACAACGGCACGAACAGCACACCACGGCTTTCTTGAGCCTGGATGCGTGCCAGAGCTGCGACAACTCGGAATCGAAAAGCCCTACCGCACATATTGCTTTGCCCGCAACCGCTTACGGTTCGCGAGAAAGCATTTCTCGCTACTTCAGATTGCTTCCGTTGCATTAGTCTTCGCTCCGCTGTCTGCCGTCTACTACGGACTTGTAGCAATCAAAAACAAGCGCCCAGACATTGCCTGGTCATACCTGAAAGGCACAATTGTCGGCATCCTAAAGCTATTGCTACCGGCATAAAATAAGCACACGAAATCGCTTTCGTGTGCTTCGTGTTTTTCGTGGTCGCGCGTTAGCGCAATCCCCTTCTCCTGTTTCTCCTGTCCTTTGTGGCTAAACAATCAGTCGCAGATCGTGCGGGCGGTCTTGCGGTCATGCGAGACTTCTCCTTGGGGAAAGTGGTTCAAACATCGCCTCGTACCTCGCCGCGAGGTAGGTCTTGTAGAACTGGCGTTGGAGGTCGGTGAGGTATGGCGTATCATCGATGAAGGCGCTGATCGCCGCGAGGTCGATGCGAGGCACGATGCGCTTAAGCGACGGCGCGAGAACGCCATCGCGGTTTTGCGCGATAAAATCGACATAGACGATCTTCTTCCCCTCTTGCTTTAAAGCCGAAGCCGGGAAGTTGTAGATGCGGGCATCAAGTTCCGCCTTGTCCTCGATGACGCGGCGCATGATGTCGTCGTCGGCCTGGGGAAGGAGGCAACTGCCAAAGTCGAACGCCGGGGCTATCTCTGCCTTGCGTGTAGTGGGATCGACGAGAAAACCCCAGTTGCCGTTGTGACGGTCGAAGTTGCCGAGGAACGCGTCAACCACGAACATATCCCAGAAATGCGCCTTGAGCACAACAGGGTCTACAAACGACTGGTGATCGATTGTTTCGAGGACATCGTCGAGCTCGGTTCCCGTGCCGCCTGTCTCGGAATCTATAACCGTGTTCTTTATCGAGCAGAAGTCGTAAAGGACCTTGCCGTCCGCCGTGAAGTCGCGGCAGGCGCAAACGACCTTTGTCTTGCCATTGGTGAACGTGCCGAGCCGCGTCTCGTGAGCCCTAAGGCCGATCATGTTGGCGATGTTGCTGGCAACATGCTCGCTGTAGCAGCTGTTTGAGTAGGAGAGAGTTGTCGGCTTCTCTGCCGTCGAAGGAGGGAACTTCAGGAGCCACACGTCGCCATCGTACCGCACGGCGATCTTCTTTCCGTTCGCGCCGTTGTAGGCGCGTCCGGGAAGCCGCTCGCAGTCAGTGAAATCTATTGGCTCAATCATACGTCCTTTCCCCAAAGGTACTTGTCGCGGAGATACTGCGCTTGTTCGTGGGTGATCAAGTTGTCGTTGATTTCGGCGATGTTGATGGAACCGTAGAGCTCACCCCAGAGACAGTCGAGCAGATGAGACTTCTCCTCGACGCCCTTCTTCCAGGCCTCAAGGTCGTGCGCCAGGTACGGCGGCAGGTTCCTCTCGAACATCTCGTTGCTCATGCGGATATTATAGCAAATTAAGCGCTCGTTCGTATTCACGCGCGTCAGCGCTATTTTGACATAAAACAAAAACACACGGAATCGCTTCCGTGTGTTTCGCGTATTTCGTTAGTTGGCGAAATCAATCGCAGATCGTGCGGGCGGTCTTGCGGGACTCTTCTGCGAGGAAGGCGATCCTGTGAGACTCCAAGGCCGCGTCGAGCACCGCGGAATAGCGCTCAGGAGACGCCGTCCTCACGAGCTTCACGAACTCCGTCATGATCTCGCGGTCGCCGCCGCCATGGTGGCCGTACTGCTGCGGAACAATCGTAGTAGAATCGCCGAGGAACGGCAGAATCTCGATTTTGTGCTCATCGGCAATCACCTCGCCGCGCGTGCCGTAGAAATGCGTGACGCGCGTGCGCTGCTGCGAATAGCTCTCCATCTCGAGGATGATCGTGAGCCCACCGTCATACTCCATAAGCACCGTCTGGTGGTCAACGGAGTCGTTGCCGCAGGCATAGACGCAGCGGCCGTAAGGCGACTTCTCGATCATGTTCAGGATCGCCTCGTCGGACTCGTCCGCGAAGTGGTACCTCAAGTCGGTGCGGTCGTAGTAGATCTTGTACGCGTCGAACGGACAGTTCTCGCGGACATGCTCGGGACAGTCCTGGCAACGTTCCGCCGCGCCCGCCGGCTTGTTCTCTGGCCGCCAGTGCATGAGCGAGCCGAAGCTCGATATCTTCTTGCAGCGCTTGCCCTTCGTCCACCACTCGATGAGGTCGAAGTCGTGCGTGCACTTGTTGACAAGCATGCCGGTGCCCTTCGCCTCGACCGACCAGTTGCCGCGGCAGTAGGCGTGGGCCGCCTTGCCATAGGAAATGGCCGCAAGGTGGTGAACGCTCGTCAACTCGCCTATCGCGCCCGACGCGATGACCTCGCGGAGCTTCTTGTAGAACGGCGCATAGCGAAGGACATAGCCGGTAAGAACGAGGCGCTTCGTGCGCTTCTGGGCCTCCGCGATGTCAACGCACTCCTGCCAAGTGCACCCGATCGGCTTCTCGAGAAGGACGTGGTAGCCCTTCGAAAGCGCCTTGAGGCACGACTTGTGGTGAAGCCGGTCGGGGAGGGAGATGACGACGGCGTCTGCGTCGACGCCGGCGTCAAGGGCCGCTTCCCAGCTCTTCCACGTCGGATATTTCGCGTTGGCGGGAAATTCCGCCACCGGGTCGGCGAGACCCGCGATCTCGAACTCGTCGGGATGGGTCTTCGCGTATGACGAGTAAGCGCGACCGCGGATGCCGTAGCCAAGGATTATGGCCCGTACTGGTTTCATCAAACGACGATCTCCCAGCCGTTGCGGTAGACTTCGCGCTTCGTCGAGATGCCCTTCGTCTCGCCCTTGGCGAGCTGCATCCTCTTGGGATCCCAGTCAAAGCCGGTGTCGTAGACGTACGACATGTTGCAGAGGAGGCACAGGGTGCAGCTGCGGCCTCCCACCTCGGCGGGCGAAATCGTCATCTTGCGGGAGTCGAGGCACTCGCAGAAGTTCTGTATCTGGTTGTTGCTCACATAGAGGTCGGCCTTTTCGATCTCGGCGGCGTATTTCTCCTCGAGGAGGTCAAGCGCGGCATCGAGGCGGTTGTCCTTCTTGACGGCCGCGTCGGTCCCGTAGTCCTTGCCGACGGACTCGGCGACGATGTTGTCCTTCATGAACGACACGTCCTGAAGCGCCTTGCGGATGTCCTCGGTCGGACGGACCGCCGTTGCGTCAAAACCAGCCCAGACCGCGATCTTGCCGCGATTGACGGCAACAATGCCCTTGGTGCCGTAGAACACCGTTCCCCACACGCCAAACGGTCCGTGGTAGAGCTCGACGTCCTTGCCGTCCTTCTTCGACTTGAAGAGCATCCTCATGCCGAACTGGCGGCGACCGCCGTGGTAGAGGTCTGTCGAGTATGGCTCGTCGGAGCGGATGATCTTGTACGGGCCGGAGTCGTCCATGTCAAGGCCCCACTGAGCGATGTCGAGGTGGTGAGCGCCCCAGTCGCCGTTGTAGCCGGAGCCGATGTCATCGTCGAAGCGCCAGAACATCGGATAGAACTTGTTGACGCCTACGGGCGCGAGCTGGTTGGAGTAGGGACGCCACTTCGCAGGCCCGAGCCACATATCCCAGCCCTTCTCGCCGAGAAGCTCATAGCCCTCGGACTCCTTCATGGCGTTCTTGGGGTCATCAAAGAAGCGGATCGGGTGAGAAGGCCCGCCAAGCTTCTGACCGCCCTTGCCGTAATTAGCGTCGACATACCTGACGGTGCCGATGACACCGCCGCGAACAAGCGCCGTCGCAGTGCGGAAGACGCGCCAAGAGCGCTGCATGGAGCCCGTCTGGAATACGCGGCCGTACTTCTTCTGCGCCTCGATGACCTTCTTCGCCTCGTCGATGGAGAACGTGAGCGGCTTCTCGCAGTAGACGTCCTTGCCGTGCTTCATCGCCTCGACGGAGATGTACGCATGCCAGTGGTCGGGCGTCGCAATGCAAACGGCGTCGATCTCAGGATTGGCGAGGACCTCGCGGAAGTCATCGTACGTTGCGCACTTCGAGTCATCTTTGTAGTACTTGTCGACCGTCGCAGCGCTATCCTCGCGGCGCGTCTTGTCGACGTCGCAGATGGCGACGACGCGGACGTTGGGCTGCTTCAGAAACTCAGTAAGCAGGAAGCGCCCCTGAATGCCGATGCCGATCATGGCGACGTTGCGCTTCTCGCCCGGCTTGAGTTCGCGAGCCCCGACCTTTGAGGTCGAGCAGCCAGCGAGCGTAGCGGCCGCGGCAGAACCAAAAAGAAAACTCCTACGGTTGATGTCGATCATTTATTTACTCCTTAAGTATGCGCTGTATGCGCGGTATGTTTGCCAACAGTCAAATTTCGATGCAAGCTCCCATGGGGCGTGCATGTTGAGAAGCGGCGTGCCCATGTCGAGCACCTTCATGCCGAATCTCGCCATGTACTGGGAGATCGTGCCGCCGCCGCCCTTCTCCATGCGGCCAAGCTCGCACATCTGCCAAGTGACGTCGCCTTCGTCCATTATGCGGCGAATCTCTGCGACAAACTCGGGACCGCAGTCGCTCGCGCCGCCCTTGGTCGTGCCACCCGTGTACTTCGAGGCGACGGGGCCCGCGTGGAAGCGCGCGCGGTTGCCGGTCGAGTCGACGTCGGGGAAGTGGGGATCGGATGCGGCCGACACGTCGGCGGAAAGCATCGAGGAAAGCTCGAGCGCACGACGCACGAGGATGTCGCGCGCGTTCTTCTCCTGGCGCTCGATCATCTCGGCGACTGTGTTCTCGAAGAAGCTCGACTGCATGCCGGTGGAGCCCATCGAACCGACCTCTTCCTTGTCGCACATAAGTATCGACGCGGTGACATTGGGAACGTTGTCGGAAGCGTCGATGAGCGCCTGGAGTCCGGCAAACGAGCAGACGCGGTCGTCATGGCCGTAACCGGCGATGAGCGCACGGTCGAAGCCGACTTCGCGCGGCATGCCGGCGGGAACGATCTCGAGCTCGGCAGAAAGCAGGTCTTCCTCGTCGATCTTGTAGGTCTTCTTCAAGTAGGCGACGAAATCGGACTTGCCGGCCTTGGGCTCATCCCCGTTCCCCATTCCCCGTTCCCCGTTACCCTTCTCCTTCGCGTAAGTCGTCCACGCGATGACGTCGAGATCCTCGGCGGGGAAGAACTCGTCGCGGGTGAGCTTCGCCTGGTCCTTGCCGAGATGCGGCAGGATGTCGCTGATCATGAAGACGGGATCGCCCGGCGCGTCGCCTACAGCGATGTCGATCTTCTTGCCGTCCTTGCGAACGACTGTTCCGTAGAGCGCGAGCGGGAGGACGAGCCACTGGTACTTCTTGATGCCACCATAGATGTGGCAGTCGAAGTAGACATAGCCGCCCTTCTCGTAGAGAGGCCTCGGCTTGAGGTCGAGGCGCGGCGCATCGGTATGTCCGCCGACGATGCGAAGGCCGACTTCGGAAATCTTCTTCTTGCCGATCACCGCGGCCATGACGGTGCGGCCTTCGTAGCCGCGGTAAACCTTGTCGCCAGGCTTCAGCGTCTTGAACTTGGAGATGTCCTTGAATCCCCTTTTTTCGAGAAGCCGGACGCTCTCGGCATAGCTGCGGCGTTCAGTTTTCGCAATCCCCAGATAGCGCACATACTCTGCGCAGTAATCTGACATCGATCTATATTTAAGTTTCATTTGCGTAATTATACCATATAATGGGTCATTCTGTCATTATGATAGGCAAGATATCGCCCTTCTCGTCGAAGAACATCCTGTCGAGGCAAGTCACGCGATGAATCGGGGCGAGCGTGGGAATAGGCCGCCTGTGATAGCAGATGTACCAGTCGTCCGTACCGGGCATGTTGAGGACCGAATGATGCCCGGGGCCCGTCGCAAGCGGGCGCTGCGAAGCGAGGACTCTTCCCTTGAACTCGAACGGCCCGAAAGGCGAATCGCCCACGCTGTAGTTGATGCAGTACGTGTCAGTCGTCCAGACACCGCTCGAATACATGAAATACCACTTGCCCTTGCGCTCGAACATGACCGACCCCTCGACATAGTCCTTCGGCGTCATGTCGCGCCATATCGTCCCCTTGTCGTCGAGCGGGAGGAGCGACTTGAAGTCGGGCGCAAGCTTGACGATGTTGCAGCGGCCCCAACCGCCGTAGATCATGTACCACTCGTCCTTGTACTTGAAGACATACTGGTCGATCGGCTGCGCTCCGTTCCAGAACTGGTCGATGAGCGGCTTTCCGAGAAGGTCGCGGTAAGGCCCCTCGGGGCTGTCGGCGACTGCGACACCGATGCCGCCGTACTTCTTGTCGCCGAATGCGCGGACGACCGTTCCCGTGCGCGAATCGTCCACAGGGTAAGTGTCGTTCGCAGAGAAGAAGATGTAGTACTTCCCGTCCTTCTCGTGTGCATCAGGCGCCCACATGCAGCGACGCGCCCACGGAATGTCCTTCGCGTCGAGCGCCCTCGGATGCTTCGTCCACGTGACAAGATCCTTCGAGGAGAAGAGGTCGAAGAACAGAGTATCGTCGTAGGATGCGCGCGAATATGTCGAGAAGATCCAGTAGGTGTCGCCGTAGAGCCGTATCTGCGGATCGGCATACCAGCCCTCGAAAAGCTGGTTCGTCCAGGCGTGTCCGCCGTAGGCCGCAGTCGGCGGCTCCATGAGCCAGCGCCCGAGTTCGCCGTAGAACTTTCCGAAGCAGCTGTGCGTCATCCCGATGCCGTGGAAGATCTGCTTGTCGGGCATAAGAATCTCGTTGTACGCGGCATAGACGGCGCACGGGGGGCACGTCGTGTCGGAGAATCCGACGGCCACGCGCACGGGGCACCTGATGCGCGAGGCGAAGTTCGCACCGTCGAAGTAGGGAGCCCACTTCTCCGCGGCTTCTCGGCTCTCGGGCGTAGACGAGTTGCTCTCGACGATCCTCGGCCAGCCGCTCTCGCGGCCCGCGAGATAGCCCATCGTGTCGGTGATCGCTGGGACGTAGAGCGCCGCACGGGTGAAGTTGCGGTTGAAGCCGCAGAGATAGAGCCCGAAGCCGCCGCCCTGAGAAGTGCCCTGGTAGACGAAGCGCCTCGGGTCCACGTCGGGCATCGCCGCGATCCAGTCCACAGCGCGATTGATGCCAAGGAGGACTGAGTAGTAGAAGTATTCCTCGCGCGACACCGAGATGCCGGACGTGGCGTACCCACCGCACGAATACTTCGTCTTCTTCTCGGCGTTGAACTCGTCATACTTCTTTTGAAGCCCCTTCTCCTTCCACTTCCAGTCCATCGGCCAGTCGTAAACGGAGAACTGGGCGCAGATTGCATCGTCGCGTCCCGAGAGATCGTTCGTCCAGCCGCCGAAACCGGCGGCGTTTACGCCTATGATGACAGGGAACGGCACCTTGGACTTGTCCTTCGGCACCGAGAGGAAACCGTAGACGCGGCGTCCAAACGTGGCGAAGGAAATCTGGTATAAGTCGAACTTGCCGTTCGAGCGCTCTTCGATGCGTTCGAGCTGCGGATCAAGGGGGACTTCCTTCGCGAGCTTCGCTTTCGCAGTCGCCCAGAACTCGTCGAAGTCGGCGGGCGAGGGGCTGCCCTTCTTTATCTTCTCCGGCTCGAAACCGACACTGAACACATTTGGGTCGCCGTGGCCGCCTTTTGTCTGCGGCAGCTTCAGCCGAAGGAACCCGGGTTCGCTGAGCGTGCCGGAAATCCTTGTCACGGCCCCAGTGGCAATGTCGACCGACACCTTGGCAACAAGCTGCGTCCCGAAGTTGTCAAGCGTCGCGTATTGCATCTCGCCGCTTTTGCGCAGGTTCGACGCGTCAAGCATCGTCACTGTGAAAGTCGCCGTCTCTCCGCAGCGGTAGACGCATCCGGGCTTGTCTGTTTCAACCTTGTAAGTGGCCGCGAGCGCAGAGAGCGCGGCGAAGAGCGAAAGCGCAGCGAAAGACCGTTTCATCATGGCTATTTCGCCTTCATCGTGTAGCCGTTGAAGCGGCGGGTGTTATAGAGCTTCTGCCCCTTTACGACCGAAAGCCCCATTGCCTTGCGGATGGCGATTATGTCCTTGATAAACTTGGGCTTGAGCTGATTGACCTTGCCGCCGTGGCCCGCGGCAAGAAGAAGCACCTGGCAGTAGGCGTCGGCGTTCTCGGCAAACCACTCGGCCTCCTCGATGTCGCGCCCGCCGCAGACAACGCCGTGGTTCTCCATGAAGACGACGTTAGACTTCTTCGCGGCCTCGGCGACGCTCTTCGCAACGTCGTCGGTGCCGGGTGTCGCATAGGGCGCAAGCGGAATCTGCGAGAGGAAGATGTCGGCTTCGGGGTTGATGCCGTTCGGCGGCACGAGCCCCGCGAAAAGGAACGCATTGCAATGCGGCGGATGGCAGTGCATGCACGCGTTCATGCCGGTCGCCTTCATCATCGCGATATGGACCTTCACCTCGCTCGTGCGCGGACGGTAGCCGCAGAGCTGGCCGGCCTTCATGTCGACGAGGCAGATATCCTCGCGCTTCATGAAGCCCTTGCAACAGAGAGTCGGAGAGCAGAGGACAAGATCCTCGCCGACGCGCACCGAGAGGTTGCCACCGTTGCCATCGGTGTAGCCCTTGTTGTAGATGCGCCGACCCATCTCGCAGATCTGGTCCTTGACCTTGTTGATCGCTGGGGAGTTGAAGAACTTGTCGAGTTCCTTGCGGGTCTTGGGCTGGGGGCCATTCTTCCAGTCATAAGCACGTTCGACAAGCGGGGGATTGATGTAGAGTTTCTTGTCCATAAGTTTTTTTATTATACCATAATCAGCGGTAGATTTGCCGCACCAAGTTCTCTGGTCGCAGTATGAGGCGGTGGAGCGAATGTCCGAGCGAGCGGATACGGCGTATTCGCCGAGGGTCCGCGAGGAGGAGCATTCGGCCGCCGCCTCACCGCTGCCGCCCCTTCAACGCGAGCACCGCGTAGATGGTCGCGGTGACGCAGATCGGAGCGATGAAAATCGCGGTGACGGCCATTGCCCAGCCAGGAACCCCCATGGGGAGGAGGATGGAACAGACCGTGAAGAGCGATGCCGTGTAGGCGATCTGCCCGGCCATTATCGCCTTCGGACGCTTGGCAAGCGCGGCGAGCCCCTCCACACGCGCACGAACCGCATGTATCACGGCGATAAGCGAATAGATTCCAATGGCAAGGCGCGCCGTTCCAACGATGCGCGGCGGAACGTTCTGATATGTACCAAAGTACCAGCCGCCAAGGAGCGGGGTCGAGAACGCGAGCGGAACAACGCCAAGGAGAAGCCCAGCGACAACAGCATACACAAGAAGACGCCTGTCACCGTCGTACTCCGGCGGGAACTTAATCGCCACCGTCTGCATGCGAAGCGCGGCAAATGCCACGGGGTTCGCGACGCCGATGGTGACATAGTGGATGGCGAGCATGTCCTTCGGATCTACCGACCTTCCGACGAAGGCGGCGATTGCGACGGGGGAGAGCATCAGCAGGAAGCCGCCGAGCGAAAGCGGAAGCGTGAACCGGAATTGCTCAAGCGTAAGGCGCGGAATGCTCGGCAGAGACTTCATGTCTTCGACCTGGGGTCTGTTTGGAAGCCGTGCGACGTATGGCAGCGCAAAGAGCCAGGTCGCGACAAGCTCCACGCCGACGCCAAAGGTCAGGGCCGCAAGGCCCCACCACGGCCCCACAAGGCCCATCCGCGGAAGGCAAACAGCAAGCGCAAAGGTCACGACAAGCCGGAGAAACGTCGCATAGTTCGCCTTCGCGCTTTCAAGGTTGTCGAAGAGGACGACCATCGGAACGTTGCGAAGGAAGAAGAACCCGTTCATCAAAACACCGTAGAGAAGCGTTCGCGCCGCCATGTGGGCAAGCTCTGGCGGAAGGTTGAAGAGCCCTGAGAATATCCAGTCCGAGAACGGCGGCAGCGCTACGATGCACTGGACCGCCAAAAGCGCTGACATCATCAGCGCATTGAGACGCCTAAAGGCGACATAGCCCATCCATGTCTTCGCGAAGACAAGCCCGGTTGTGACAAGTCCGCCGCCGATTGCGCCAATCATGAACATGACCATCTGCCCCTGGCTGAAGGCCGTGAGCGCGTCGACGCCAAACTCGCCGTGCGTGACGATTCCGGCGACAAGCGGATACGCGAGCGACTGCGAAAAACCCTGCAGCAACAGGGGAACGTAGAAGCGCGTGACGTTTCCTACATTGAACTTCGCCTCTCTGACAGCGTCAGACTGCATATTGCCTTAGATGGCGACCGTTATACAATAAAATGCCTCTGCTGGCCGCGTGCCTGCGCGCGAAGCATGGAAAAGCCGTTCTCGACGCGACACCCCGCCTTGGCCGCACGGGCCATAAGCGGCGTCGTTTCAGGCACATAGCGAAGATCGTATACGAGTTCGCGCCCCGTGAACTTGTAGTCTGGAATCGGGTCGACAGGCGTCGCGTTGACGAGAATGTCGAACCCCTGCGGCGGCGTTGCGCGGTGAAACACCTTGAACTTCACGCCGAGTTCCCTAAGCGCGACTTTCACCGCCTGCGCCGCGCCGCCATCACCGAGAAGCGCGGCGGATTTGCCGCGCAAATCGCCGGCGAACGCCGAAAGCGCCTCGGCAAACCCCTCGACGTCAGTGTTGTAGCCGACGTACTTTCCGTTCTCGCAGACCACGGTGTTGACCGCGCCGACTTTCTTGGCGAACTTGTCGATCTTGTCCAGAAGCGGCATTATCTCGAACTTGTGGGGAATCGTGACGGCCATTCCGCGCATCCCCATCGCCTTCATGAACGCGAACGCCTCCTTCGCCGTCTTGGCGGGGAACGGAACCATCACCGCGTCTTCGTCCTCATTCGCGAACGCCGCGTTGTGAAGCTCTGGCGAACGCGTCTTCTCCAGGGGCCAGCCGGTGACGCCGTAGAGCGCGGCGGATTGCGACACGGAACGAAATCTGAAGTCACGCACCAGCTCGTACGGCGTTATGTGTCCGATTGAGTCGAGGCCTCCGACGGACGCATACGTCCATAGCGATCCAAACCTTGACGCGAGAGCCCTCGTCGCGAATCCCTGCGCGCCCATCGCGCAGACAACGCGCGGAACATCGCCCAAATCTTCGGCAAACACCTTCGCGACGTCGCCAAGGTTCCGCGGCATGAACGCGACCTTCGCGACATCGCCGCTCTTGGCAAGCTCGCGCAGCTTCGCCTTGAGGTTCTTCACCGGGCCGTCGAACTTGTGGAGCGACCTGACGACATTCGCGCCCGCCGTGTGCGCGAGCGCAACAAGCCTCTCGTCGCCGAAGCCTTCCTCGAAATCAACATAGTCAAAACTATCCTCTGCGACCTTTGCGTTCTTTGCGGCTAAAACCTTTTCGAAAAACTTCACCCTCTCCGCTTCATCGCCCTCGAACGCGCCGCCGTCGCACTTGCGCCTGAACGTAAGCAGACACGGCACGCGCCATGTCGCCTCCTTCGCAAGCATCGCCGGGAACTTCGCGGCTTTCGCGCGCTCGCCCTTCTTCAGCAGGTCGACGCGAAGCTCCACCATGTCGGTGAAGTAGCGCTGTGACCTGTACTGCGCGATGTCTTCGGCGAGCGTCTTTCCCGTGAGCGTGAGGCAGATTTCCGAACGCTCCGCTTCCGACGCGAGGAGCGCGTCCATTACGGCGAAGCCCGTCACTGCCTCTATGACAGGCACGGCACGGCGGACGATGCACGGATCGTGGCGTCCCTTCATCGAGAGCTTCGCAGGCTTCATCGTCGCGAGGTCTACGGAATCCTGCACGACAAACACGGTCGGCGTCGGACGCATTGCCACCGTGAAACAGACAGGCTTCCCGTAGGTGCGTCCTCCCATTATGCCGCCCTGCTGATTCGTATCCGTCCAGACAAGGCCGTTGTCTTTTACGGAGAACTGGTCGTTGTACTTTGATCCTGGAGTAGTGCCTATGAATTCGCACCCAAGGACATCACCGAAGACGATGCCCTTCACGCCGGGGACGCCGAACACCGCGGCGGAAATATCTGTTTCAAGTCCGTCGAAAAGCGGCCCCCCGAGCGCTGGCGGGAGCCCAGAAATGGTGCATCCGACCATTCCTCCGATGGAATCGCCGGCGTTGCGCGCCTTTAGAATTTCCTTTTCGTAGTCCTCGTCTTTTCCGCAGACTGCGTTGCCAAGCGCCACGATCTGCGCCTGAACGAAGATTCCGCGCCGTGCGAGATATTCGAGGCACAGTGCACCCGCCGCGCAAAGCGGCGCGGTGAGGCGTCCGGAGTTCTTGCCGCCGCCCGTCGGGATTCGCCCCATCTCGATCCACTGGCCGAAGTCGGCGTGCCCGGGGCGCGGAATCGTGCGCTCCGCGCCGTAGTCGGCTGGGCGCATGTCGCGGCTCGCGATTTCGCCGACGATCGTCTCGCCCGTCGTCGTTCCGTCTGCGTCAAATCCGCCGCGCCAGACGACTTCGTCCGTCTCGCGCCGTGCGGTCGAGAGACTGTCGCGCCCGGGTGCGCGGCGCTCCATGAACTCTGCGAGTTTCTTCGCGTCGATACGCACGCCCGCCGGGAAGTTCTCGAGGGTGAACGTCATCTTCCGTGCGTGCGACGCACCGCGGACATCAAGTCTGAGAATGCTTTGCATCAATCGAGATTCTATCGTGTAAGAGGTAATTCGCGGATAGGTTACTTGCCGAAAAAGGAGGTTATGTCGAACCAGCATTCTGCGTCGTATGTGAAGACCACGCCATTGGTCAGCTTCACGCAAACTTCATACTCAATGCTGTCATACGACCTGCCGCCGCTTGAGATCAGCCCCTGGGACTTGACCGTCGGAACGACTGCGTCAATGTCATCCTTCGTGCCGAGTTTCGTCTTTTCCAACGCGGCAATGACTTCGCTTTGGCTGCGCAGGAGCAGGAACGGCCGCTCAAGTTCTACTCCGGAGATTTCATCCTCCGCCGAAATGACAACAGCCGTTTTCTCGTCATAGCCCCATCCGCCGGAATACGCCTTGTTCTTGACGATTTCGCTCATTGGCGTCGCAAGCGACGCAATGGCAGCCTTCAGCGCCTCTGAAAGGGCTTGGGGTTCCTGCCCGGCGGCGCCACACTTGTCTTTCGTCGCGCCGGGACGCATTACCTTCAGGGAGAGAAGGCGCACACCTGCCCCGTTGAACTGGAACTTGCCCTCGGAAATGGCTTTCAGCAAGCGAGCAAAGTCTTCCGACTCGATTACCGGCTTCTCCGAGCCGTTGACGAATGCCGAAGCCCTGCCGTCACTGTAAACGATGGCGAGGCGCACGTTCCCGCCAGCATACGCGAACGGAACGGGCGTTCCGCTTCCGTCGTCCTTAACCTCGTCCCACTCGCCGAACACCGCGGTAGCGCCGTCTTTCGAGAATCGGAGCATGAGGTAAGGATAGTCTCTTTTGGCAAGCGCTGGATCAGCAGGCTTCTGGCAGAAGTCGAAGCGCCACGTTTCGCGTTTCGGCTCCGGCGATAGCTCGAGCTCGAGCCTGAACTCTCCGGGGATGAGGACGTCCCACTCGATGGGGCAGGAAGCGCGGTAGTCTTTGCCAGGATACGCGTACTCGCCGTTCATGCGCCAGTGGCCGCCGTAAGTCAGCCAGGACGTCTTGTCCTTCGGGAAGCTTGCAGTGATTGGCCTACCTGCGGGAAAGTCGGTCTTGATGCGTGCCGTGATCGTCATCTCGTCGAGGTAGACCCTTTCCTTGTCGTCCAGCTTCGCGCCGCCCGCGCGTAGCTCCTCGATTCCCTTGATAAGCCCCGCGAAGTCACCGGCAACGAACAACGCATGCAGACGCTGCATCTCCTTGCGGTTCCTGCCGGAAATGCCGTCCCAGATCATCCACCAGTGGCTGAGTTCCTGGACGACACTCCACGCCTCGGCCGGAAGCGTCCCGTGCCAGAACGAGTTCCAGGTCTTGCCCGCGTTCTCCCAGTCGCCCTTGATGGAATATGCGAGCGTCGCGATGGCGCCCGCCTCCTGGCGCACCTTTTCAAACGCGTTTGTGTTGGATATCTGCGGAAGGCACACCTCTATGATCTTGTCGAGCTCCTCGGGATGTGCGCGGAAGTACACCTCCTGCTTTTCGCCGGAGTCCTTGGCCATTCTCAGCATTGACTCCGCGTACATGTAGGGAATCATCGTGTCGTGCCGCTTTGTCTCGTAGCAGCGCTCGGCAAACGCCTTCATCTTCGCAAGCGACCCGCACCAGCGCGGATAGCAGTTGTACCAGAGGAAGTTACCGTAGAAGCCGTCGAAGTCGAGCTGCTTCGAGGTCGCCGCAACGAAGATCTTGTCGTCGAACGGCCCGAGCGACGAGAACAGGTAGGCGGGCTCGGGATAGTCGTGGAGCTCCATCGCGCGCTTGAACGCGGCCTTGCAGGCGTCGCCGTGGTTGCTGTAGCCATTCCACCCCTCCTCGGTGACCGTGTTGGCGTACCCGCCGCCGCGGGCCTTCCACGCGGCGTCACGCTCGACGTCGATGCGCAGAAGCACCTTGAGCCATTCGTCGACCGACGACTTCTCGATCTTCTCGAGGACCTTCGCCCCCGCAGAGTCGAACACGCCGTTGTTGCGGATCGTCCAGAACACGCAACGCATGTCTTCGCCGTGGAAATCGCCGTCAATTATCCAGTCGGCCATGGGATCGGAAATGCCCTTGTTGTCGGAAAGCGCGCGAACCATCGCCGCGAACGGCTTTTTAGCGGTGCGGTCGAGTATCTCGACGAGTTTCTTGCGGTCCTTGAAGTGCTTGTATCCGCTGTCGCCGAAAATATGGTTGATTGACGCGTTGAGAACCTTGCGTTCGTCCGCCGTAGCCGTCCCTCCGGGGTCCATCTGCGCCATGAGGAAGGGACGCAGCTTCGCCTCGCGGAACGTCGCGCATGTCTCGATCGCCGTGTTCGTCTTGATGTTTTCGCTCCAGTCCTTTAGCCACGAATCAAGTCCGCCGCCAAAGCCCTCGTCGTCTTCATCTTCATCATCTTCATCGTCCTCGCCTTCATCGTCGTCTTCTTCGACATCGAGCTTCCCAGACTTCTTCGCCTCCTCGTACGCCTTGAGCGCGGTCTTGAGCATTTCGAAGCGCGACTCCTGCTCGTCGATTAAATCCTTCTTGCGCGACTCCATGTTCGCGGGGACCTTCATCGCCTTCGCCTCGGCGAACGCCTTGTCATAGAGCGGAACGTACTTGGCGTAGACCTCTTCAAACATGACCTGCTGCGCGTATTTCATCGCCTCGCGTCGATACTTGCGAAGCTCTGATTTCGACGCCCCCTCTTTCGGCTTCGGAAACTTCTTCTCGACCTTCTCCATCACGGCACGGGACTCCTCTTCCATCTTGTTGTCATGGGAGTTAAGGACATCCTCTATCGGCTTGATGTACTTCTTGACGTCCGGCGCATCGCGTATCTCGGCGTCGAGCTTCTCGATGTACTTCGCGGGCCCGCCCTTCTCATAGCCAAGACGGCACACCTCCTCGCCCTTCGGGTCGAGGACGACGACCGTGGGGAAGCCATTCACGCCGAACTTCTCGACGAGCTTCGGGTTCTCCTTGGCGGCCTTCGGCGTCAAAAGCGACTTTTTCATCGGCGAGTCCACCATCAGGAGGACGTACTTCTCCGACGCGGCCTTCTTGAATTCGTCTGTCGCGAACACCTCCTTGTCGAGCCGCTTGCACCAGCCGCACCAGTCGCTTCCGGAGAAATCGACCACGACGTGCTTGTTCTCGGCCGCGGCCTTCTTAAGCGCGGCGTCGTAGTCGTCGAGCCATCCCTCGGGCGTAGAAGTCTTCGCGTAGACGGCCAACGCAAAAAGCGCGGTCAGAGATGCAATCATCGTTTTTTTCATTTTAGTCCCTTTCCAAACTGTGCCTTTGCTGCGACGCCGTCTTCAAGCGCGGCGTGGAGTCGCGCACGGTCGTCCGCGGCAAGTGCGCCGCGGAAATCGTCGAGGCGGTTGATGTAGCGCTCAAGTATCGGGAGAAGAGCGTCGCGGTTGGCGAAGAAAAGCTCCGTCCACGTGTCGGGATCAGGCGCACCGACACGCGCCATGTCGCGGAAGCTTCCCGCCGAGTAGCCGACATGGTCCTTCGCAAGCGGCTCGCGGACGTAGGCCGAGGAGATTAAGTGGCAAAGCTGGCTAGTGAACGCGATCATCTCGTCGTGGTGCTTGGGATCGGTATAGACGATCCGCGCGAAACCGAGTTCCTTCAAAAGTTTCTCGAGCTTGTCGAGAGGTGCGCGGCCGTATGTAGGGTAAGGCGTCAAGATCATCGACGCGCCGTCGAAGAGATCGGCGTCGGAATTTTCGTAGCCGTTCTTCTCCTTGCCGGCCATGGGATGTCCGCCGACAAACACCCAGCGCGTCTCGAAAGCGTATTTGCGAAGCGCATCGCAGACGAGAGTCTTCACGCCGGTCGCATCGACCACAACCGCCCCTTCCTTAAGCCGAGGCGCAATCGCGTCGACGACCGCTACGACAGCCGACGGCGGAACGGCGACAAAGACGACTTCCGCGTCCTCGACGCGAAAATCCTCGCCCTTGTCGAAAATCGCCGCCTCGTGCCCAGCGCGCTTCGCCGCCTTCTCGAACGACCCTCCGATTAGCCCTTTGCCTATTATCGCTATTCGCATACGGCAAAAATTATCTCATTTTCAGCCAAAAAAGGCAATACTGACATCATCCCTGCATTTTGGTATAATGTAGCCGAAATCTTTTTCTGTCAGAAATCGGGAGCGAGATTCCCTCACATCGTGTAAACAGAAAGGCAGGTGTATCATGAACAACACGACAAAAATGCTTCTTCCGGTAACGGCGCTTTGCATCTACTGCTCGGGATGCGTCGCATACGAACAGCCGGTCTACCGCCGTACGCCGACCTATGTCGCGCCAGCGACAACATACGTCACAGAGCCGGCCTACGTGACGCCGGTTACCTACAGCACCACGACAACCTATTATCCCGACACGTACTATTACGACGACGTTTACTATTACGATGGCTCCTACAGGCATCGCGGGGACAGGCCGCCAAGCCACCACGGCCACCACAGCGGGGTTCATCACAACGGACCCGGACACAACAATCCCGGCCGGCCGCCGCAAAATCCCGTCGTCCACAACGTGCAGGCAACGCAGAAAGCCGCTACTCATAACCTGCAGGCAGTGCAAAAGACAGCCGCACACCATGCGGCATCGACGCAGAAAGTTGTCATGCACGCCAACGCAACTGCACAGAGGGCCGCGACAAACAATGCCATGACAATGCAGAAAGCCGCCATGCGCAGTTCTCAATCCGCCCAAAAGGCCGCAGCGCATAGCGCAAGGGCGGCGCAGAAAGCCGCCGCAAAGCCGATCAGGCGCCGCTGATGCCCGCGCCTCGCCTGCTACCTGCAGACTTTTAGGAGCGACTCTTTCCCTTAAGCTTCCTTATCTGGTCGCGCAGATACGCCGCGCGTTCGAATTCGAGATTGTCCGCCGCTTCGAGCATGTCGCGCTCGAGTTCCGCCAAGATGTCCGCGACGGGTATCCCGTCGCGCGTGCTGGGAGCCGCAGTCGCCGCGGAGCCGGCCGCAAAGACGTACGCCGACTCGTTTATCGCGCGCTTTACAGACTTTGGCACGATACCGTGCTTCTCGTTGTAGGCGATCTGCTTTTTCCTGTGCGCCTTCGTAATGCGCAGCAAGTCCTTGATCGCATCCGTCTTCTTGTCTGCGTAGAGTATGACGCGCCCCTTCTCGTGGCGAGCCGTCCGACCAGCAGTCTGCACGAGTGAAGTCGTCGACCTAAGAAACCCTTCCTTGTCGGCGTCAAGAATCGCGACGAGCGCGACTTCCGGAAGGTCGAGGCCTTCGCGCAGGAGGTTGATCCCGACAAGCACGTCGAACTCGCCCTTCCTCAGCCGGTGCAGAATCGAGACGCGCTCGATCGCGTCGATGTCGCTGTGAAGGTACTCTACGCGGATGCCGGTGCCGTGAAGATACTGTGTCAAGTCTTCCGACGAGCGCTTTGTTAGCGTAGTGACGAAGACGCGGTCCTTCTGCTCGACGACGCGCTTGATCTCCGCAACGAGATCGTCTATCTGGTTCGCGAGCGGGCGTAGCTCGATTACGGGATCGAGAAGCCCTGTCGGGCGTATCACCTGCTCAGCGACCGTCTTCGACTGTTCGTACTCGTAGTCGCCCGGAGTCGCCGAGCAGTAGACTATCTGGTGGACCTTGGCATTGAACTCGTCAAACTTCAAGGGCCTGTTGTCCTTCGCGCTCGGAAGCCGAAAGCCGAAGTCGACGAGTTTCTGCTTTCTTGCCTGGTCGCCGTTGTACATCGCGCGTATCTGCGGCACTGAGACATGGCTCTCGTCGATGATCGTGAGGAAATCGTCGGGGAAATAGTCAAGAAGACACTCTGGCGGCGAGCCGGGCGCGCGCCCAGAAAGCGGGCGCGAGTAGTTCTCGATGCCATTGCAGTAGCCAAGTTCGCGCATCATCTCGACGTCGTATTCCGTCCGCTCCTTTAGCCGCTGCGCCTCAAGGAGCTTTCCCTTGGAGGAGAAGAACTTCAAACGGTCATCAAGCTCGGCCTCAATCCTCGCGAACGCCGCCTCGAACTTGTCCTTGCCCATCACGAACTGCTTGGCGGGCGTTACGACGGCAGCAGGCATCGAGACGCCGCATTTACCTGTAAGCGGGTCAAGCTCGCGGATCGAGTCGATCTCGTCGCCAAAGAACTCGACCCTGATCGCCTTAGTCTCGTAGGCGGGGAAGATGTCCACAACGTCGCCGCGCACGCGGAACGCGCCGGGCGCGAAGTCGTAGTCGTTCCTGACATACTGTGCCTCGACAAGCCGAGCAAGAAGGCGCTCGCGCGACAGCGCCTCGCCAACCTTGAAGCCAACGGCGAGATCGCGGTATTCGTCCGACTCGCCGAGGCCGTAGATGCAGCTCACTGACGAGACCACGATGACGTCACGCCGCGCTATGAGCGCATTCGTCGCGGCGAGGCGGTAACGCTCGATTTCCTCGTTTATAGACGCGTCTTTTTCGATGTAGGTATCGGTCTGCGGGATGTATGCCTCGGGCTGGTAGTAGTCGTAGTACGAAATGAAATACTCTACCGCATTCTCGGGAAAAAACTCCTTAAGCTCTGCGAAAAGCTGGGCGGCGAGCGTCTTGTTGTGCGAGAGAATTAGCGTCGGCCGGCCCCACTTCGCGATGAGGTTCGCCATCGTGAAGGTCTTCCCCGAGCCCGTTACGCCCTGGAGGACAAGCCGACTCTCGCCGCGCTTCAGCCCCTCGTAGAGCGCGGCGATCGCCTCCGGCTGGTCGCCAGTCGGCTTGAACTTGGACTTGAGAGTGAATGTGCCCTCGGTCTTCGCCATGGGGACATTATATCAAATTGCACCCCTGCCGCCACGCGAGAAGATTGCCGCGGAGACCACGGCGGTCGCCGGAGCGACGAGAACTAGGCCGAAGCTCCCGACTAGCGTCTTGACCAGCTCGGCGGAGACGAGGGTGGAGTTGAGGAAATCAACGGGAGATGTGCCCTGGGCCGCGAATACCATGAGCAACGTGATGTATCCGCCCGAATACGCGAGAAGGAGCGTGGTCGTCATCGTCCCCACCACGGCCCTCCCTATCCGGAAGCCCGACGCCGCAAGCTCGCGGAAGCCAAGGGCTGGACTGTGCCGATGCACTTCCTCCACGCCCGCCGCTATGTCCATGCCGAGGTCCATGACGGCGCCGGAGGACGCGAGCACGATCGCGCCCATGAAGACGTCCTGCAAATTCATCCACGAAAAGCCGGAATAAAGCAGCTGCTGGGCAAAAGGCATCGTCGCGCCGTTGACGTTCATGACGCGTCCGAAGAAGTGGGCGAGCGCAAGCGAGGCGACGACGCCGAGCAACGAGCCCGCGAAAGCGGAAAAGCCCTTCTTGTTCCACCCTGCGACGAGATACATGATGACGCCGGTAAGCACTGCGACGGAAAGAAACACGACCGTAGAGGCATGCCATCCGGCGAGGACAAGCGGGATGAGGAGCTTCCAGACGACAAGACAGCTGAAGACGAAGCTGAAGAGCGCCTTTGCCCCGGTCCAGCCGCCAAACACGCAAAGGAGGATGCAGAACCCGGCGAAGAACGCGAAACCCCAGCCCATGCGCCAATGGTCGCGCGCGACAAGCACGTCGTTTTCCGCCGCATTGGGGGGAAGGACGACAAGCGCCGTGTCGCCCGCCGAAAACTTCTTGTCAAGCTCCATCTGCGCGCGAAGCTCGTTTGCGGCCGCGAAGAGCCGCCCGTCGGGAAGCCGCACTCTAAGCCGTTGGGTGCCGAACTCGACGAGCCCGTGGAGCTGCAATCCCGAATCGTCGGTCTCGACTACCTCGGCGCGGACGGTCCTAACCCCGTCGTCCGCAAGGCGCTGCGGCCCCGGCACGAAGAAGAGAGCGGCGCAGCAGACCGCGAGAACGACGACGGGAACGAATTTTTTCATTCGTAAAACGCCTTCATCGCCTTGGCGATGTCGGTGTTATCGAGAGACCCGGAGAACTTCTCTGCGCAGCGGCCCTTTGAGGTCGAGAGAACTGGCATCGCGGTGTGCGAGCCACAGCTCCAGCCAATGCCGCACTTGTGCGACATCACGAGACGGCATTCGCCGCCGAGGAGATAGCGCTTTACGCCGTCGTACTTCGAGTTCTCCTCGATCTTCGCCCTATAGAACTCGATATCGTGCTCGAACGCCTTGACCAAGCCCTTGATATCCTCTGCGGAAAGGACCATCTTGTCCTTCTTCGCGTCGCCCTCGAACTTGAAGCCAAACGCCTTGGAAATGATCGGCTTGACATCGTCGAACGAGAGATTGGGATTGGCCTTGAACGCGGCAGTGACCTTGTCGCCGAACTTGGAGACGGACATCGTCTGGTTAGAAAGGAGTTCAAGGTAGAGCGCGTAGCCAGTCCCCGCAAAGCCCATCGACATGCCGCCGGTCTCGTGGTCGCCGGTGACGACGATAAGCGTGTCGTCGGGATGCTTCTCCTGAAACGCAATCGCCGTCTTGACGGCCTCGTCGAGCGCAAGGATGTCGCGCAGGTTCGTCGCGGAGTCGTTGCCGTGGCCGGACCAGTCGATCTTGCCGCCCTCGGCCATGATGAAGAAGCCGTTGTCCCCGTCAAGCATCTCGATGGCCTTTGCAACCATCTCGGAGAGCGTCGGTTGCGAGCCGTCGGCATCGATAGCAGCGTCAAGGGAGCCGTTCGCAAACATGGCAAGCACCTTGCCGTCGCCGGGCTTAAGCGAAAGAAACCGGTCCTTCGTCTCGACGATCTTGTACCCCTTGGAGCGGACATACTCGCAGGCATCGCCGCACGCCTCGTACTGCTTGTGCTTCAGCGCGTTCTTGGGATTTACGTCGAGCCCGCCGCCAGCGAAGAAGTCAAAACCGGAGTCGGCGAGATCGAGGGTGATGCCGTAGGTGTCGCCGCGGTTTTTGCGGTGGGCGTAGAAGCCGGCCGGCGTCGCGTGAGTGATCGTGACGGTCGTCAATATGCCGACCTTGACTCCAGCCTTCTTGGCGGCAGCTGCAGAAGAGACCAGCGGCTTACCCTCTGGGTCGACGCCGGCGTAGTGGTTCTTTGTCTTGACGCCGCAAGCCATAGCGGTCGCCGCAGCAGCCGAGTCCGTGACAAGCGAATCTGAAGAGCAGGTGCGCGTCATCGCGCTGAAAGGCATTGCGTTCATCGCAAGAGGGCCGCCGCCGCTCTTGCGCGAGAATTCATCGGCCGTCATCCGCTGGGGAACGGACATCCCGTCGCCAATGAAAAGGAACACATACTTGGGCCTATCCGCAAACGCAGACGCCGCGATTGCCGCCAAGACCAGAAAAACAACTTTCTTCATATTGATTATTATACCAAATTATCATCCGCCGGTCATCTGCCGCGCGCTATCTTGCCCTACGACTTGCGCGCGTAGCCGTCGGCCTTGGCGGACCACGCGCACAAGAAGAGCGCCATGCCCACAAGCGCGAAGATGGCGATCGCACAAAGCGCCGCGCTCCAGCCAAAGCGCTCGGCGATGAACGCGATGCCTATGCCCGAGACGGTCGTCGAGGCATAGCCCATGATCCCAGTGAAGCCGTTCGCCATGGCGGCCGCCTCCTTCGTCGCCTGGTTGGCCGCCACGATCCCGACCAACGCCTGCGGCCCGTAGATGCAGAATCCCGCGCCCATCAGGAGAAGCGTCGCCGCCCAGACCGGAGCGCCGCTCGGCAGCAGCCAGAACCCGAACGCGAACACCGCCGCGAAGAACATGCAAACCACGCAAGTCCTGACGCCACGCCCCTTGAACACCCGGTCGGTCACCCAGCCCGCGAATATCGTCCCGACTATCGCCGCCAACTCGAAGGCGATGATCATCAGCCCGCCCTTGGCGACCGGGATGCCTTTCATCTGCTTAAGGAAGGTCGGCCCCCAGTCGAGAAAGCCGAAGCGGACGATGTACACGAAGAAGTTCGCGATGGCGACAAGCCAGATCACCCTGTTGCCGAACACGAGCCGGCGGCGGTCGGCGGTCGTGATCTCCGACGACGGCTTCCGCTCCGTCGCCTCGATCTCCAGGTCGGGCAGCCCGTCTTCGTGCGGACTGTCCTTCACGAAGAAGAAGCAGAACACGGCGGCAAAGCCGGCTAGCGCGGCGGGCACGTAGAAGCACCACCGCCATCCGAATCCGAGCGCAAAAAGAAGCGAGCATATGCCGAGCGCGGCGAATGCGCCGATGGAGTGCGACGTGTTCCAGATGGACATCTTCGTCGCAAGTTCCCGCGGATGTATCCAGTGCGTCAGCATCTTCGCGCACGGCGGGAAACCCATGCCCTGCGTC